>DATEDH010000101.1:0-2626 GCA_035281765.1 Gemmatimonadaceae bacterium
CTCGTCTGGACCGTGATACGAATGCCGACAGTCCGGGTGGAGCTCGAAGTCGAGGGCCGTAAATATTCGTTCAGCACCCCGATGCTTTTCATTGCTGTCGGTGAGCGCGAGCTCAAAGTCCCGACGCTGGGCGGCCGGATAGAGAACGGACGACGCGGCCTCCACGTAATGGCCGTCAAGGGACGACGGCGAGCGCGCCTGTTTGTCGTCGCGCTGGACGCGTTCTCCAACGGAGTGCGCGAGGCATCGCGATCGCCTGAGCTGGATTCATATATCGTGAATAACCTCTCCATCAGCGTGCGGAGAAAGCGCGTGCGGATATCTTTCGATGGTGAGGCAGCCATGGTTGAAGCGCCTCTCGAATATCGTTTCGAGAAAGACGTGCTGAAGCTCGTCGCGCCAGATCCGGCAGCAGCCCAAGAGGAAGACAAACCTCCCCGCTAGAGCGCAATGACAGATCATCGTCTCGCCGAAAAACTGGAATCGATTGTCGGTGAGCGCTTCGTCATGAAGCGTGAAAGCGACCTGCTCGTGTATAACTCGGACGGGTTGCCCGGATATCGGCGAATGCCGCGCATTGCTGTATTTCCAGGCAACCGTGACGAGGCGATCGCCGTCGTCCGCCTTCTCGCAGAAGAAAAAGTCGCCTTTGTGCCCCGGGGCGCCGGAACCGGACTCTCCGGAGGCGCGCTCGCCGACGACATCGTCCTCCTCGGCATGCATCGCCTCAAGCAGATCATCTCCATCGATCGCGACAATCTCCGTGCAGTTGTCGAGCCCGGAGTAGTGAACCTCCATTTGAATCGGACAGTCGCTCAGCTCGGCCTGTTGTACGCGCCGGATCCGTCGAGCGAAGCTGCGTGTACGATCGGCGGCAACATCGCCGAAAACGCCGGCGGACCGCACTGTCTCAAATACGGTGTGACACTGAATCACGTCATCGCAATGACAGTGATTCTTCCCGATGGCGAGATTGTCACGCTCGGAAATCCGGATGGCGAAGCGGCTGGATACGATTTACGCGGCGCATTCATCGGATCCGAAGGATGCTTTGGCATCGCGCTCGACATCACCGTGCGCCTTACGCGAAAACCCGCTGCAGTGCGCACGATGCTCGCTGATTTCACATCAGTCGACGACGCCGCTCACGTCACTTCGGCGATCATTGCATCGGGAATCGTTCCCGCCGCGCTCGAATTCATGGATGCACCGACAATACAGGTTGTCGAGTCGTCGGTCTACGCCGCGGGATATCCCGCAGACGCCGCAGCAGTTCTTCTCGTGGAGCTCGATGGAATCGCTGAAGGCGTGGATGCAGATCGCGATACTGTGCGCGATCTCTGCATTGCAGGCGGCGCGCGAAACGTGAAGGTTGCACAGAACGATGCCGAGCGCGCGCGGCTCTGGCAGGGAAGAAAAAAAGCATTCGGCGCAATGGGCCGAATGGCGCCGCATCTGGTCGTACAGGATGCAGTCATTCCGCGCACGAAGCTCGCCGAAGTGCTGATGAAAATCCGCGAGATAGCCGACAACAATCGCGTCACTGTCTGCAACGTCTTTCATGCAGGCGACGGCAACCTCCATCCGAACATTCCGTACAACGCGGATAATCAGGATGAAGCAGATCGGGTCCATAAGGCGATGGGCGAGATCATGCGCGCGTGCGTCGCATCAGGCGGAAGCATCACAGGTGAACATGGTGTGGGCCTCGACAAGATCGGATACATCGAGCTGATATTCTCCCAGGATTCACTCGGCGCAATGTGCCGCTTGCGCGAAGTATTCGATCCGGATCGCCGCGCGAATCCCGGCAAGGTTGTTCCGATTCATTCGTGCCAGGAGTGGCGCGCTACTCCAGCCGGGCGCGCTTCGTGAGCTCTCTTCTCCTTGCGCAGGACACTATCCGCGACACCGTGCAGGATGCAGCTGCGATGCGCTCACCGCTTCGCATTGCGGGACGATCTCACTGGATCGATGCCGGACGTCCCGTCGATGCCACTCGCATTGCGCCGCTCGCGACACACTCCGGCGTGGTTGATTATGTACCCGGCGATCTCACCATAACCGTAAAATCCGGTACGACTCTCAAGGAGATCGACGACATCACCGCAGCCGAAGGCCAGTGGTTTCCGCTCGATCCGTTTGGCTCGAGAGACGGGACAATTGGAGCGACAATCGCAACCGGGTCATTCGGCCCGCTTGCAAGTGCATTTGGACGTGCGCGTGATCTCATTCTTGGAATCGAGTTCATCACGGGCGAAGGGAAATCCGTTCGTGGTGGCGGGCGCGTTGTAAAAAACGTCGCTGGCTTCGATCTCGTACGTCTCATCACTGGATCCTGGGGGACGCTCGGCGTAATAACCGAAGCGACTCTTCGCCTGTATTCGAAACCCGCTAACTCCGTCACGCTTGGCATTGGAGTCTCAGATAACGCAACTGCTATTCAGCAGCGCATCAACTCGGTGTTGAGCGCGCCAGGCATTCCCTACTCTGTCGAGCTCATCGATGCAGGTGTTGCGTCCCGACTTCAGCTTGCGGAGAAACCGCAGATCCTGATTCGACTCGGCGGCAATTCCGCCGCGGTTGCCGCTCAGCGATCTGCAATTGAGTCTCTGGGCGGCGCGCG
>DATEDH010000102.1:0-2494 GCA_035281765.1 Gemmatimonadaceae bacterium
CCGGAAGCATCTCGCCAAATGCAGTCGCTCCAACTCCCCATCCACCCGGCTCGGTGAGCGAATCCTTGAATGCACCGCCAACACCAAGCTCAGCAACTGCGCGCGACCATCCTGAGCGCCCCGCACTTCCCTGATAGCCGAATCCGCGGAGATACTCCCGCTTGTCGCCGAAAAGATTTCGATAGCGAGGGATGTAGAACCCGGTCGGCCGCCGGCCGTAGTAGTACTTGTCCTCCATTCCCTCGAGTCCGCCCTGCGCGCCGACGCGGAAATGGTGATCCATAAGGTTGTGACCGAGCTCCCCAGACGAGCTGCCAAGTCCACCCGGCCATACGTCGGTCGCGGAGCGCAGGAGAAGCCATGTGGAATTCAATGTCGACGCGCAAAGGAAAATCACAGGCGCCTGATAATCAGTCGTCTGATCGGTGACCGCATCGATTACACGAACTCCCGTCGCGCGCTTCTTGTTAGCGTCGTAAAGAACTTCGCTGACGATCGCGAACGGCTTGAGAGTAAGGCGGCCAGTCTTCGCGGCAGCCGGCAGAGTCGATGACTGCGTGCTGAAGTACGCTCCGTACGGGCAGCCAAGCCAGCATGCATCCCTGTATTGACAGGCAGTCCTGCCGTTGTGGGCCTGGCTCAGGTTCGCGACTCGGCCCGGAATGATGTGTCGTTTTCCATCGAACAATTTCTTCGCTCGCCCTGCAACTACTTCCTCGCCGCAGTTGAGTGGCATCGCTGGAAGAAATTGTCCATCGGGCAGCTGCGGCAATCCTTCGTGCGATCCCGCAATGCCAGCGTGACGCTCGACGTGATCATACCACGGCGCAATATCGGAGTATCTGATCGGCCAGTCGATGGCCGTTCCGTCTTTTGAATTGGCCTCGAAGTCGAACTGACTCCATCTGTAACTCTGGCGTCCCCACATCAAGGACTTTCCACCGACCTGATAGCCGCGGAACCAGTCAAACCGTCTCACCTCGGTGTATGGCGATTCCTTCTCGTTCACCCAGAAGGAAAGATTCTTCTCGTTGAGGGCGTAGTCGCGCTTCAGGACGGGGTACATCTCTTCCATTGCTTTCGTGCGTCCACCGCGATGCGGATACTCCCACGGACCCTTGGTCGCGTTGACGTAATCCTTGATGTGCTCGACGTTGCGCCCGCGCTCGAGCAGAAGAACGCGAAGGCCTCTCTCGGTCAATTCCTTCGCGGCCCATCCTCCGGAAATTCCGGATCCGACTACGATTGCGTCGTACTGGGGATTCTGCATCTAGTGCGCTCCACTCAAAGCGTCGGCGATCGCCTTCTCGGCTAACCGCGCCATCACGCGATAGCCGCTGGTGTTCGGATGAACACCGTCGTACGTCAGCTCACACTTGAGTCCGTGCTTCTCGTCCGACATGGTCGACTCATAATCGAGATACACGGCTCCGTTCTCTGCTGCGTAATTCTTCATCCATGCATTGAGCTTTACGATCTGCATTGCAGGGTCGAGTCGCGGTGCCCACGGATACTTGTAAACAGGGAGTACCGAAGACAGTACGACGCGCACTCCATTTGCTTTCGCGATCTCTGACATCGACGCAAGATTGTCTTCTATCATCTCGATTGTCGACGGGCCCGTATTTCCTGCGATGTCATTGGTTCCACCCAGAATGACGACCGCGCTTGGCTTGAGCGCCAGAACATCCTGGCGGAATCTCACGAGCATCTGCGGAGTGGTCTGCCCGCTGATACCGCGTCCTATGTACGGCTTGCCGGGAAACATCGCAGCGAAGTGCTGAGCCCATCCTTCGGTGATCGAATTCCCCATAAAGACAACGCGTTTTTCCGCGGGGGGCGGTGCTTTCAAAACTGCGTTGGAGTCTTTGTAGCGTCCGAGGTTCGGCCAGTCGTTGTGAATGAGCGAATCCTGCGAGGCGAGATAGGCTTTTGTGCGGGCCTCCGCAGCTGCTATCGCCGCCGAATCAGCAGGCAGGACTAGAGAGCAGGCGTTGCGTTCAGCGGTGGACTGCTGCGCAATCGCGGCAGCCGGCGATGCTGCGAGCATCGTCAAGGATACCAGACGCAGTTGGAACCGCTGCGACAGGGCCATGGGTGGAAACTACGCCTGATCGATGAGTGCGGAAGCCCTCGCGAATGGCTCGCTGAGGCCGTATTTCACCCTCGTGAATACGGGGATTTATGTCGTGATGGGCGTTTCGGGCTCGGGAAAGAGCCTCATCGGATCGCGGCTCGCACGCGCACTCGATCTGGATTTCGTGGAAGGAGATGATTTTCACTCGACGGAGAACATCGAGCGGATGTCGTCGGGAATTCCGCTTACGGATACTGATCGCACAGGATGGCTGAGCACGCTGGCGCGAAGAATTCGAGTTGCGAATGACGAGAACGTTGGAGTGATCCTGTCATGTTCTGCCCTCAAGCGGGCATACCGCGACATTCTGCGCGCTGAAGCAGACAACGTTCAATTCATTTTCCTGCGCGGCTCACG
>DATEDH010000103.1:0-11829 GCA_035281765.1 Gemmatimonadaceae bacterium
TGTGCACCACAGCTCCATTCGCGTGTCATCTATGAAGTGAATCGACACGCGTGCGCCGTTGTGAGCGACATCCGAGATTGCGGGTGCATTGGAAAACGAGCGTGCGACTTCTTCAGGATTTGCCGAGCAGACTGCGACGATGTCGATGTCCCCGACGGTTTCATGATGACGGCGAACGGCTCCCGCGATGATGGCTTCTTCGACATCCGGATGTCGCGAGACGCCATCGCGAAGGACAACCGCTTGTGCCAGCGCTCGGTGATATAGGGATCGCTTGCCGGAGTCACGGGCGAACTCGATGCCCGAGAGAATTCTCTCCGCGGTTTTCAGCCCGAATTTCGGAATTTTTGCAAGTCGGCCATCGCGTGCTGCCTGCTCGAGATCTTCGAGCGTTTCGACGCCGAGCTCGCGGTGGATCAGTTTGACTTTTGCGATGCCGAGTCCGGGGACGCGTGCCATCTGTGTGAGTCCCTGGGGGATTTCACTTCGGAGGCGTTCGAGGTAGCTCGATTCTCCGTTTTCGATCAACTCCTGGACGACGGAGAGAGTGGCTGGCCCGACGTTGGGGGTTTTTGCGAGCTCGCCTGATTTGAGGAGCGGTGTGAGATCATCGGCGCCAAGTGCGAGGATTGATCGGCCTGCTTTCTGGAATGCTCTTGCCTTGTATCGCGGGGCGCCGCTCAGCTCTAATAGGGAGCCAATCTGGTTTAAGACATGCGCGGCTGTTCTGGAATCCATGATTCAGGATTCTGGCGATTTTCGGGCCTCAAGGAAAACCTGGCGCCAGAGCTTTTACCCTTCCATGCCGGCGTGCGCAGGGAGTCTCTCGATCATGTCATGAAGCTGTTTCTGGATCAGCTCGATTTCCTGCTTTGCACCTTCGCGATCGAGAAGTCCGTTGCGCATGTTGATCGAGACGCGATTCATGTACTTGATCTTCATGAGCATCTCGTCGGTTGCGCGGCGGAGCGAGGTGTAGCGGCGCTTGTCGGCGCGCGCGCGGTGATAGCGGCGCGTGAAGTCCTCGATGTTGAGGCGGCGGGCCATGTCGATCGCTTCCTCAACCGTGCGGCCCGGAATTGCGCCGTGGTCGGTGATGCCCTCGCCCGTCTGCGGATCGGAGAAGAAGAGCCGGCCGATGTACTCGATTCCATCGTACGCGATGCGCACCGAAACCGCGCATGGCTTGCCGTCCATCTCGATGGTGGAGAGGTGCTGCTGAGTTATGCCGAAGTCGGACATCGTGCTGATACTCATTTGGGATCGGTCGCGGCGAGGAATCTATCCAGCGCTCCGAACAGCTGGCCGGGTTGTTCAACGTATGGCACGTGACCGCAATCGTCCAGAAGCACGAGCTCGCCCTCCATTGCTTTTGACCCCTCCAGGGAAGACGCAGTGGGAATAGGATCGTCACGGCCGTGAATAAACATCGTGGGAAATCCCATGGGCTTGAGATCCTTGATAAGATCGTAGTCGCTGCCGAGGCTCTCCCACACCGATGTTTGAACTCTGCCGGTTACGCGGAACGGTGTGAGGTTTTTCGCCTTCGCGGGATCGGCGAAATACGGTGCAACCGCAAGCTCGAAAGTTCGCTGCTTGTATTCTGAGGGATCGCTCTCGCGCAGTCCCGACGCAGCGAGCTCCTCACGCAGCCGACGGATCTGCATTCCGTTCTGGCGCTTGAGAAATTCCGCCTCGAACGCCTTGCGATACTCCATCCTGAGCGGAGCGCAGTCTATCAGTGCCAGTCGCGATGGGCTTCTCATGCTGTCGTGCTTTCGTGCTTCGAGCGCGTAAAGCACCGCGAGCATTCCTCCAAACGAGTACGCGACAATCGACGGAGACGGGATAGCGAACTCGCGGATGATCGCATGGAGATCCATCACATGAGTTTTCCAGGTGATGTGCTCGCGCTCGTCGGACTTCGATTTTCCGCCGCCCCGCTGGTCGTAGAAGATCACGTTGTACCGCTTCGCGAGATGAAGCATCTGCGGAAGCAGGTAATCGTGATGAGCGCCGGGACCCCCATGGAGAACGAGAAGCCGCTGCGCTGCGGGTGGGCCGTAGGCGCACCAGTACAGAGGGGAAGTCGTCGTCTCGGTGAACCCGGAGGTTCTTGGAGGGGGGATGAACTCAGGCATCGTGTAAAACTAACTGCGAACAACGCGTCGTCCGTCGCCCGTCACCCGTCGCCCGTCGCCCGTGAGAGATTGTCACGGGTGTCGGGTGACGGGCGACGGACGACGCGCTTTTTCTTACCCGCCCCGCGTACTCAACGTGACGGTCGTCTCCATCCTTTTCCCATCTCGAAGGAATACGACCTTTACGACATCACCCGGCTTATGTGAGTACAGCGCATCACTGTACGACTGAATATCGGTAACAGTCTTTCCACCGAACTCGACAATGATGTCATCAGCAGCGAGCCCACCCTTTTCCGCAGGGCTGCCTGCGCGAACACCAGTCAGCTTGAGACCAGGAACAGCAGGCGCCGACATATCAGGAACAGAGCCCAGATACGCCTGCGAGCCCGAGCTGCTCGGACCCATTCGCGACGGACGCGTCGAGCGAATGAAGCTGAGACGCGCGGGGCGATTATCGAGTGACTTCACCATGTCGAACGCAAGATTCACGATGCGCGCTTCACCTGCAGCGTTGATCTTTTCGACATCGTCCGTTGCGCGATGATAGTCCTCATGGCTGTCGGTGAAGAAATGAAGCACGGGGATATTCTTCGCATAGAACGAGCTGTGATCGGATGAACCGAAGCCATCGCCACCGCCCTGAATCGAAAGCGCTGGAACAATTTTGAGATTCGCGCTGTCGACAAGCGCTGGAAGCTCAGTCGCGGTGCCGGTTCCGTATACAAAGAGCTTGTCGTCCTTGAGGCGACCGACCATGTCGAAGTTGAACATCGCGACGATGCTGTCGAGCGGCACTGGAGAATTGTCCACGAAATACTGCGAGCCAAGCAGGCCTTCTTCCTCGCCGCTGAAATTCACGAACACGACCGAGTGCTTAGGCCGACTGACTGACAACATGCGCGCGAGCTGCATGACAGCTGCAGTTCCTGATGCGTTGTCGTCTGCGCCGTTGCGAATCGCGTTGCCGGCACTCGGGTCCATCGCATACTGGGAGCTTCGCCCAAGGTGATCGAAGTGTGCGCCGATCACGATATAACGCGTGCGCAACGAGGGATCGGATCCCTCGAGAATTGCAGCTACGTTCTGCGTCTTGAGCCCGGCAGTGTCGCCTGAATGCGCTCGCGCTGCAGGACGCGCGACAAAATTCTGGATGTAGCCGGGATACGGTGCCTTGAGTTTCAGATACTGATAACGGCGCGCGATGTATGCTGCAGCAGAATCGTTTCCTGCTGTGCCCGTCAGCCGGCCTTCGAGCTTGTCGCTCGATAAGTAGGCGATGTCGGCTCTGATTGCGGTCGAGTCGGCAGTTGCCGGACCATAGTCTGTCTTTGAAGTACTGACAGCTGTCGAGCAGGCTGCCAGTACAGTGGTCAGGCCAAATATCAGGATCGTTCTCACTCCATAGCTCCGTGGCGTGTTGTTTCTGTGTGCCGTTATCGCGCCGTAAAATCAGTATCAGACGAGACGGCTTTGCAGGTCTCGGCAATCAACGTCGCAATCGCATCGACATCCTTCAGCGAAACCATCTCGTTCGGGGAGTGCATATAACGATTTGGAACAGAGATGAGAGCGGTTGCTACCCCCTCGCGCGCAATGTGAATTGCATCAGCATCCGTGCTTGTGTCGCGGGCAGCCGCGTGCACTGAATAATCGATCTTCTTCTTTTCAGCCGTCTTTCTCAGAAGATTGAAGACAACGGGAGAGATGATCGATCCGCGATGAAGCACGGCACCACCGCCGATTTTTGCCTCACCGATTTCCTTCTTCTCGACCTGCGGATGATCGGTTGCGAAAGTGACGTCGACGACGATTGCCATCTGCGGGCCAAGGCAGTTCGCACACACACCCGCTCCGCCTCCGCGGTAGCCGATTTCTTCCTGGGTTGTCGCGACTGCGATGACGCGTGCGGCGCCGGGTTTTTTCGAATATCTGCGAAGCGCTTCGAGGACGATGAATGCGCCGATGCGATCGTCTATCGAGCGCGAAACAAGACGGTCGTTTGGAAATTCCATCGTGCGTGAGTCGATCACGCCCGGATCACCAACCGACAGTCGCTCCTCTGCTTCTTTCTTCGATGTCGCTCCGATGTCGACCCAGAGGTCGGTCATCTTCGAAGCTTTCTCGCGCTCCTCGCTCTTCATGAGGTGAATCGGCTTCTTGCCGACCACACCGAACACATCGCCATCGCGTCCAATGAAGCGAATCCGCTGGGCCACGAGCACTTGCGGGTCCCATCCGCCAATCGGCGAGATATAGGCGTAACCTTCGTCATCGATGTAGGTCACGATCACGCCGATCTCGTCGATGTGACCTGCCAGCATGATTGTCGGAGATCCCTTCGGGTTCACCTCGGCGATCGAGTTTCCTGCAACATCGCCTCGGACATCGGCAAAGCTTCGGGCTTCGTCGCGCCAGACTTTCGCGGGCGCTGACTCAAATCCGGAGGGGCCGGGCGTATCGAGTAGCTTCTTCAGGAACGCAACAGAGTCGTTTGAGAACATTGGTTTCGAAAATGAGGTCAGTCTCGTAGTATAGCACCGCAATTTGCATCTAAGTATCGTATGCTGGTGCAAATCCTCAAACTGATTGCTGCGGCCGCTGCTATTGCCATCCCTGCCGCCGCCCAAACACAAACTCCCCGATCGATACCGATCTCGTCGATTCGCTACGACGTGACGTTCGACTCCACAACCGCGAGCTCGCGCACGATACGCGTTGCAATGACGTTTGCGGCAGCCCAGACAGGCAACGTGCTTCTTTCGCTCCCGAAATGGACGCCGGGAGCGTATGAGATAGACAACTTTGCGCGATTCGTCAGTGAGTTCAGCGCAACATCGGGGAAAGACTCGCTCGACTGGGACAAGGTCGATGGCGAGACGTGGCGCATCGCTCTGCCTCGCGCAGGTGAGGTCAAGGTGTCATTCGACTACAGGGCAGATTCGCTCGACAATGCGAACTCGTGGTCCAAGTCAGACTTTGCGTTCTTCAACGGCACTAATCTCTTTTTCTATCCCGAAGGGCAGAGCACGGATTTTGTCTCGACGGTCACTGTGCATACTGATTCGTCCTGGAGAGTACTGACCGGGATGAAGCCTGCGACCTCGGTCAACAGCTTCACTGCATCGAATTATCACGACCTGGTCGATTTTCCGTTTTTCGTAGGAAAGTTCGACGTCGACAGCACGATGGTCGTCGGCAAAACGATGCGATTTGCTTCGTATCCAGCGGGCTCAGTGACTCCGACAACGCGCACAGCGGTGTTTCAAACGCTCGCGCGAATAGTTCCCTATCAGGCCGCGGTATTCGGCGAAGTGCCATGGGATACGTACACAGTGTTCCAGGTTGCAGACCAGGGATTTGCGTTCGGCGCAGCGTCAGGTCTCGAGCACCAGAACTCACATCTCGACATCATCTCTCCCATTGTGCTCGGCAACCCGATCCTGCCGTCGCTCTACTCGCACGAAGTATTTCACGCGTGGAATGTGAAGCGACTTCGTCCGGCAGAGATGACTCCATATCAGTACGATCGAGAGCAGCCGACTCCGCTTCTATGGATCAGCGAGGGTGTGACGGATTACTACGCTGATATCGCGCAGATCCGCGGCAAGGCAATTACGCCGAGGATGTTTTATGGAGCGACGACTGAGAAGATCGGTGCGGTGATCGATGCCGGCGCGCAGTCTCTCGAGGATGCTGCTGTATCGACATGGATCAAGCCCGTCGACGGCAGCGACGACCTGTACTATGACAAGGGATCAGTTGCGGGACTCCTGCTGGACATCATGATCCGCGATGCAACCGACAATCGCGCGTCTCTCGACAATGTGATGCGGGACTTGTACGACAACACATATAAAAAGGGTCGAGGATTCACGAATCAGGACTGGTGGTCAGCCGTGTCGCGCGCGGCAGGCGGAAAGTCATTCGCGGAATTCGAGCGACGTTACATCGACGGGCGTGAGCAGTTCCCGTATGACAGCGTTCTTCCCCTGGCCGGCCTGAGATTGTTCGTCGAGCGAACGGTTAAGCCCTCGCTCGGGATATCCGTATCTGCCGATGACGATGGGCAACGCGTGATGCAGGTAGTGGTTGCGGGACCAGGTGCCACAGCCGGCGTCAAGCTCGGCGATTATCTGCTCAAGGTCGGCGGTCTCGATGTGAATGATCCGGCGTTTGACGAAAAGTTCAGCCAGAAATTCAGTGGCATGGCGCCGGGCGGTACCATTCCGATTGAAATCAGAAGGGGCACTCAGCGAATTACGCTGAATGCCCCCGTGCGATTCAATACGACTGAGACGAGACGTCTTATAGAAGTGACGAACGCATCACCGAAAGCTGTCAGGGTACGCGACGGCCTGTTGAACGGTACGCTTCAACAGTAGCCGGGTCGCGTGGTGATGGTCCGTTCCACTTCTCCTTCATGAGTGCTTCGACTTCGTTGAGCTCGCGCGGCGCGCGCGAGATCCATTCGACTGCAGTCGGCGTGACGATGTAATCGTCTTCAATTCTAACGCCGATGTTGGCGTACTTCTGAACGGCGGGACGAATCTTCGCGATCATTGCCTGATTTTTCGGCGTGTTCGGAATGATGTCGAGGAGATTGCCGCGAACGTAAATGCCGGGCTCGATAGTGAATGCGCTGCCAGGAACGAGTGGAGCGTTGCCGCCAGTCGCTGCGCCCGGGTCGTGCACGTCGAGTCCAATGCCGTGGCCGAGGCCGTGCATGTAATACAGTGAGCGCTGCGTGCACTGGCGATCACCGCAGTCGTAACTGGCTCCCACACCTTCGATAAGACCAAGCCGCGTCAGCGACGAATCGAGTGACGCGTTTGCAGCAGCGCTAAGCGCGCCGGCAGGCCCATTCACCTTGGCGGCGTCTTCACCAGCTTTCTGTGCCGCGCGAACTGCGAGATAGATATCGCGCTGGGCAGGCGAGAACGTGCCTGAAGACGGGACTGTGCGCGTTACATCTGCTGCATATCCGCGGTACGACGCGCCGATGTCCATCACGATCACATCGTTCGGTTCGATGAAGCGGTCGTCGGCGTTGTAATGCAGCGTGGTGGAATTCGGTCCCGATCCAACGATCGTCGAGAACGACGGACGATCAGCGCCATTGCGGCGGAATGTGTATTCGATGAGCGCCTGGACCTCGAACTCGTTCATGCCGGGCTCGATGTAGCGCATTGCTTCCCGCTGCGCGGTGACGCTGATGTTCACGGCGCGCCGAATGAAATCGAGCTCTGCTGCCGTCTTCACCCGGCGAAGATTTGCAACTTCGTTGTTGGCAGGTTTGAATGCCGTGCCGCCTGACGCAAACGACCTGATGATCTGATCGTCGCGCGTGAGCCTGCCTTCCTCTCCGAAATTGCCGACTGCATACAACACGGTGGCGCCGCTCGCTGTCATTACCGAATCGACGACATTCCTGAGCGTTGCGAAGTCGCGGCCTTCCATGCCGAGTGTCGTGCGCACTGCTGGAATCCCAAGGCGGTGGCCGGTCCACACTTCGCGCGCGGGATCGCTTGGCTCGACGAAGAGCAGGGGAGAGCCGGCAATCGCTCCGTTCTTCACGACCATCACGAGCGCAGCATTCGGCTCGTTGAAGTTCGTCAGGTAACGAAAGTTGGAATTCTGGTTGAACGAGAGAAAATCTTCTTCCGGTTCAGGCGAGCCGAGTGCGATGACAACTCCGTTGCCGACT
Source organism: Gemmatimonadaceae bacterium (assembly GCA_035281765.1). Classification (GTDB taxonomy): domain Bacteria; phylum Gemmatimonadota; class Gemmatimonadetes; order Gemmatimonadales; family Gemmatimonadaceae; genus UBA4720. Next base: position 7,849 of record DATEDH010000103.1, read on the forward strand.
TTTTGAGCGAGGGCTGATCGTCGTGCCGCGTACTCGCTGTCGGGGATCTGAGCCGTTAGTGGAGTCGATAAGAGGAGTAGCGCACAAAGGGCTTTTGAAAATTTCATGAGAGGTGTTGTTGATGGTTGCTGCCTGCTGTCTGTCGTCTGCTACCTGCTTGAGCTACCTGCTGCCTGCTACCTGCAAGGCTTGCGTTTTGCCGGCAGCAGGTAGCAGATAGCTCAAGCAGGTAGCAGACGACAGACAGCAGGTAGCAGCAGTTACAAAAACTTCCTTATCCCCGAAGTACTGCCTTAGCGATGGTTTGAAGCTGCATGTTCGAGGTTCCTTCGTAGATCGCGCCGATCTTGGCATCGCGATAGTACTTCTCCACCGGATAATCCTTGGTGTAGCCATATCCGCCAAAGAGCTCGACGCAAAGTGACGTGACTCGCTCGCACACCTGCGACGCAAACAGCTTTGCCATCGCGCCTTCGCGTGCAATGTCGCGTCCCGAATCCTTGAGACGCGAAGCGTTGTACACCATGAGTCGCGCCGCTTCGAGATCAGTTGCGGCCTGCGCCACCTGGAATTGAATACCCTGAAACTCGGATAGTGATTTGCCGAACTGCTTGCGCTCGTTGAGATAGGAGATTGCCGCGCTTAGCGCGCCCTGCGCAACTCCGATCATCTGCGCACCAATGCCGATGCGGCCCTCATTCAGAGTCTCGATCGCAATCTTGTATCCCTGTCCAACAGGTCCAAGCACGTTTTCAGCGGGGACCTCGCAGTTGTCGAGCAGCAGCTCGACAGTGCTCGATGCGCGAATGCCAAGCTTGTTTTCCTTCTTGCCGACTGAGAACCCGGGAAAGTCGCGCTCGACGATGAATGCGGTGATGCCCTTGTAGCCTGCCGACGGATTTGCGTTGGCGAAGATCACGAAGATTCCGGCCTCGTAGCCGTTAGTGATCCACAGCTTCTGGCCGTTGAGAATCCACTTGTCGCCTTTCTGTTCTGCACGCGCTGCAAGCCCGAAGGCGTCTGACCCCGAACCCGATTCTGAAAGTGCGTAAGCGCCGACAGTATTTGACGTCAGTCGCGGAAGATATTTCGCTTTTTGATCATCGCTTCCGTAGCGAGTGATCGGATAATTGACGAGCGTGTTCTGGACGTCACAGAGGATTGCAGCCGACGCGTCGACTTTGCTGATCTCTTCTACGGCGAGCGTCACCATGAAGAGTGATCCGCCGGCGCCGCCGTACTGTTCGGGCACTTCGATGCCCATCAATCCGAGCTCGAAGTATTTCGGAATGAGATCGTCGGCGATCTTCGCGGCGTTCTCCATTTCCATCACGCGAGGGCGGACTTCTTCCTCTGCAAAACCCGCGACGGCATCGCGGAACATCTCCTCTTCTTCGGTGAGAATCGTGAGCGCGGGACGCGTCTCCGTTTCTGTACTCATATAAATAGGTATCGTCTACTTGGAACGTTTAACGGTAGGGAGCTGAAAAAATCCGGTGATGTCAGCCTGTTGTGCGCGGCACGCATCGCCGCACAGCGTTCGCGACCTCGCGGGATCCCAGCATCGCTCGGCGTCAGCGTCCGACCATTTGCTCGCGATCGGGATGCCGGAGCGATGAAGGATGAGCTCGCCCAGTTTTTCGTGAACTCCAAATGCGGGAGTGACCGAGTGGCGCACGCCGGGATGTGCCTTGGCTGCTTCAGCTACCATGCGCGGAATGTCGTCAGTGGAATGCTTTCCCGGTGAGAGCATATAGGGAAAAACGGTGACATCAGTCGCACCGCTTTTGACGCAGTTGGCAAAGCCGGCCTCGATGGAGGGCTCGGCCAGCTCCATGTGCGCGTGCCGGACGATGACATCCTTGCCGGCCATACTCTGTACGAGGTTGGCCATGCAGATGAGCATGTTGTTCGCCTCGCTCTTACGCGAGCCGTGATCTACGATCAGAATCGCTTTCATAGCTACTGAAGATGGGCGGCGGAGTGAGTCGCGGAAAGTGGAGTATGTATTCCAGACGCTCCAAAGAAACGAGACCTTGCCAATAGGTAACCAATTGGTTACTTATTAGTCCCATGTCGAGGTCAGCTTCGAATTCGGACGTCTTCAATGCGGTCGCCGACCCTACTCGACGGGCGATCCTCGATCGATTGCGCCGCGGGCCGTCGCCGGTAAACGAGCTGGCATCGGGGTTTCGCGTATCGCGGCCGGCGATTTCAAAACATCTCCGGGTTCTGCGAACCGCCCGGCTCGTCCGCGAGAAAAAGGATGGGCGACAGCGCTTTTATGAGCTCGAGCCGCAACGAATCCAGGAAGTTGCGAAGTGGGCAGAACAGTACCGCGAGTTCTGGCAGAACAACATCGCAAGTCTCAAGCAGCATCTCGAACAATCACCGGAGGAGTAGCATGACAACGACAGCTCATGAGTCGCCATCGGGAATCCACGCGACAGCCGATACCGAGAAGGGAATTGTCCGCGTAGTTGCAGAGATCAAGGCGACTCCCGAGCGGGTCTTTCGCGCACTTACCGACCCGAACGAAGTCCCCAAATGGTGGGGACAGGAAGGCGTTTATCGCATCGCGAAGTGGGAAAGCGATCTTCGCCCCGGCGGCAAATGGAAGTCATATATCGCTCAGCCAGAAGGGCAGGAGATGACCGATCCGCGCACGCCGGAGCCGCAGACAGTAGGTGGTGAATACATCGCCGTCGATCCGCCGCGCGTTCTCGAGTTTACGTGGTCGCCGAGCTGGGACAACTTCGCCGTGTCGCGAGTTCGTTATGAGATCGAGCCAACTACAACCGGATCAAGGCTTACTGTGATTCACAGCGGATTCGAGGGACGCAGCGAGATGGCTTCGTCGCACAGCGAAGGCTGGGTGCGCGTGATCGGCTGGCTGTCCGGTTATGTCGGTAGCAGTCGAGCTCTTTAATGCCGGAGCTTACGCCTGAGCCGCGACCAGCGTCTCCTTGAAAACCTCGAGTGCGAGCTCGACTTTGCCGAAAGGCGCGGACACCTGCACGCCCTGCACGGACGGACGCACTCGCTCGAGCATCTCTCGGGCGATTGCGATTCCTTCCTTCACTCCATGCTCCTTCGATTTGTCATTGGCGCGGCGCATGCGCTCTATGATATGAGGCGGCACGGTTACGCCGGGCACTTCGTTCGCGAGAAATTCCGCATTACGAAGTGATACAAGTGGCCAGATGCCCGCGATTATCGGAATACGCTTCCCGCCGAGCTTTGCGAGGAAACTCTCGAGCTGCTCCACATCGAACACCGGCTGAGTAATCGCATACTCAGCACCCGCGTCAACCTTCCATCCAAACCGGCTGAGCTCGTTCTCTACATCGATCGCACCAGGGTTCACGCCCACACCGATTGCGAATGCCGTCGGTGTGCCGATCGAGTTGCCGCCTGGGTCGAGACCGCGATTCAAGTTGTTGACGAGATTCGTCAATCCAATCGAATCGATGTCGAACACCGCAGTCGCGTTTGGATACGGCCCCATCTTGGGCGGATCGCCGGTGATGATGAGCATGTTGCGCAAACCGATTGCAGATGCGCCGAGCAGGTCGGACAGCATGCCGAGTAGGTTTCGGTCGCGGCAGCAGTAGTGCGTTACTGTCTCGATGCCCACCTGCTGTTCGATCAGCAGACTCGTGAGCAGCGCGCCCATTCTGCTTTGCGCGCGCGGTCCGTCGGGGACGTTGACCGCATCGACCCCGGCGTCCTTTAAAGCCTTCGTATCGCGCAGCATCTTCGACGCGTCGACGCCTCGCGGCGGAACGATTTCCACCGACGTGACGAACTCTCCGCGGCTCAGCTTGCCCGCGAACTTTGATCGCTCTCCAAATGGAATCGTCTCGACGGGCTCATCGTGCGGAACCTCGGGAGTATGCCCGTTTCCGTTGGGTGTTCGCTTTGGAACACGTGCCTGCCGTGGCGACAGGGGACGAATCCCTTCGACGATCGCAGCGATGT
>DATEDH010000104.1:0-7199 GCA_035281765.1 Gemmatimonadaceae bacterium
CACCCCCCAGTCAGAGTTGATCAGGTTCGCGACGTTGAGCACGTCGAGAGTGATCTGGAACGTGTGGCGCGTGGAACCGCGGTTCAATCCGATGTCCTGGAGAATCCGCAGGTCGATGTCACTGTACCAGGGATTCACAGCGCCGAAACGGTCAGCGATCTCACCGCGATGCTTTTTCAGGTAGGAGTCCTGCTCGATAAAAGCGTTGAGCCGATTCCACTGTTCCTGCGCCGTAACCGTTCCCATTGGGTCGAGCTGAATGTCACTCTGGTCACGCGGAATGTAGATGAGATCATTTCCGCCGTAGCCATCGCCGTTGACGTCACCCGAATAAATGAACGAGTAACGATTACCTCCGGCGCCGGCGAAGCGATTTCCTTCAGCGACTTCGAGGAACATCCCGATCTGAGTCTTGTAGGTCGATGACCAGTTTCGGGAATACGATGCGGTGCCGACAATGCGGTGTCTCTGGCCGAATTCGGACCAGCTCAGCTCGGGCTTGTTTGGATCACCCTTCACGGGCTGGTTCTGCCAGAGAACGCTCGCGATTTCCGTTGACTTGAGCGTGTTCTTCGCAATGCCGAACGTATAGCCAAGCGACGCATCGATGTAGCGCGAGAAAGTTTTTCTCAGCTGCGCTGTAGTGTTGAAGTTGTAACCCTTGTCGGTGTTGTCGATGACATAAATGCCAGCCCCGCCGTCAGGGTTCAGCTCGTTCGCGCCGAATCCTCCGTAGAATGGCCTTCCGTCGGGCAGTGTTCTCACCGGCGCAATGAGATCTGCGTTGCGAACGTAGATCGCGGTGAGGTCCTTCGAATAAATCATCTCGAGCGTGCCGAGCATTCCCCATGGCAGCTGGCGATCGACCGCAAGGTCAGTGGTCCACACCTGCGGCCACTTGAAGTCATCGGTCATCGCGTTCAAATCGAATGACGGCGCGAGCACCGATCCCTTTCTCGTTTCAATCGGCGGATTGGGCGCGGCAAGATTGGGATTCGCGCCCGGATTCGAGATGACGTTGCCGACCCACACAAAAGGAACGCGACCGGTGAAGACTCCTGTTCCACCGCGCACCTGAGTCGATCTTTCACCTGCGGCATTCCAGTTGAAGCCGACGCGTGGTGAGAACATGAGCTTTACTCCGGGGAGCTTGCTCTGATCTACCGTTTCGGGCTGCCGATTCTCATCGAGCGCAGATAATCCGCGCGAGAACGGGTTGTCGACCGGATCGGTGAAGTACATCGGCATGTCGACACGGAGCCCGTATGTCAGCTTCAGGCGATCAGTCGCGAGCAGCTCGTCCTGTCCGTAGAAGGAAAGCTGCCCAACGTGAATCAGCTCACCCTTGAAGGGGCCGCCCCCGATCATCGATCGGAAATTCTTCTGGCGCGGTCCTGCTGCAGTAGAGTCGAAGAATTCCTGGAGTGATCCAAACGTGCTCCCGATCGGAATCGACTCCGGCAGGAAGAACACTCCGTGACGGAAGATGTTGAATGAATTGAAGAAGTCGAACGACTCGAAATTGCTGCCGAGCGTAAAAGTGTGCTTCCCGCGGAAGTAGCTGAGGTTGTCAGTGAACTGAAGCACGTCCTGGTCGAGGATGTTGTGAATCGAGAACGGCTCGTGACCAAGAGTCGTGTACGTTACGCCCGCCTCACCGATGTCGATTGTCGGAAAGTCCTCACTGAACGGCTCACGGAAATCTCTGAATCTGTTGTAGCTTGCGAAGAACCTGTTGGCGAACTGAGTCCATCTGCCGTTGTGCTCGAGGGCAATCGAATGAAGGTCGTTGTTGATCGCGTAACCTGAGTTGTAGAACGGAAGACTCGTTGCGTTTGGCCCGCGCCCCGTATTCGCATAGCTCAGCACGAACGGGTGAGGGCCCTGATCGCGCTTGGCGTCGAGATAGTTGTATCGGAGAGTGAGCGTCTGATCAGTGCGAATATTCCAGTCCAGCTTCGCGATCAGCTTGTTGTTATCGGTATGATAGAAGTAACCCTGATACGGACCGGGATCGTATTGATATGCGTCGATCATGCGCTGCCGGATCTGGTCCATGACGCTCGCTGATACGCGCGATACACCGAGTCCGCTCGAGCCACTGCTCGCTGCCACGAAATCAGAGCCGGGATATTTGGTTCGCTCGATCTCGCCGTTGATATAGAAGAAGAGCTTGTCACGCACGAGCGGTCCGCTCAGTGATAGTCCAGTCTGGTTGTAGCTGAGATCGGGGTTCGCAACGACCTTGCTTCCGCTGACCTTGTTTCCTTCGAGAGCGTCGTTGCGCGCGAAAGAGTATACGGAGCCGCGGAACTCATTCGTCCCGCTCTTTGTTACAGTGTTGATGTTCGCGCCGGTAAACCCGCCTTCGCGAACATCGAACGGCGCAATCGAAACCTGGAGCTCGGCGACCGCATCGTATGGCACCGGCTCGGCGTTGGCCTGGCCACCCGGAGCTGGATCGTCGAGACCGAAGGGATTGTTGAAGTATGAGCCGTCGACTGAAATGTTGTTGTAGAGCCAGTTGCGTCCCCCGAAGCTCATGTTTCCGTCGCTCCGCGGATCGAGACGCGTTAGGTCGCGTGTGCTGCGCTTGATCGATGGCGTAGTTGCGACTTTCAGCTGCGTAACCGTCATCGCGGCGCCGGTTCTCCCTGCGTTGAGAAGCGCATCTTTTTCCGCCGTTACGGTGACTCCCTGCAGAGTCACTGCGGCACGATTCAAACGGAAGTCGACGCGTGACGATTGGCCGAGTGCGAGCGTGATGTCGTTTTCCGATCGCGGCTCGTATCCGATCGATGTCGCCGTGATCCTGTACGGCCCGCCGACCCGCAGATTGGGCAGGTTATAGCGTCCCGAGGACGTCACCGCCGCGCGATACTGAGTGCCGCTCGGCAGATGCACTGCCAGGACACTCGCACTCGTGATGGGCTCGCCGTCGGCGCTCGTCACTGTTCCTGTCAGTGCGGATGTCGTGACGCCTTGCGGAAATGCTGTAGCGGTGGGAAAAGCCAGTGTTATTGCTGCTGTGGCGATCCAGCGTGAAGCGATGCATCTCACGGCGACCTCCGGTGCTCGGGTGGGTGTGGCACTTGGGGAGGAGCAACTGCGCGGAGCCTGTCGAGGATGACGCTACAGCGTAGAGTTATCGCGTCAAGGTAAATGCATCTGTTTGCAGATCAGGCCGATGTCAGACCGGAACGAATACTTCTCCGCATCGAGTGCAGATAAATGAGCGATGCCAGTATTCGAGAAGCCGCGGCAGGTACAGGCGATTGTAAGTCAATGCTTCGCGGGCCATCGCTGCGGAAAGAACGCCACACAGCATCAGTGCTGCGGTTTCCCGCGTCCCTCCAAATGTGGTGATGGACATCACTGTGAAAACGATTGTCAGAGCGAGCCACAACCGGGGATGCCTTGCTTCAGGCGGCTCTGATTGTCGCGACAGGTGCGCTGCTATTGCAGGTCTTTCTTCCTCAGGGGTTTTATAGAGTGCCTCGATGCTCTGTCCTTCGCTCGATGCGCATTTCGGGCAGCAGATCATCTCACGAAACCTCGCGGATAGTGGGCGAACGGAGCGTTTCGCCGAGACGAAACGCTCCGTTCCCTGGTCAGCAGCCGATCTCGGCACGAATTGCGGTGACTTGCGAAATGATGCCGCTCGCAGTCGAGGCAGCGATTTTCTTTCCCGACTGCGCACGAGTGTAGTTGATTGCGTCCTGGAGGTAGCTGCATGCAACGCTTGTCTGGCTTGCGTCGAGTGCATTCAGCGCCAGGTCGAGCTTCGAGTTGATGCTCTGAGCATTTCCTTTCGGCATGCTTGCGGCGGCGACATACGTTTTGAGATCGGCGATCATCTCGTCAGCGTCAGAGGGTGGCGGCGCGACGGGCGCAACCGCATAGGCGGGCTTGTAGACTTCGATGATGTCGTTCTGGAGAGAGCCGGACTTTACGAAACTAAAGACCATGGTATTAGTCGGAGTTCCAAGAATGAAGCCAAGGAACCCGCTGCCGTTGCTCGCGAGCGACTCGGGAAGGTTGAAAGTCGCTGACCCAAAGCTGACTGATGTTGCGCCGATCAGGGTCGTGCTTCCGCCACCGGACGTTCCCGTCTGTGAAAAAAATGCTCCCCAGGCAATCAGCGGCTGCGGGGAAACGAGCGAATCGAGCTTGGGGATATCCAGGGTCGATGTTGGGTCGGCCATGTTGAAGATGAAGCGATTGCAGGTCACGCCCGCCGGCTCGAGCGAGCATGAAGTTGCCGGGAGGCTGTCGATGCCGGGGTTGCTGCTTGAAGTCGCAGACAGGTGATCCACAGCGATGCGGAACGGCCCGTAGTCAACGCTCCGCTCAGCAATTCTACCGAGCGCAAGTCCCGTGAAGTCGTAATAGGTTGCCGTTGCGCCCGCTGCCGTCACTGCGGACTCCCATTGGGTTCGATCCGTATAGACTGCAATCTCGCCCGGCAAAACTGTGGCACGCGGACCAACGAATATCGGAACCACTTTCTCGGACAACGCTGAAGTTGGCACTTCCTGGCAAGCAATCGCCGTCATTAACACAGCAATTCCAGCTGGCATGACGAGGTTCGATAGCCGTCGCCGTGTTACCAATCTCTGTCCTCGAAACATCGCGAACCTCCTGGGGGTCTGTTGAGCGGCTCGGGCGGCGGGTGAATGCAGAATCGGTTGCAGCCCGAGGTAAACGGCCGTACAGTTATCGCCCGGGCGATTGGTAGCGCGGAGGGACAGGTCGCATGTCCTCCGCCTCACATCGCTATGCGCAGAACCGGCGGAGAAACCGTCATGGCCTCACGAACCGCGCAGCTCACAACTGAACAGACCGCCGATCCCGTCTTTAACGGCATCGACCAGGCGACGCTCGATCACCTTTTCAGCGCTGCCTACGAGGAGCTGCGGCGGCTTGCGTCGTCAGTGCGGAAGTACGATTCGGGCGCGACGCTTTCGCCAACTACGCTAGTGAACGAAGCTTGGCTCAAGCTTTCGAAAACGCCCCCAGCGGGGTTTACATCCCACCTTCATTTCAAGCGCATTGCAGCCCGCGCAATGCGACAGATACTCGTCGATGCCGCGCGAAAGAAAACCGCGCTCCGTCACGGCGGCGATCTGCTGCAGGTCACATTCGACGATGGCGTCGAGCAAAGCGTCGCTGCGGCCGGTGATGTCATTGCGATGGACGATGCGCTCCTCGAGCTCGCGCGAATCAATCCGCGGCAGGCATCGATGATCGAGGCGCGGTTCTTCGGCGGGCTCGATGTAAGAGAGACCGCCGAGCTGCTCGGAATCTCCGAAGCAACTGTCCTGAGAGACTGGCGGGCAGCGAAGGCGTGGCTTTCAGTCGAGCTTCAATCGACCTGACAACCATGCACAACGACCGCTGGGAAAGGATTCAGGAAATCTTTCATGGCGCGGTCGAGCTCCCGCGCGAAGATCGTCAGGCATTTGTGGAAACACACTGCGGAACAGACGCTGAGCTCGTTGCGAAAGTACTCGCAATGATCGAAGCCGATGAACGAGACTCTCCGCTCGATCGACCTGTGTCAGCGATCGCCGAAGCGGTGATCAACACGAGCGGCGAGACCAACCTGCCGCAGCAACACTTCGGCGCATATCGCGTAACCGGCGTGCTTGGCGAAGGCGGAATGGGTGTTGTCTACCTGGCCGAGCGCGAAGATCTCGGCACGCGAGCAGCCGTAAAGATTCTCCGTGATGCGTGGCTGTCGCCTGCCAGGCGCGAACGCTTTGCGGCGGAGCAGAGAACACTCGCGCAGCTCGAGCATCCATCGATCGCACGACTGTACGATTCAGGTACTCTCGCTGACGGGACTCCGTGGTTCGTGATGGAGTATGTGGAAGGAACTCCCATCACCGATTACTGTCGTGCCAGCAAGAGCAGTCTTCGCGAGCGCCTTGGTTTATTCCGGCAGATATGCGAAGCCGTGCAATTCGCGCACGGCAATCTTGTCGTGCATCGCGATCTCAAGCCGTCGAACATTCTTGTGCGAGCTGACGGCAGCGTAAAGCTTCTCGATTTTGGCATCAGCAAGCATCTCGATGCGCTCGACATGCCTGCCGAGCAGACGCGGACAGCGATCCGAATGATGACTCCGGCATACGCATCGCCCGAGCAGATTCGCGGAGATCCCATAGGGACTGGCACTGACGTCTATTCGCTCGGAGTTGTGCTTTACCAGCTGATCGTCGGCAGGCTTCCGTTCGACCTCGGAGGAAAAGCTCCAGCTGAAGCCGAAAGAATCATTCTCGAGCGGGAGGTGGAGCGACCCGCTGCTGCAGCGCGTCGAATGGGGACCATTGGAGGCGGCGACACCGTCTCGGACGCAAGCAAGGGTGAGTGGGCGGACATCGACGTGCTGATCCTGACCGCAATGCACAAGGACGTCGCGCGGCGTTATCCGACGGTCTACGCCCTCAATCAGGACGTCGAGCGTCTTCTGTCAAACCAGCCTCTCGATGCGCGCGGTGACAGCGCCGGCTATCGATTGGGCAAGTTCGTTTCGCGACATCGTCGTTCTATTGTTGCAGCATCAATCGCGCTCGCAGCGGTCGTTGCGCTCGTAGTGTTCTACACGATTCGACTCACCAATGCGCGCAATGTTGCGATCGCGCAAACCGAGCGTGCGGAGCGAATGCAGGGGTTCACCCTGAATCTTCTTCAGGGCGGTGACGAAGAAGCAGGACCTGCCGATAGTCTCAGGGTTGTAACGCTCATCGACCGCGGTGTGCAGGAAGCGCAGGCACTCGACCGCGAGCCTGCGACACAGGCACAGCTCTACCAGACACTTGGCGAGCTGTACGTGAAGCTCGGGAAATTCGAGCGGGCCGATACGCTGCTGCGCAAATCTCTCGCTCAGAAGACGCGGCTTTATGGGAGCGATAATGCCGAAGTCGCGCAGTCGCTGCTGTCGATTGGCAAGCTAATGGATGCGCAGGCAGAATATGATTCTGCAGACGCACTTGTCACCCGCGGTCTTGCGATGATGAAGCGCCACCTCCCGCTCAACGACCCGCGTGTCTGGAAGGCGAGCGTCTCCGCCGGAACGATTCTCTATAACAAGGGAGATTACGATCGGTCGATTGCGATTCTCAGCGAGGCAGTGCGGCTGGCTGAGGCCCAGGCACCCGCAAGCGCTGACCTCGGCTTCGCGCTGTCGGAGCTCG
>DATEDH010000105.1:0-3013 GCA_035281765.1 Gemmatimonadaceae bacterium
AACTCCAGACGCGTGTATGATAACTGCAAACTCTCGTCTATGCTTCGCTGCCGACTGCCAACCTTCAGTTAACGATGCAGAGGAACCGCGAGCCGCTCAGACGCAAACGAGGTTTCGCCCGCCGGCCTTCGCCCGGTACAGAGCCTGATCCGCGCAGTCGAGCAAATCTTCCGCAGTCTCGACCTTTGCTTCAGGGAAGTCGGCGACACCGATGCTGACCGTGAGCCTGAGTGGCTCGCCCTTACCGATGTCGAAAGCGTGCCCCTGAATCTTGTCCCTCAATCTCTCCGCGAATGCAATCGCGCCGGCTTCGCCCGTCTCCGGAACCGCAATCACGAACTCATCGCCACCGTAACGCGCGACCGAATCGACGCTGCGCGCAGTACGCGCCAGCAGTAGCGCAACTTCCACCAGCACCTGATCACCGGCGAGGTGCCCGTGAGTGTCGTTCACGTCCTTGAACTCGTCGACGTCGATCATCAGAATGCTGAGCGGCGCATTGTATCGACGCGTGCGCTCGACTTCAGTCGCCAGCTGCTGCAGTAGCGCCCGACGATTGAGCAGCTGCGTCAACGGGTCGGTGCGCGCCAGCGCCTCGAGACGCAGGTTGTCTGCCTGGGTCACTTCAACCATGTGCGCCCGACGCATCGCGTTCATCGCGCTCTTCACGACCGTCTCCGCGAATTCGACGTCAGCCTCGTTGAGTGACGGTTTCTCGGCGGTGCGGCGCAACAGAAACACACCGGTGCGATCGAGATCCAGACGGAATGGCAGCGCGATGATCGAGCGGACGGAAATTACGCTGCCGTCCTTTTCCCACGCCTCGCGCAAATGCCGGTAAGAGTCGGAGTGCCAGATGTCGGTGATCAACACCGGCTGCTCACTCGCCAGCGCAGCCTCGATCTCCGGGTACTTGTCCAGCTCGACCTGCAGATTTTCCAGCTGCGGATCTTCGTGCGCGGACGCAACGGTGCCCATCTTGTCGCCGCACTTGGCGAAGATCACCGATGAATGACTGAGGTTGAGCGCGCGTGCCAGTCGGCGGGCGAGCATGTGGAACAACTCGCCCATGGACAGCGAGCCCATCACGTCGTGCAGAATGTCGACTAGCGCGCCACGGGCCGCGGCCTCATCGAGCAGACGCTGAAGCTCGGCTTCCGCTTTACGCAGAGCCGCGCGCAACTCCTGAATCTCTTCGAGGTGTTTGTTCACGACTGGGCTTTTAGTCTTCATTCGTCGGTGAGAGCCTCGACCTGCTCGGTGTCGCCGGCCGCGGCTGGGGATCCGTTCTCTCCGCCTTCCCCGTCCTCATCCTCGGACACGACGCGCGCAACAGCGGTAACGAGATCGCCTTCGTCGAGATTGACGAGCTTGACCCCCTGCGCGATACGCCCTGTCACCCTGACCTGAGAGACCGAACTACGGATGATCGCTCCATGTTTTGTGATGATCATGATTTCGTCGGAGGGCAGAACTTCCATCAGCGCAACGACATCACCTGTTTTCTCGGTTCTATTGACGGTGATGATGCCTTTTCCACCGCGTTTCTGGACCCGATAATCGCCGATGTTCGAGCACTTCCCGAGGCCGTTTTCCGTGACCACGAGCAGCGTGGCATCGCGCTTGACGACGACCATTCCGATCACGGAATCATCATCGCGGAGCTCGACACCTTTGACACCGGTGGTATCGCGCCCCATCTCACGAACATCCTGCTCATGGAATCGGACGGACAGACCATGTCGAGTAGCGAGCACGATGTCGTTCGAGCCGCTCGTCACTTGCACGTCGATCAGCTCGTCACCCTGCTCGATCTTGATTGCCTTAATTCCCGTCGCGCGCACGTTGGAGTACTCTGACAGCGCGGTCTTTTTCACCGTGCCGTTGCGCGTGCAGAACAAGAGGAATTGAGTCTCAGAGAATTCCCGCACCGGCACCATCGCCTTGATCTGCGTATCAGGTGAGACGTTGATCAGGTTGACGATCGGCTTGCCTTTGGACGCGCGTCCGGCCTGGGGAATCTCATAGACCTTGAGCCAGAAGCAGCGCCCATCCTCCGTGAAGCACAGGATGTAGTCGTGCGTCGAGCCAATGAAGAGATGCTCGATGAAATCCTCGTCCTTTAATCCCTGACCGCTCAGGCCTCGCCCACCGCGGCGTTGCTTGCGATAGGTCGATACCGAGGTCCGCTTGATGTAACCCGAGTGGGAGATGGTGATGACCATATCCTCCTCGGCAATCAGATCCTCGATCGTGAACTCGCCTTCGTCGCTGGTGATCTCGGAGCGACGCTCATCGCCGTACTTGTCAGCGACTGAGGATAGTTCGTCACGAATGATCTTCATGCGGCGCGGCTTCGACGCCAGGATGTCCTTCATATCCTTGATGAATCCACGCACTTCCTTGAGCTCGGCTTCCAGCTTCTCGATTTCCAGGCCGGTGAGCTTGGCGAGGCGCATGTTGAGAATCGCCTCGGCCTGACGCTCACTGAGCTTGAATCGCTTTTGGAGCTGAGTGCTTGCTGTTGGAGTATCCTGAGCGGCGCGAATGAGCTTGATCACGGCGTCGATGTTGTCGACCGCGATCTTCAATCCCTCGAGGATGTGCTCGCGCTCGAGCGCCTTATCCAGCTCGAATTGGGTGCGGCGCACCACGACTTCGTGGCGATGCTCGATGTAATGCTGCAGCACGTCCTTGAGCGGCATCACCTTCGGCACCAGCTGTCCGGTCTGTCGATCCGGAACGAGTGCCAGCATGATGACGCCGAACGTCGACTGCATCACTGTGTGCTTGTACAGCTGATTGAGCACGACTCGTGGAATGGCATCGCGCTTCAGCTCGATGACGATCCGCATGCCGTCTTTGTCGCTCTCATCGCGGAGGGCGGAGATGCCTTCGAGCTTTCCTTCCTTCACCAGCTCCGCCATGTCGACGATCAGCTTGGCCTTGTTCACCTGGTACGGCAGCTCGGTGACGACGATCTGCGACTTGCTCTGTCTTTCCTTTTCTTCGA
>DATEDH010000106.1:0-2231 GCA_035281765.1 Gemmatimonadaceae bacterium
ACTTCGCGCGCGCGTGGAAATTCCGCACGCAGTCGAGGCTGTGATTCTCAAGTGCCTGCTGAAGAAACCGGAAGACCGGTATCAGTCTGTGATCGAGCTTTCAAACGCTCTTGGAAGTGCACTCGAAGTAATGAAGCTCGAGCCGTGGACAGACGAAGAAGCCCTGGCGACCTGGAATCCGCATCAGCCTCCCTCGCTGGTTCCCCCAATGCCCGCACTCAGCGATCGCGCGGAGCTCGCGCCGACCTGAGGCGAAGGTTGAGAGGCTGAGCTCTCGACGAGCGACTGCAGACGATCAGTCAGGTCGCGAAGCTGTTTCTCCCGTTTCTCCGAAACATTCGCAAACAGAAATCGCGCGAGAGCGTAGAACCCGCCGGCAACACCCAGCCAGAGCATTGCAGCAAGCGGAGCAGAATGAAATGCACCCATGCCGAGGCCAACCGTGATTCCGGTTGTTCCGCCGCCTCCGCCGCCAACAAGACCACCGAACAATGCTCCGGCGATGTTCCGAAGCTCCTCTTCCACGCGAATGGTCGTCACTCCGCCGCGCGTCATCACGCTGACGTCGATCTGACGGCCCCGCGAATTTCGCCTGCCTCCGGTCGCTGTCGAAGTCCAGGCAAGCGTGCGTCCGAGTACACTGGGAACTCCATTGTCTCCGAAGGTGCGGCGAATCTCATTGACGATCGGCTCGTATGCATCCGGCGATATTTCGCCGTCGACCACTCGCTCGAAGACAAGTCGTGTCGGGGCTCCAACCCAAGGCGATGGACGAGTCTTTTCCGCGGGCTGATCGAGAGTGTTGGCAGCGCGGCGTACGAGCGCGGGATCGATTCCCGCCTCTTTCGCAATTGCTTCGACTTCCGAGAGCGACATCGCGTTTCCGGGATCCTGAGCGATCTGCTCG
This sequence comes from Gemmatimonadaceae bacterium, assembly GCA_035281765.1. Classification (GTDB taxonomy): domain Bacteria; phylum Gemmatimonadota; class Gemmatimonadetes; order Gemmatimonadales; family Gemmatimonadaceae; genus UBA4720. The sequence goes on from DATEDH010000106.1 coordinate 908, forward strand.
GTCTGCTGAAGCTCAGCAGCGCGCTTGATAATGAGCGCGACTTCTTCGTCGTTGAACTTGCGACCGCTCGAAGGTGCGTCAGCCATGAGATCGAATTTACTGTGTTCGCTCCGGCAGTCCTATGATTGCGCGCGCCTCCAGCGGCGTTGCGATTGGTCTTTCCGCCGCGTGAGCAAGTCTGGCGATGCGCTTTACCAGCTCGCAGTTGCTGGCGGGCCGGCTCTTTCCTGAATCCATGAAGAGATTGTCCTCGAGTCCTATGCGGACGTGCCCACCCGTGACAACGGCGAGAGAATTCATCGCGAACTGAAATCGTCCGATTCCCGCAGCAGCCCATGTTGCGCCCTGCGGTAACTGCATTACCAGCGAAGCAAGATTGAAAGGCGTTGCGCTGAGTGTGCCAAGTGAGCCGAGGAGCAGGTTGAAATAGAATGGCTCGCGCAGGACGCCGCGTTCGATGAGATACTTCGCGTAGTCGAGCATTCCGAAGTCGAACACTTCGAGCTCCGGCACGATCCCTCGCTCGCGCATCGTGTCGGCAAGACGCCGAATCATCGACGGCTCGTTCACCGAAGCCTGCTTCGGAAAGTTGAGTGAGCCGAGCGTAAGGGATGCCATGTCCGGTTTGGCTTTGCCGTCGAGGTTCAGCACGTCGGATCGCTGCTCGAACGCGCCGTGCGTTCTCCCGCTGGTTGAAACCACGACAATCAAATCCGGAGATTTCTCTCGAACGGCAAGGACGATCTCGCGGTAAACCTCGGAACGCCATGTGGGGGCCTGATTCTCGTCGCGTGCATGCACGTGAATCATCGAGGCGCCTGCACTTCGACATGCTGCGGCATCGCTTGAAATCGCCTCGACGTCGACAGGCACTGACGAATTGTCGGTGGTGGTCGGAACCATTCCTGTCGGGGCGAGGTTGATGATCAGCTTGTTCACTTACCTGCCTTCGATCTCGGTTCGTACGATTCTCGCGGGAACGCCCTGCACCTGCACATTTGCAGGAACGTCCTTTGTGACGACCGACCCGGCAGCAATCACCGAGTGCGCGCCGACCTTCTTGTGATCGAGCACAAGGGATCCCATGCCCACGTAGGTTCCTTCGCCGACTTCACACGCGCCCGCGATGTTGGAACCCGGCATGAGACTGCAGAAATCTCCGATCGACGTGTGATGCCCTACCATTGCACCGCGGTTGGCGATGACGTGCCTGCCTATCGTGGTGCGGGTTCCAACAATCACGCCGGGAAAGATCACTGATCCTTCAGCGACGACAGCTTTGCGTGAGATTCTCGCGCCGGGGTGAATGATTGTCGCGAATTTC
>DATEDH010000107.1:0-6209 GCA_035281765.1 Gemmatimonadaceae bacterium
ATTGTCCTTGTCTCTGATCAGTCCGAGTCGCTCGGCTGAATCCCGTTGCTGCTCCTCGAGAGCCTTGGTCTTGTTATCGCCCGAGCAGCCGAGGGAAACGGCCAGAATAATTGCAGTCGCTATGGTGATAGATCGCAACGGTTCGCTCCCAGTCGGTCGAGATGATTGTCAGTAAAACCGGACAGTTCGGTCACAACGATACTGACTGATGGGTGAGGAAGCCATACCACGCAATCCTGGAGGGCATCTTCCGTTGTGTCGGGGCAATCACTATAGTAATAGTGATAACAGCTAGTTCGTGGCGATTTAAGGCAACTTGCGGCCACGTTAAATAACCGCTAAAGCGCTGCCAGCCCGGCGCCTACGCGCAGGGCTTTTTTCATATAGGTAAGCTTGAGCATGACCCGTAAGAAATTCGATTCGCCATATCTCACAGCTCTCGACCAGCGCGTCCTCGTATATGACGGCGCGATGGGCACGAGCATCCAGCGGTTCAACCTCACGCCGGAAGATTTCGGCGGAAAATCCCTCGAAGGGTGCAACGACAACCTCGTCCTCACACGGCCCGACGTAATCCAGTCGATCCACGAGTCGTTTCTGGCTGTTGGATGCGATGTCGTCGAGACCTGCACCTTTCAATCGACGCCACGCCGGCTCGAAGAATGGGGCCTGGGCGACAAGGTTCGCGAGATCAACGTCGCGGCAGCGACCTTGGCGCGCGCGGCTGCAGATAAATACAGCACTCCTGAGAAACCGCGTTTCGTTGCGGCAAGCATGGGCCCGACGGGAATGCTTCCGTCTAGCTCCGATCCGACTCTGTCGAACATCACGTTCGAGGAGCTTGCGCGGAATTACTACGAGCAGGCCAAATACCTTATAGAAGGCGACGTCGATGTGCTGTTGATCGAAACGTCGCAGGACATTCTCGAGGTCAAAGCCGCAGTCGCGGGAATCGAGCGCCTTTTCGCCGAGATTGGCCGGCGTGTGCCGCTTCAGGCGCAGGTCACGCTCGATGTGAGTGGTCGCATGCTGCTCGGCACCGACATCGCGAGCGCGATGACGACGCTTGAATCACTTGGTGTCGATGTCATTGGATTGAATTGTTCGACGGGTCCGGAGCACATGAGAGAGCCGGTTCGGTATCTCTCCGAGAACGCGACGCTTCCCCTCTCTGTAATTCCGAATGCCGGGCTTCCGTTGAACACGGGAGTGGGCGAGGCGGTGTATCCGCTCGAGCCGGAGCCGATGGCTCAGGCGCTCGCTGAGTTTGTGAAGGATTTTGGTGTTCGCATCGTCGGCGGATGCTGTGGAACTACACCGGCGCATCTCGAGGCGGTTGTAAAAGCGCTCGGCACCGTCGCCCCCCGGGCTGAAGTTGGCGCCAACGGAACGAAATCAAAGCATCACAAGGTCCCGCGAGTGAGCAGCGCAATGCGCGCAATCACTCTCCATCAGGATCCGCCGCCACTTCTTGTCGGCGAGCGCGTCAACTCACAGGGATCGAGAAAGGTCAAACGACTTCTTCTCGCAGACGATTACGAGGGAATCCTCGAAGTCGCTCGCGATCAGGTGGACTCCGGCGCGCACGTGCTCGACGTTTGCGTTGCTCTGACGGAAAGAGCCGACGAAGCTGAGCAAATGTCGAAAGTCGTGAAGCTGCTTTCGATGTCGGTGGAAACGCCGCTCGTAATCGACTCGACCGAAGCGAACGTCATTGAATCTGCGCTCGAGCACATTCCCGGACGCGGTATCGTCAACTCCATCAACATGGAGAACGGCCGCAAGCGAATCGACGCGGTCGTGCCTCTCGTCAAGAAGCACGGCGCGGCAGTCATCGCACTTACGATCGACGAGATCGGAATGGCCAAGACCCGCGAGCGAAAGCTCGAGGTCGCGAAGAAGATCTATACTATAGTAGTGGACGAGTACGGGCTGGCTCCCGAGGACATCATTTACGATGCCCTCACGTTCACGCTCGCCACCGGAGATCCTGAGTGGATTGATTCCGGAAGGGAGACGATCGAAGGCATTCGCCTCATCAAGCGCGAGCTCCCGGGCGTCTCGACAATCCTCGGCGTCTCGAACGTCAGCTTCGGATTATCACCTGAAGCTCGAGCTGTTCTCAACTCGGTGTTCCTGCACCATTGTGTTGCGGCAGGTCTCGATGCGGCGATTGTAAATCCGGCGCACATCACTCCATACGCTGAAATCTCCGAAGTCGAGAGAGAGCTGGCCAACGATCTCGTCTTCAACAACAGGCCGGACGCGCTTCAGCGCTACATCGAACATTTCACGGCTGCACGAGATACAGAGGGACCAGAGGTAGCAGAGAAGGCGGACCCGACTGCAGGGATGACCCCGGATCAAAAGATCCACTGGATGATCCTCCACCGGAAAAAGGAGAACATCGAAGACGTTCTCGATTCCGCCGGTGTCAGAGAAAATCCGGTGCGAGTGCTGAACGAAGTTCTCCTTCCCGCGATGAAGGAAGTCGGCGACAAGTTCGGCGCCGGCGAGCTGATTCTTCCCTTCGTGCTTCAGTCCGCTGAAGTCATGAAGAAAGCCGTGAAGCATCTCGAGCAGTTCCTCGAGAAAGCTGAAGGCTACACGAAAGGCAAAGTCGTTCTCGCGACCGTGTACGGAGACGTGCACGACATCGGCAAGTCGCTCGTCAACACGATTCTGTCGAACAACGGCTACACTGTCTTCGACCTCGGCAAACAGGTCCCGGTCAACACAATTCTCGAGAAAGCAACCGAAGTCGAAGCTGACGCGATTGGACTGTCGGCGTTGCTTGTATCGACAAGCAAGCAGATGCCTCTCGCGGTGAAGGAGCTCGACAAGCGCGGGATGAAGATTCCGGTGCTGATCGGTGGCGCTGCAATCAATCGCCGGTTTGGACGCCGCGCGTTGTTCGTTGAAGAAGAACGCGAGTATGACTCGGGCGTCTTCTACTGCAAGGATGCATTCGAAGGACTGGAGACAATGGACAAACTCCAGGATCCCGCAATCCGCGAAGATTTCATCTCGAAGAATCTCGAAGCGGCGCGCGCCGACATCTTCCTCAAGACGCAAGTCGGAAAGGACACGGTCAGCGGCGACGACTCCGGAAAGCGAAGTGACGTTGCAGCGGACAATCCTGTCCCGGCTCCGCCGTTCTGGGGTACGCGCGTGCTGCGCGACATCCCCATCGACGAGGTGTTCGACCTGCTGGATCTGGACGAGCTGTATCGCCTGCAATGGGGCGCACGTGGATCCGGCGAGCAGTACCAGAAGACTGTGAAAGAAGAATTCGAGCCGGTGCTCGATAGACTTAAAGCCGACGCAAAACAGAGTGGCTGGATCAAGCCGCAGGCTGTGTATGGATACTTCCCTGCTCAATCTGTCGGCAACGATGTAATCATCTACGATCCAGCTGCTTATTCCAGCGATGGTGGATCGCTGCGCGAGATCGCGCGCTTCCACTTTCCCAGAATGGTGGGAAGAGAGCGGCTTTGTCTCGCCGACTACATCCGCGCGACTGATTCGGACAAAGTCGATGTTGTTCCGTTGCAGATCGTCACGGTCGGTGAAGAGGCAACGAAACATTTCGAGCAGCTTCAGGGTGCCAACGAATACACTGAAGCGTTCTATTCACATGGACTTTCAGTCGAAACAGCGGAAGCAGTCGCTGAATGGATGCATCGCCGGATCAAGAGCGAGCTCGGCATCGAAGGCGCGCACAAATTCGAAGGCGAGAAAACAACCGGCGGCAAGCGATACTCGTGGGGCTACGGGGCATGTCCCGACCTCGACGATCACGCTGTAGTATTCAAGCTCCTCCCGGCAAAGGAAGCGCTTGGCATGGACTACACTGAATCGTTCCAGCTTCTCCCCGAGCAGTCGACGGCAGCGATAATCATCCATCATCCCGAGGCGAAGTACTACGCCGTCCGGGGCGCGGCCGGCGCTGGCGCGCCGCGCGAGGGCACAGAGAAACAGCCAGAGGGCGCAGAGACGCTGAGTGAAAACGCCGCGCTCGAAAGGGCATCTCAGGGTGAAGTAACGCTTGCAGAGGCACGGGCGGACACGTGATTCCCCCACGCGAAGGAGACATTACGCGGGTCGAAGCATTCAGCGATGGGATGATCGCGTTCGCTGCAACGCTCCTCGTGGTCAGTCTTGAAACTCCCCGCACTTACGACGGCCTTATCGACAGTCTTTATGGCTTCATCCCGTTCGGGCTGAGCTTTGCCGCGCTGTTTCTCATCTGGGTCGTTCATACAACGCTGTTTCGCCGCTTTCCATTGAGCGACAAGCTGTCACTCGTGCTCAACGGCGCATTGCTGTTCACTGTTCTGTTCTACGTTCATCCTCTCAAGTTTCTTGCTGCATCGTTCGCATCGCTCTTCTCACCAGAGCGCGCGACTGTAGACATCGGCACCGTCGGCAATCTTGCCGGGCTGTTCATGCTCTACGCGGTCGGCTGGATGGTGGTCTTCACACTGTTCGCGCTTCTCTATCGTCGCGCATGGCAGACTCGGGAAGCGCTATCGCTTCGCCCGGTCGAGGCATACGACGCAATAACGTGGAGCCGACACTACATCGGCTTCGTGCTCGCGGGCGCGATCTCCTTCGTTATCGCTTATCTCGGTATCGGTGTAAGATGGGGCCTGCCGGGAATGGCATACGCAACCATCGCTCTGTTCACCAGATGGAATGCAAAAAGCCGGAAGCCAGGACGTGATGCTCTTGCGACAAAGGTCGCCGATCATCCGCAGCTCGCATATACGGGTGCGATTCGCACCGAAGATATTCAACACCTCATCAGATGACCGACCGGAAGCACCTGCTCCAACATCTGCTCGATCCAAATCAGGTCGTCGTGTTCGATGGCGCGATGGGCACCATGCTCTATTCAAAGGGCGTGTTCATCAACCAGAACTACGATGAGCTCGATCTTCGCGCGCCGGATCTCGTGCGCGAAGTCCATCGCGCATATGTCGACGCAGGCGCCGAAGTCATCGAGACCAACACGTTCGGCGCGAGCCGCACGAAGCTCACCGGTTACGGCCTCGAATCGCAGGTGCACGCAATCAACAAGGCCGCGGCTCAACTCGCGCGCGAAGAAGCAGGCGACAACGTCCTCGTCGCAGGAGCGGTAGGCCCGCTCGGCGTAAGACTCGAGCCATACGGTCCGACTTCTCTCGATGAAGCCCGCGAGATTTTCGCCGAGCAGATGAGAGGGTTGAAGGATGGAGGCGCGGACTTCTTCATCCTCGAGACGTTTGCCGATCTCGCCGAGATAGAGCAGGCGATAAGGGCGGCTCGTGAGGTCGATGCGCCGATGCCTGTCGTTGCGCAGATGACAATCGGTACCGACTGTCTCACGCCGTACGGAGCGTCGGCACCGGACATCGCGAAAGCACTCGATGCGTTTGGCGCCGATATCATCGGACTCAATTGCTCAGTGGGACCGCAGATCATTCTCGATGCAATCGAGAAGATGACGAAAGTCACGCGCAAGAAGCTCAGCGCTCAGCCGAATGCGGGAATGCCGCGCGAGGTGCAGGGTCGCAGCATGTACATGGCAAGCCCCGAGTACATGGCGACATACGCTGCGCATCTTGTTCGCGCGGGAGCGAAAGTTGTCGGCGGATGCTGTGGAACTACGCCGGAGCACATCGCTGCGATCGTCGAAGGGATTCGTCCCCTGTCGCCACGGCAGGCACGTGTTCCAAAGCGAACACCCAACGGAAACGGGCATACTCCCGAGGTTCCGCACGATGAGCCCGTCGAGACGATTCCGTTTGGAGAACGATCAAAGTTCGCGGGTAAGCTGAGCCGCGGAGAATTCGTCACGTCGGTCGAAATCGTTCCGCCGCGAGGCGTCGACGCATCGAAGATGCTGCGCGATACGAAGGCGTTAAAAGACGCGGGCGTCGATGCGGTCAACGTCCCTGACGGACCGCGCGCGCAAAGCAGAATGGGCGCGCTGCTCACGAGCCTGCTGATCGAACAGCAGGTGGGCATCGAAACAGTCACGCACTACTGTTGCCGCGACCGCAACCTCCTCGGCATGCTGTCAGACCTGCTCGGCGCATCTGCGATCGGTTTGCGCAACATGCTCATCATCACGGGCGATCCGCCCAAGATGGGGCCGTATCCAAATGCAACTGCGGTGTTCGACATCGATTCGATTGGATTGACGAATCTCGTCAACAATTTGA
>DATEDH010000108.1:0-15189 GCA_035281765.1 Gemmatimonadaceae bacterium
TTTTCAGTCTCGATTCGCTCGTCGTCGGCACAGTCTTCCTCGTCACCCGGACGCGGAAATACCTCGCCGATCTCCTCATTCACAGCACCGGCCCGCGCTGCCACCGTGTCGCGCAATGGTTTCTCGGGGAGCATCCACGCAAGCACGAAACCGGCGAATCCAATAAAAGTCGCAACGAGAAAAACGGTATTCAGTGACCCCGTGAATCCGGCTGTGTAGAGATGGCGCACACCCTCGGGGAGCTGCGCAATTGCACCGGGGCTCACGTTCGCCCCCTCTGCCCCTGCTCCACTCCCCGACGGCAAAGTGGCAGCAAGTCGCTCGTGCAGATCCGAAGCGAAGATCGCTCCAAGCACCGCAGTGCCAACCGATCCACCGATCAACCGGAACAACGTCGCCCCTGAAGTCGCGACACCAAGATCCTTGTAGTCCACGGCGTTCTGAGCTGCGAGCACGAGAACCTGCATCACCATCCCAAGACCGAGCCCCAGAACCATCATCACGAGCGAAGTCGATGTGATCGATGTCTCTTCGCGAACTCGCGACAAGAGAAACAATCCAATCACCATCACCGCTGTACCGACAATCGGGAACGACTTGTATCGCCCGCGACGACTGATGAGCTGACCGGAGATTATCGACGACACCAGCATGCCGCCCATCATGGGGATCATGCGCAGGCCTGATGTCGTCGGGCTGTCTCCCTTCACGACCTGGAGAAACAATGGCAGATACGTGACGGATCCGAACAGCGCGAATCCGACGATCAATCCGACAAGGACCGACACCACAAAAATCCTGTTACTGAACAACCGGAGCGGTAAGACGGGCTCGGCGGCTTTCTGCTCGACCCGAATGAATGCGATAGTCGCGATGATGACTATTGCGATAAGGCTCAGGATGATCGGTGAGCTCCACGGATAAGTCATTCCTCCCAGGTCGGTCACGACGATCGTGCCGCTGAGGGAAGTTGCGAGCAGGGCGGCGCCGAGGTAGTCGATCGCATGCGATACGCGCTTGCTCATGCCTGGAAGAGTTGCTGCAATCACGGCGATTGCGATGACGCCGAGCGGGAGGTTGATGTAGAAGATCCATCTCCATGAGAGATGGGTCGTGAAGTATCCGCCGATGAGCGGACCCGCGATGCTGGCGAGACCGAATACTGCGCCGAAGATCCCCTGATATCTCCCACGATCGCGTGCCGGAACAACGTCACCGATGACGGCTTGAGTTGTCACCATGAGCCCGCCGCCGCCGAGGCCCTGGATTGCCCGGAAGATGATGAGCTGGGTCATGCTCCGGGAAAGTCCGCACAAGGCTGATCCGACGAGAAAGATGACGATCGCGACTTGAACGACGCGCTTGCGGCCGTAGAGGTCTCCGAGTTTTCCGTAGAGCGGCGTTACGACAGTTTGTGCGAGCAGATAGGCAGTTACGACCCACGACAGGTGGGTCAGCCCGCCCATTTCGCCGACGATTGTTGGCAGCGCGGTCGCGACGATGGTCGAGTCGAGCGCAGCGAGGAGGAGTACGAGGAGCAACCCGCCGATTACGATGCGAACCTGGCGGGGAGAGAGATCAGCTTGCATAGGGTGGGATCATTGGCAATTTCGGTGCTCCGCTCCGAGGAAGGATCTGACGACCTGGACACGGAGTTACGGAGCAACGGAGTACCCACGGAGGTTTTTAGGGGAACTACGGAACTACGCTGCCTGCTGCCTGCTACCTGACTCCAGCAACAGCTACCTGCTACCAGCTACCTGCTAACAGCAGAAAAAAACAAAAAAAGCAGTTCTCCGTGGGGACTCCGTTGCTCCGTGACTCCGTGGCTAGGTCGTCAGATGCTGCTTCGGGATTAGACCCTCCGGAGCTCCGGAACTTTCCAGAATGCAATCGAAGCATACACTAGCATCATCAACGCCCCGGCCCCGATCGCCCACTGAACGTTCGTCGCGCCAGCGAGCGCACCGACAAGGAGCGAGCCGATTGGCGTGAAGCCGACATAGACAAAGACGTATGCCGCCATCACCCGGCCACGCAGCTCGTCGGGGACGACGCTTTGAAGTATTCCGTTCGCAAGCGCGCCGTTGATCAGCATCGTGAGACCGAGAAAGAGCAGGACAATCGATGCAACTGCGCGATCATTCACCATCGAGAAAAGAAGATTGAGCGCCGCGAACGTGAGAGCGGAGAACATGAACAGTCGTCCCCGGCGCACACGCGCACTCAACGCTGCGAGGGTCAGCGCTCCAATCACTGCACCAATTCCGACGAATGTCACCAGAAGCCCATATCCACTGGCATTCGTGTGGAGTACATCCCGCGCGATCACCGGCATCATCGTGAGATACTGAAATCCGAAAATCGAGTAGATCGCTATCACGCCAATGAGGCCAAGCACTTCACGTCGCGACCGGATGTACGCGATGCCCTCCCGGAATTCATTGAGTGGCGACCCTCGTCCCTCCACACGAACGAACTTTGGCAGATTGATCGCGACGAGACAGCCGATCACAGCGATGTAGCTCAGTGCGTTGATGCCGAAACACCACGCGAGTCCTGCACTTGCGATCACAGCCGCGGCAATCGACGGCCCGATGATCCGCGCGAGATTGAATCCGCCGGAATTGAGCGCGACAGCGTCGACGACATCCTCGCGTCCCACGAGCTCGACGATCAACGATTGACGCGCAGGAATCTCCACTGCGCTGATCAACCCGTTGATTCCCGCGAGCCCGACAAGCAGCGGAATGTTGATGCGGCCGGACCAGACCGCATACCACAAAACCGCTGCCTCTATCGATAGAAGAACCTGCGCAACGGTCACAATACGCAGCTTGTCCATCCTGTCGATAAACACGCCCGCGTAAAGCGAAAACATGAGCACCGGCAGTGACCCTGCCGCACTCACCAGACCTACGATGAACGCACTGTCCGAAAGCTGAAGCGCAAGCCACCCCTGCCCCACCTGCTGCATCCAGGTCCCGACCAGGGACAGTGTCTGGCCGATCCAGAACAACCGGAAGTTCCGGTGCTCGATCAGTACGCGAAGCGGGTTCATCGACTGCGCCATGGCTACGGGAAAATACAACTCCCGCGCGCTTGAGTATTATTCACATATGCGGTCGCACACGTACTCGAAGTTCAGTCCGGAGATGGCCGATGCCATCGATCTCCAGTCACTGCTGGGAAAGCTTGCCGATTTCCTTCTTCAATCGGGTTTTGCAGGGAGCCCTCAATACGATCCGTGGGGCGACTACAACGAGGAAGCCGACCGCTCACTCGAGGCCCTGAAACAGGCAATCCTCGATGCGCTCATCGAGAGCGGGCAGTTCACGCCTGAGCTCCTCGAAGCACTGCGCGGTGACGGCGACGAGGATTCCGAGGAACAACTCGCAAAGCTTCTCGACGACCTCGTACAGCGGCTCGCGGCAGAAGGTTACCTGAACGTCGATGCGCCACCGCAGATGCCTGCGGGCCATCAAACAGTCACCGGCCCCGGCGGACTCGCGCACGCCGCATCCAAATCGGTGCAGTTCAACCTCACCGAAAAAGGAATCGACTTCCTCGGCTACAAGTCGCTACGGTCGATCCTGAGCTCACTCGGCAAATCGAGCTTCGGAAGCCACGACACTCCATACCTCGCGACAGGAATCGAAGCCGACGGCTGGAGCAAGCAGTACGAGTTCGGCGACGTGCTCAACCTCGACGTGAATGCAACGCTGCTCAATTCGCTCGCGCGCACCGGCTCCATCGAAGTGCCCATGGATCTCGACTACCCCGACCTGATGGTTCGCCAGTCGGAGTATCGCTCATCATGCGCGACGGTTCTGATGCTCGACACGTCGCACTCGATGATTCTATACGGCGAAGACCGCTTCACCCCTGCAAAGAAAGTTGCGCTCGCACTGACTCACCTGATTCGCACGCAGTTCCCGGGCGATACGCTGCGCGTCGTACTGTTTCACGATTCGGCAGAAGAGATTCCGCTGGCAACATTGCCGCACGCGCAGGTGGGACCATACCACACGAACACCGCGGAAGGGCTCAAGCTCGCGCGCCGCATCCTCATGGCTCAGAAAAAAGACATGCGGCAGATCGTGATGATCACGGATGGAAAGCCGAGCGCGCTGACGATGCCTAACGGCCTCATCTACAAGAACTCGATGGGGCTGGATCTCGCGGTTGTGAGCGAGACGCTGAAAGAAGTTGCAAACTGCAGGCGGGCCGGCATCATCATCAACACGTTCATGCTCGCGCGTGACAGGGCGCTTGTTGAATTCGTGAAGAAAGTCTCGGAGATTAGCCGCGGCAAAGCGTACTTCACGAATACCATGACGCTCGGCCAGTTCATCCTGATGGACTTCCTCAGAAAAAAAACGCGAAAAGTCTCTTGAAAAAATTCATTGCAGTTGCAGCGCTCGCATTCGCAGCCTGCACCCCGCGCGTCAGCACCGCGCCGGAGCCGGCTGCCTATGATCTGCTCATCATCAACGGCAGGATAGTCGATGGCTCCGGGAATCCCTGGTATCGCGGAGCAGTTGGAGTCAAAGGCGATCGCATCGTTTACGTCGGGCCAACCCTTCCGGGTCTCAAATCAAAATTGGTGATCGATGCAAAGGAGCAGGTCATTGCTCCGGGGTTCATCGACATGCTCGGGCATTCCGAGAACTCGCTGCTTCGCCGGCCTCAGGCAGTTTCGAAGATCACACAGGGAATCACGAGCGAGATCACAGGCGAGGTCAGCTCCGCGTGGCCTCAGCGCTCTCTTGGCGACACCACAAAGCCAGACTGGAATTCGCTGGATGGATATTTCAAGGAGCTCGAGCGTCGTGGCACTGCGATAAACCTCGGCACATACGTTGGAACGAGCTCAGTGCGACTTGCGGTTATGGGCATCGTCGACCGCAAGCCGACAGCCGCCGAAATGAAGCAGATGGGCGCGCTCATCGACTCCGCCATGCGCGACGGTGCGCTCGGACTCGGTACCGGATTGATATATCTGCCGAGTACCTATTTCACGACTGATGAGCTGGTCGAGCTGACGAAGTACGTGGTTCCCTATCGCGGTGGGTATGCGACGCATATGCGGAGTGAGGGAGCGGGCCTTCTCGATGCGGTTCGCGAGACAATCCGGATTGCTTCCGAAGCGGGAACATGGGCCGAGATTCGCCACATCAAGTCGAGATCACCAGTTCAGATGGCGGAAGCGATTCGCATCATCGACTCAGCGCGAGCTGCGGGAATCGATGTAACCGCCGATCAGTATCCATATATCGCGAGCGGCACAGGTCTCTCGGCCATGTTGAATACCTGGGTGCAGGCGGGTGGTGCGGATTCACTCGTCGTGCGACTTCGCGACTCGACCGTCAGGGCACGATTGAAGAAGGAGCTTGGCGAAGATTCAGCGGCAGGGATTCGCACTGCAGCGAATACGATGGTGAACTCCGTCACCGTCGATTCGCTGAGGAAATATCAGGGCAAGCGGCTTACCGAAGTTGCGCAGATGATGGGCGGCGGGCGCGATGCGTACGATGCTGCGTTCGACCTGTTGATGCATGATCGCGGAAGAACGAGTGCGATCTATTTCTCGTTCAACGAGGACGCACTGCGGCTCGCAATGAAGCAGCCGTGGGTTTCGGTTGGTCAGGATGCCGGGGCTGTGAGTCCTGATTCGCTCGGAAGATGGGGAGAGCGCGGGCATCCGCGCGGTTTCGGGACATTTCCGCGAATACTTGGCAGGTATGTCAGGCAGGATTCAGTGATCACGCTCGAGTTTGCGGTGCGCAAGATGACGTCGCTCGCAGCACAGCGTGTTGGATTGACGGAGCGGGGTCTGTTGAGACCCGGGATGTATGCTGATATCACCGTGTTCGATCCAAACACTGTCATCGACAACTCGACGTTCGAGCAGCCGCAGCAGCTGGCGACAGGAATAACCCACGTTTTCGTGAACGGGGTCGCTGTGGTTACTGACGGGAAGCCCACTGGCGCTCTCCCGGGCAAAGCGCTTCGCGGACCCGGTTACCGGTCAAGATAGAAGTCCTGTCGGGGCGTTCCTGACTGGCTCACGTCCGTCGCAACGGATAGCTTTTCCCACCCATTCAAGAGATGCCGCAAGTAGATGCTGGACAAGCTCACGCAGGCGCTGGAAAAGAAATATCGAATCATCCGGGAGCTTGGCCGCGGTGGCATGGCTACGGTCTATCTTGCCGAAGACCTGCGCCATGGACGCGATGTGGCCATCAAGGTTCTTCATCCTGATCTATCCTCAGCTCTTGGCCCTGACAGGTTCCTGCGTGAGATCCGCCTCGCCGCGCGGCTGAACCATCCGCACATCCTTCCGCTGTTCGACTCCGGTGAAGCCGACGGATTCCTCTACTATGTAATGCCGTACGTCGAAGGAGAGTCACTTCGCGACCTCATGAATCGCGAGGGGCGACTCCCGGTCGAGCAGGTTTGCCACATTGCGCGATCGGTTGCGGGGGCGCTCGACTACGCAAACCGGAACAAGATCGTTCATCGGGATATCAAGCCCGAGAACATCATGATCAATGAAGGCGAAGCGCTGGTGATGGATTTTGGAATCGCCAAGGCAGTCAGCGCAGCGAGCAATGACACGCTGACCCAGATAGGAATGGTCGTCGGAACTCCAGCATATGTCAGCCCCGAACAGGCGGCAGGCGAGATCGACATCGACGGAAGAAGCGATCAATACAGTCTTGGCTGCGTAGTCTATGAGATGCTGAGCGGCGAGCGTCCGTTCAGCGGACCGACTGCCCAGGCGGTTCTGACGAAGCGCTTCACGGAACCGGCGCCAAGACTTCGCAATAAGGCGAAGGAAGTTCCCGAAGAGACCGACGCAGCCGTATCGAAAGCGATGTCACAGGATGCAGCGAAGCGCTTCACGACCTCGGGCGAGTTCGCGAAGGCAATGGTTCCCCTTACAGTGACAACGCCTACCGCGACGGTTGCACCCGAAGGTGCGCAGGCGCCAAAGTCCATCGCGGTGCTGCCGTTCACGAACACGAGCGCTGACCCGGAGAACGAATACTTCACCGACGGGATGGCGGAAGAGATCATCAACGCGCTATCCAAGATCAAATCGCTCGGTGTAGCATCGAGAACCTCGACATTTGCGTTCAAGGGAACGACTCAGGACATACGCGAGATCGGGAAGAAGCTCGAGGTCTCAACTGTTCTCGAGGGCGGCGTGCGCAGGATGGGCAACAAGATTCGCGTGAGTGCGCAGCTCATCAACGTGTCGAATGGATTGCAGCTCTGGTCCGAGCGTTACGATCGCGAAATGGAGGACGTGTTCGCTATTCAGGATGAGATCGCACAGAACATCGTCAAGGCGCTGCGAGTCGTCCTCAGCGAGGATGAAAAGAAAGCAATCGAGAAAGTCGCGACAGGAAATGTGCAGGCCTACGATTACTACCTGCGCGGCCGCACGTATTTCCATCAGCATCGCAGGACAAGTCTCGAGTTCGCGCGAAAGATGTTCACTCGCGCAATCGAAGTCGATCCAAACTATGCACGCGCCTATGCCGGCATCGCCGACTGCTGCTCGATTCTCTATATGTATTTCGATGCGCGCGAGGCAAATCTCAAACAGGCCGACAAGGCAAGTCAGACTGCGCTCGATCTCGATCCGGATCTCGCTGAAGCGCATTCAGCGCGAGGATTGTCATACTCGCTGAGCAAGCGATACGAGAAGGCGCAGGAAGAGTTTGAGATTGCGATGAAGCTCGACCCGAAGCTCTATGAAGCTCCGTATTTCTACGGGCGCGCATGTCTCGCGCAGGGCAAGTCGTATGAAGCTGCTCCCCTGTTCGAAAAAGCTGCTGCGATCCGCCCGGAGGACTACCAGGCGACGACATTCCTTGCGACTGCATTCACGGCGCAGGGTCGCATCGGCGAAGCAAGCAAGGCATCGCGCCGCGCGATCTCGGCAATCGAGAAGTGGCTCGACGTAAATCCTGATGATGCCCGGGCACTCAATATCGGGGCGACAATCTGGTCGAATCTTGGAGAGACGGAGAACGCTCTCGATTGGGCAAAGCGCTCACTTCAGATCGACCCTGACGATCCTCAGCTTCTTTATAATGTCGCGTGCGTCTTCGCTATCGAGGGACAGAAGGAGGATGCGCTGAGATGTCTCGAGGAAGCCATCGATAAGGGATATGGCCACCGTGAGTGGATCGAGCACGATTCCGACTTGAACTCACTGCGCAGCGATTCGCGTTTCCGCGCGCTGCTCGACCGCGTCTAGGGAAGCTCGAGCGCGACGAGCATCGCAGTCACGGTAAGCACTGCGACCGCAATCATCAGTTCGAGTGAGGCGGAGCTGCGCATCGGTGAGATTGCGTCATCTCCGGTGAGTCGCGGTTTCATTCGTCGCCAGTTCCACGCGCCGGCAGCGAATAAGAGCGCCACGAAGAAAAGCTTGAGAAGAAGGATCACTCCGTAAGGAGTAGTCCACAGCGACCGAAGGTTCGGCACTTCGATAAGGGCTGACGCAACACCCGTCAGCACGATTGCTCCGCCGCATGTAAGTGCAACCGGTGAGAACGCGTTGATCATGGTCGCTACACGCGCGCCGGGCCGAATCGCATCCGGGGTCTTGAGCGCAGCGGATATTCCCACGATCACTATCACCGCAAGAGTGCCGAGCCACATGCCGCCGACGGCGACGTGTACGATATCTGTGGGAACTGCGATGTACGCCTTGCTCGACGCCGCGGCATGAGACGCGACACTCGGCGAAACCGTAAGGAGAGTCGTTGCGGCAAGCGCGGCGGTCCAGCCACGATTGGAGCGATGAACACGATACAATGCCAGGCCCGCACCAACAGCACCGATGAGCTGAAGTAGCAGTGACCATCCCCACGTCGAGCTGAAGAGCATGCCGGAGATCGTCGCATCCGGCATGTCGGATGATTCGCGAGCGAGTTTCAACAGTGCGCCGAGCAATGATGCTGCGGCTGCAACGATGCCGAATGTCGCAGCGTTCACTGACGCGATCTGTGCGAAGAGATCGTTGGCGGCGGTATTAATCTGGCGAATGACGACAAATCGAAAGGTGATGACGCCGATGAGCACGAAGCACGCTGCAAACGAAAGCCATCGCGCGATGATCGAGCCGATTGCTCCCGCGACAGCTACGGAGCCTGAATTGAAATCATCAGTTGCCTTTTCGTGCACGAGTGCGGAATCGATCGTTTTTCTCGTCGGAAATGCGATCGAGAATTGCAGCGATCCATGTGATGGATGGCCATCTTTTCCTGCCGCTGTCCAGAGAATGTCGTAGCGGCCCGGTACGATTCCCATCGGCACATCGGCGATAACAGAATTCGCTCTGTCGGCATCGCGGCGCAGCGACGAAAGCACGATCGTGTCTCCGGACGGGCCGATGAGTCTTATCGATGACAGTGCCACCTCGGGCATTTCCGAGAACACGAGCGTCACGTGTGCCGGAGGAGCCTCGAGCGTTGCGCCGGGTTTCGGGTCACTATCGAGCAGCTTTGCATGAGCGCGCGCCTGAGATGGGCTCAGCACCAGCGCAATAGCTGCTCCGAACAGGCATATTCTGCGTATCACCACGTTATATCCGGAGCCCGTGACGATGGAAATCACTTATACGACCGGCGATTGTCTTCTCGGAAAATTTCTCGTTGCCACGACGCGCAAAGGTATCTGCATGATTGCGATTGGCAAATCGGATGCGGAGCTGGAACAGCGGTTGTTCGATTCATTTCCTGATGCCGACATCGATCGCAACGATCGGAGTCTTTCCGGGACCAGGCGGATTGTCGAGCGGCGAATCAGCGGCAAGGACCTCGGGAAGAAGTTACCACTCGATCTGCATGGAACGCCGTTTCAGGTGGCTGTCTGGAAGGAAATGCTCAGAATTCCAGCGGGTCGGACGAAATCGTATGGTGAAGTAGCAAGAGCGATTGGACGACCGTCAGCGTATCGCGCAGTTGCTCAGGCGTGCGGAGCGAATCCCGTACCTGTCGTTGTGCCGTGCCATCGAGTGGTTGCATCGAATGGTCTTGGTGGATACACGGGTGGTATCGAGCGAAAAGTTCACCTTCTTGAAGTTGAAGGTGTGAAAACGCGACGCCAGATGTCCGACGCCAGACGCCCGTGAAGCAATTTTGTACGGGTGACGGGCGTCGGGCGACGCGTATTTCTTAGGCTCTCAGTGCGTCCTTCTGCTGACGCCCGCCAACCGAGTGGCGGTGCTCGATCTTCCCATCGTACGGGCGCTCGGCGGGACCGACATAGATCTGCCGCGGGCGGGCGATCTTCTGTTCCTTATCGAGCAGCATCTCCTCCCACTGTGCGAGCCATCCCGATGTGCGTGCAATGGCAAACAGGACAGTGAAGAAGTCAGTCGGGAATGCCATCGAGCGATAGATGAGCCCCGTATAGAAATCGACGTTCGGATAAAGCTTGCGTGACTTGAAGTAATCATCCGACAGCGCGACCCGCTCGAGCTCGAGCGCGATCTCCAGATCCTTGTCGATACCGACAACCTCGAATACCTGGTCTGCAAGCTTCTTCACGATCTTCGCGCGCGGATCGTAGCTCTTGTACACGCGGTGTCCGAAGCCCATGAGGCGGCTTCCCTTGCCCGACTTCACCTCTTCGATAAATGCCGGAACATTCTTTGGATGACCGATCTCTTCGATCATGCGAAGAACCTGCTCGTTGGCGCCACCGTGAAGCGGTCCAAAGAGCGCCGCAATTCCTGCCGACATCGCCGAGAACGGATCGACGTGCGATGAGCCGACGGCGCGGACTGCACTCGTCGAGCAGTTCTGCTCGTGATCAGCATGGAGAATGAACAGAACTTCGAGCGCCTTGGAGAAAATCGGGTTTGCCTGATACCGCGGCTCGCTCATTCGCGCGACCATCGACAGGAAATTGTCGACATAAGACAGGTCGTTGTCGGGATATACGAACGGAAGTCCCTTCAGGTGGCGATAGCAGAACGCAGCGATTGTCGGGACTTTCGCGAGAAGGCGGATGATCGAGATGTTGCGCTCGACCGGGTCGAAGATGTTGCGCGAGGAGGGATAGAACGATGCGAGCGCTGCGACTGCTGAGTTGAGCATCGCCATCGGATGCGCATCGTAGCGGAATCCTTCGAGGAACTTCCGCATGTTCTCGTGCACGTACGTATGGTACGTGATGTCGTGAACGAAATCGTCGTACTCGGACTGCGACGGAAGCTCACCGTGACGGAGAAGCCACGCTACCTCGAGAAACGTCGAATCTTCAGCAAGCTGCTCGATGGGATATCCGCGATAACGGAGGATTCCCTTGTCACCATCGATGAATGTGATTGCGCTGCGACACGATGCGGTGTTGAGAAATGCGGGGTCGTAGCTGAGAAGACCGGGATCATCTTCCCCACCGGTCGATATTTTCTTGAGATCATTGGCGCGAATCGCGCCATCTGTGATCGGGATGTTGTAGCTCTTGCCGGTTCTGGCGTCAGTTACGTCGAGCCCGGCCGTACTTTCGGTGGCCATTTCGTTCTCCAGTGTGATACCCCAAAATTAACTGTCCACTGGAGTTTGTGAGAACAGGATCCCCCCATCCTTCTTCGCGTAATCCCTGACGTTTTCGGGGATGAATGCCTCTTTACTTCCGGGCGGAATCAGCTCCTGAGCGACAGGATCCTGTTCCACTCCACTTCGGTGACGGGCTGAACCGAGAGGCGGCTGCCCCTCTGCAGAAGAACCATCTTTTCAAGCCCTTTGGTCCCCCGCAGCTCCTCGAGAGTGATGATCGGATCGATACGTTCGAGCGCTTTGACATCGACCATGTACCAGGTCGGCGATTCGCGCTTGCTCTTCTCGTCGTAATGCGGGTCCTTCGAATCGAATGCCGTATGATCCGGATAGCCCTCCTTCGCAACCTCGGCGATTCCAACGATTCCCGTGGGATCGGTGCTCGAGTGATAAATAAAGACGAGATCGCCTTTCTTCATCTTGTCGCGAAGCGTGTTTCGCGCCTGAAAATTCCGGACACCATCCCAGAACGTGGTTCGCTTCGGCGCATTCCATAGATCGTCGAACGAGAAAGTCGTTGGCTCGGTCTTGAGGAGCCAGTAGTTACGCGAGGTCATTGTGTCCTTTGGCATCGTCGGGCGAAAAGATGGTTCGCCCGGATTCTACGCGATACTGGCCGCTCCGCTATACTCGGCCGTCGCTTCCACGTAACCGCTCACCAGTCCGACGTCGAAGAATCGCCCTCGAATCCGGCGGCCGGTGAGGCGTCCAGCTGCGAGAAGGCGCTGCATCACGGGGACGTCATCGAGCTCGGCGCCGTCTGACAGAGTCGATTCGACATCGTCGATTACGTCGAACACCTCGTGGGTAAAGACGTATCTGCCGACTCCTGTGAACGCCGATGACTTTCCGCCTGTATCGAAGGTCTTTCCCCGCTCACCCTTGTCGGGGATGCGCTCGATGACGAACTCGTCTCCATTGAGATCCCCCGGAAATACCGAAGTGGGACCTCGCCGCGATGCTTCAGCAGCAGTGATCTCGACCATCGCGACGACGTTCTTGCGGGTAGCCTCGAATGTGTCGATCACCTGCTCCAGTCCGGGCTCGGCGCCTGCGAAAAGATTGTCCGGCAGCGCAACAGCGAGCGGCGAGCCGCCGGCAAAGCCGCGTCCATGCCGAATCGCATCAGCCAGCCCGCGAGGTTCCTTCTGAACAGCGAAAGAAATGCTCTTCGGCATTCCCGGATTGCCGGCGAGCGGGGCGACGCATTCGACGATTTCGGTTTTCTCGGGGGAGATGACGATCAATGCTTCCTCGATTCCGCTGTCGGCGCATTCCTCGAGAACCCTGATCAACACCGGAACCCCCGCTACTTCGAGCAGCTCTTTAGCGCTCCCGCGCGTCAGCGACTGCATTCGCGTGCCGCGCCCGCCGCACGGGATGAGAACCCGCGTGACCATCAGGCTTCTCTCACTGCCGTTGGAACCGGGTCATTCATGATGGATGAATACTCATTGATGATTCGACGATATGCTTCGCCGACCGGCCTGATCTTTCTCTCGAGATCGAACAGGCCGACAGGATGAAGGTCGTTGCGCTCGATGCGAAGCGCGTGCTGCCAGTCGATCTGGTCAGTGAGTGAATACCACGTGAAGCCATGGACCGGAATACCAGCTGATCGTAACGCGAGCACATCGCGCCACTGACTGTCGAGCCACTCGACTGCATGACGACTCACGCGATTTGTCTCACAGTGGAAGAGCGGAATGCGGTATCGATTGTAGTACTCTGCTGCGAGTGAGAAAAATCCCTTTCCATTCCATCTTGTTGTCGTTCGTCCGGTGCTCGACACCAGATGCTCGCAGGTTGGATAGTAATCCATTCCAAGCCATCGCTGCCCTACCGCGCGCTTCTCACGGAAAAAGCTGAGATCATTGGAGGTGACGCCGTTCTGGTTCAGGAACCAGGCCATTCCGGGGTCGAGCTCACGACCGAGCGTGAGGTCGAGCGAAAGATGCTTGAACGAGTTCTCACGATCTGCGCGCGGCCTGGCATTGCGCCCCGCAGCATGAAAATGCTCGAGCGATTCGCTCTGAACTATGATGGCGTCCGGCCGCTCAGCGAGTATCGCATCGACTGCAAGCTCGTGCGCCATGCAGAGATTTCTAAGAGCCGTGACGAATGCAGCCTCGTCGGCGAGGCATTCGTTCCAGAATCCGCGCAGCGCTGAAAAGCTCGCGCAGATGAAGATCTCGTTTACCGGCGTGAAATAGCGAACCCACGGGTAGCGCCGCGAGAATGCGCGCGCGTAGTCTGCGAAAAGAACGGGAAAAGCAGGGTCCTGAAAACTGCCAAGCCAGTCAGGCACACCGAAATGACACAGATCAGCGATGACTTCGATGTCCATTTCTCGCAGCATGTGCATCGGATCATCGGAGCTCGACCAGTCGAAGCGGTCAGGCGCCGCATGAGTTTTATAGTATGCGGGCCCATACCTGAGGGCATCGATGCCCATCTCGCGCACAAGACCGAAATCTTCGGCGAAGCGATCATAATGACCGCACTTCTCCATTTCATCGACTCGCCTGCCGGTCGAGATCGTTGGATAGCTGTTCTCGATCCCGGTTGTGAAGAAGAACGGAGTCGTCATCGAAGAATGGTTGTCGCGAAGCGCATGCAATTGCGTTGTGAAATTCGACGCGAAGAGCCTATTAGTCGCGTCGAGAAATCGCAACAGAAATCTTTTGTACTACCGCGACTCGACTCGTGCCCCCTGTGACGCTTCAGTAAGCCATACGCGAGGGGTTCGGTCGAAGGCTTGTTCGTAATCTGCAGCGATCGCCTCCGCCGCATTTGCCAGAGCTCCGCGCGGGCCGAGCGCGATTGCGCAGCCTCCCCAGCCAGCGCCGGTGAGACGCGCTCCCTGCACTCCTTCTGCCCGCGACGCTCGCTCGACAAACCAGTCGAGCTCCTTCGAAGAACACTCGTATCGATCCCTCAGGGACTCATGCGATTGATAAAGAAGGTCGCCGTCGATCGATCCATTTTCGCGGAGCTGTCGCACAGCTTCAGCGACTCGACGAGTTTCCTCCACTACGTGAATCGCACGGTTTTCCAGGATCGGCGGAAGCCCCGCCTCGCTGATCATCTCGAGCGAGGCTGCAGCGAGATGCTCGAGCTCGGGATGCTTAGTGCGGAGCAGAAACAGCGCTTCCCTGCACTCCGCCTGGCGCTGATTGAATTCCGAGCCTCGGAGAGAGCGTGGAACGACAGTGTCGAATATCAGGACCGAGCTCGTGAAGGGCACTTGCTCGATTCGCATCGTATCGCAGAAGACATGAAGTGCGTGGCCCTCGATTGCGAGAGCCGATGCGAACTGGTCCATGATGCCGCACGAAACCCCGACAAACTGGGTTTCGACTCGCCACGCATCGAGTGCGATGTCGCGGAGCGACTGGCCGCGGCCGGTCAGCGCTGCGTAAGCGAAACCAGTCGCGACTTCGAGGGCAGCGGACGAGCTGAGCCCGGCACCCGCGGGGACGTCGCTCGTGACTGCGATCTGCACCGGCGGAAGCTGCGGCGTTGCAAATGCGCTGAACCCGGCGATGTAATCCCACCATCTTCCCGACCGGCCGGGATCAGGGACGGTGAACTCACCCGT
>DATEDH010000109.1:0-6342 GCA_035281765.1 Gemmatimonadaceae bacterium
TCTCGGGGACGCCTTCGTCGCATACGCTGCGTCGGGCGGAGGCGAGCCCTTCGGCCAATCGTTCTCCTTGCCGGGGAGATCAGGCCGCGGTCGTGACGTAACGTAGGCGGCAACATCGTACGCCTGCTGCGGGGTTAACGACCCGGGGTTGTCGCGCGGCATCACCTTATGAATGAAGCGCGCCGCGCTGTTAACGCGTGACATGCCTGCGCCGATGTTGAAAGACTTCGGCCCCCAGAGGGGTGGGGCAGCGGCAGTGCCCTGACCATCGACACCGTGGCATGCAATGCATCGGGTTTTGAAAACTTCGACACCGCGCGTCGTATCGCCCTTGAGAACAGCTAGCTGCGGCACGCTTTGTCCTTCCATCTCCACTCCGACAGGAAAGCCGCGGGAGAGGAACGCGAGATACGACACGATGTCGCGCATGTCCCGTCCTGCGGGATCGAGCGCGATTCCATTCATGCTCCGCGTGAAGCAGTCGTTGATACGGTCTTCGATGATATCGACTTTGCCGCTCCGTCCCCTGTACTGCGGAAATCGCGCATAGGATCCCACGAGCGGCATTGCATCGCGCACGGTTCCATCGCCGATGTGGCAGTTCGCGCACGTGAGCGTTGCGCGCACGTGACTCGGAAGACTGTCGCGTGTGGAATGAATCAACGCGCGTCCGCGACGAACGGATGCGAGCGTCACGCTGTCGCCGATCTCGCTTTCCTGAGGTATACGAAATGGCGCCTTGCGCGATACAGCGGAATCCACCGGTGCGCGCGGAGTGTCGACGCGCACAACCTTCGGCGAATCCGAGCACGCGGTGACGAGACCCGCGATGACAAGAGAATGAATCGCGCGTCTCATCATATCACTTGCCGGCAGTGAAAATCTGAAGTGCTGACACCTGGCTCCAATGCAGCAGGAGCTCGTTGCCGTCGACGATCGAGATTCTCCTGTATTCATCGGGGCGTGTCTCGAGCAGCTCCACGAGCGCTGCGACGGGACCTGCGCTCAGCTGAAGCGTGTGACCACCGCTCAAGTAAAGTTTTGCACCTGTAATCTGCTTTGCCATCTGAATCCTTCCGTTACTTTGCGTCGAGTTTTCTGCCAGCGTCGAGCGTGTCGAAGTTGAGCATCGTGTTGAATACGAGGAAATAAGTACCGAGTGTGTAGCCTCTCCACACGGGATTATTTCCCATCAGGATGACGTGACCTTTTCCAACAGGTGCATCGACTACTACAGGCCGCTGCGCAACATCGTTTCCATCGAGAAGACCTGAGACGAGCAGGTTACGCTGATCCGCAAACCGCAGGATGACGCGAGGTCTGACTGCGGGCGGAATGATCATAACGGGATTGCGCTCCTGTTCCTCAGTGACAGGCGCGGCCTGCCATGGCTGAACCGGCTTGCGCACAGGAGCTGCGTTCCGAGGATCGAGCTCCGGGCGACCTTGCGGAACGTCGCTGTCATCGGGAGTTCCGCGTCCGGTCGGGCGCGCGTTTGGATCGGGCGGTCGTCCGCCGCCTCGCACGTTGTACAGATTCGAGATTGAGAAGTTCTGACCGGCATCGCTGTAAACAGCAAGACTGTCGGGAATTCCATACGCGATCGGACTTGCTTCATCGACAATCTTGGTGCGCAGCAGCGTACCAACGACATGATTGTTTGCGGGTTGATTCATCGAGACACCGACAGTCATGCCGCTGATCACCGCGAGCTCCGCGGTATTCTGAACTCCGACGAGAACTCCGCCGGCTGTCACGAAGTCCGAGAGATGCTGCACACCCTGGAACGTGAGGCCGTCGCGAACATCGTCCGTCTCATCGGTGCCGCCGAGATTCGGCGTCTCAGCAGTCTTCTTCCACGGCATCGGGTTTCGCCACTTGGGAAGCCCGGTGATGATCTGCTGAGGTGAGCCGAAGGTCGGCGGAAACAGGATCACATCGTACTTCGCGCGCAGATTCGAGGTTTTTGCGACGTCCTGCGTGCTGATGTAGTCGAAAGGGATCTCGTTGAAGTCGAACGCCTGGCGCCACCAGCCTTCGGTCTGAGTGTTGGCCCACGTGTGAAGAATTGCGACGCGCGCAGCGCGCGCAGGATGCGTTTTCACTGAAGGCATTCCGTTCACTGCATACGCTTCAAGACCGAGGTCGGTCGCAAGCTTGTCGAATGCGGGAGCGGATACGTTGCGAACAAGGAACGAGCCGCGCGGAAATTTCTGACCTGCCGCGTCGAATTGCTCCTCGGCGATCTGGATGTCTGCCTTCGCGATTTTGTATCTAAGTGTTGCGAGCGCATTGTCAGCGTTGTGCGCGATCACATAGACAGATCCAGTGCCACGCAGTCCGCCTGGCGCACGAATAGTCCCGGCTACAGGCTGCATTGGCGCATCGAGAATCTTGCGATCGGTCACACGCACTGCTTCGACGGCAAAGTTTTCCGGGAACGTCCATCCAGTATCGTCGTATGGCTGCTTCTGCGGATCGTCGGGACTCCAGTACTGGTAGTCGAGCAGAGCATCGGCGATGCGTGAGTACGGCTGATCCATTCTTACGATGTAACTGCCCGCCGGAAATTCGCGATTGATGAACTTCGGTTTTTGCGTGAGAGTGTCGACAGCGCGAGTCAGCGCGGTATCCGCGTTAGTCGTCCCTCGCGGCTTTGCGCGCGCAACCGGAACAAGTGCTGTGAACGGCGCGGTCGCGCGCGAAATCTCAACCTTCTGCTTCTGCAGAATACGGAGCAGCTCTGCCTGTGCGCCCTTTCGTGTCTCGTCAGATGGAAGCACATACGCCGCAGGACCCTCAGTGCGTGCCTTCAGGATCGAGCGCTTGCTCTTCTCATAGAAATTCTGCAGGAACTGGCGCCGGTTTTCCGCGAAGTAATTGAGCGAGACAAGCAGGCCCGTCTGCTCGTAATTGTTGTTATTGCGGAGCGACCACTTCACGCGTGGAAGCGGCGGGTTCTGCCGATACCACGTGCGCGACGTCTGGCTTGGCGAAAGAACTCTATCGACGGTCTCGGCAGTACCTCCGTTGCCCATCGTTTCGTACAACCGCGAGATACCATTGTGCGTCGCGGCAATGAACATGAGATAACCGGGCGACCATGTATCGAAATCACCGTGCGTGTAAACGCCGGGCATTCCAAGCCGAGTCATCTCCTGAACATTGTTCCAACCGAGCAGCTGCCACTCGTTCGTGAGGAGCGGATCTATCCACGCGTTGTAAGGCCCGTCGCCAACGGTGTTGTCGTAGAGGAAATATCCCGACTCGTGCAGGTCATGCAGCACCTGCGCTTTCCAGCCGACATAGGTGTTGAGAACATTCTCGGTGAGCTTGAGCGTGACGCCCATCGCGTCTCGATTGTTATCGTGCGCGACGTACTTGCCCCAGTAAATGAGATTCGGATACGTCTCGTTGGGGTGAGCCATGTGCCACCGGAAAATGTCGACGACGCGATCGCGCCCGTCGACTTCGACGATCGGCGTGATGAGTGTGATGACGTTGTCGCGGATGTTCTTCACATAGGGCGCCTCATCGACCACCAGCCGGTATGCGAGCTCCATGAGGGCAGTCGGTGCACCCGACTCCGGAGCGTGAATCGCGCCGGTGATGTAATAGACCGGAGTCGTTTCCATCACGAGCCGCTCAGCCGCTGCGTCATCCATTCGAATCGTGCGTGGATCGGCGAGCTGCGCGAGCCTGGCTCGATTGCTCTCGATGTCGCTGATCAGATTTTCCGATGCAACCGCGACGGCGATCATCTCGCGGCCTTCTTCAGTCGTCCCGATCGAAAAGACTTTCACGCGGGGCGATGCTTTCTCGAGCATCCGGAAATACGCGTAGACGTCTTTTGAATAAGGAAGATTGTCTTTAGCGCCTGCGATGTCGCCGAGTACGGCCTTGGGCGTGGGGACAGTTGCCGAGTAGGGGAGGTAGTCGACGAGAGGTGAAAGGAAGAAAGTCTCGGTGGTGTATTCGTGGATTTTCTTCGTATACTCTGAGTCCACGGGCTGTCGCGGGTCGCGTCCGGGCTTTAACAGCGAGGGGCCTGCGGCGGGCGCGGCGGGCGAATCCTGTGAGCGGATGGGCGCCTGGGCGATCGATTGACTTGCGGCGATCGCAATGAGAAAGCTGGAGAGGCTGAGCAGTCGCAAACTGTTCATACGAGAGCTGGAGGTTGATTGCAGATAAAAATCACTGACGAAATATGGCGAGTGTGCGCTCTATTCGCGGTGTCCATCGCTGCGTTTGGTGTGACACCGTCAATGGCGCTTGCTCAGCGTGAAGCACTGGTGGTCGATTCGTGCATGCTGCGCATTCCAGCCCAATCGTTCAAGAGGGTTCCCGTATTTCTGCAGGCGACGAGCGTCGGAAAAGCATCCGAAGACATCATTCCCCTGGCGGACCTCTTCACGCAGACAGCCGCGGTGCGGATGCGCGAGATGCTGGGCGGCGATCCGTCACGACTTCCTGAGGCCGACTCGATTGTCGCGTGGTACGGCATTTACGGCGAGGTGCAGGTCACGGTACGCAGGAACGGCGGGTTCTCATGGATGACTGCCGAGTGGAGTGCATCCGCTGACAGTCTCGACCGGTCATCGGTGAAGTTGATTGATGCAGTCCTGAGGGATCTCTCAAAAGCTGGCGAGAACATCGGATGGCCGGAGGTCGCGCAGGGTGACTCTCTGATCTTTGGTCTCTCGCTCACTGCTCCGCGGGTAACGAAGGAGATGAAGGTCGAGCCTGTCCAATCGAGGCAGGCGTTTCCCGCATTTAGTCTTGCAATGCCGTGGGCCTCAGCCGTCGATTACAAAAAGCATCCGGCCATTCGGTTCAATCAGGGGACCCAGCGCGGCAAGCCTGCGGCAGCGCATCTCACTTTCGTGATCGACAAATCCGGCAAGGTCGACATGAACTCAATCAGAGAGTTCACCAGTCCCGGCACGCCCAGGCCGATGGGTGAGGACCGTCGCTATCAACTCGATTTTCTAGATGCCGTGAAGGATGCGCTCAGATCGGCCACCTACAAGCCTGCGAATATTGGCGGCTGCGTGGTGAACCAAACTGTTCAGCAGGATTTCTCGTTTCAGATAAACTGAACAGGATTGAAACTGCTCAGTGGCAGAATCGCTGAATTTGTTTCTCCGCGGTCTCGCTGAACTGTGCAGTTGAATCAAGAAGGGATGACGCCGCGGAACGATAAGCCTCGAGGCCAGCGGGCACATTCTCCTGCGCCGCGACGAAGGAATTCCGAGCGAGTCGCGCAAGGTTGCAATCTTTCTTTTGATCCGCTTCGGTGGTTGCGCTCTTTCCAATCAGAAACGCCGACGCTCCAGCAAGGAAGCGCGCATCCTTCGAAGGATTCAGCTCGTTCGACAGCAAGAGAAGTTCGAGTGCCAGTTGAAGCTGCTCGCGACGCTTGGAAACATTGCCGGTCTTATACGTGTCGCTACCAACCTTCAGCGCCATCAATGCCAGCATTCTCCTGTTTGCACCTTCGGCCGCACCGCGACGGATCGTCGCGAGGACACTGTCTGGAAGTCCCATCGCGCTCATGATTAGTAACTTCTGCCTGTACATCTCATCCACTGAGTCGACAGGCACGTTGCGATTTAAGGACTCGCCGCCCTCTCTCATCTCCTCGAGTGCTTTCGCGTGCATGATCCGGAGTGTCATGTTCTCCGGAAATTTTGCTAGCCCCCGAGCTGCGATCCGTGCGCCGCGTCGGGGGTCCAGGGTCGTTGCTGCGGCCGCACTGCGAATGAAGAAAGCAGTGTCGGCCATCGAGGTATCGGTTTGGATCATCTGCTCCCCGACACTCAGCGCCTTTTCGAACTCATTGCCCGCGAGATAAACGCGCCAGGCGATGTTGAGCGTGTGCGCATCGAGCGGATTGGTCTGCATCAGTGAATCGGCGACCTTGAGAGCGTCGCGTATTCGATATTCCGGGGTCTGGGCACCAGCGGAATGAACCGCAATGACCGCTGCGATAACAGGCAATAACGTGAGGGGCCACTGCGCGCTGAGACCGCGGCGGTGGAACGGAGGGCCTGGGATTCGAACCCAGAAGTCCTTGCGGACGCCAGTTTTCAAGACTGGTGCAATAGCCATTCTGCCAACCCTCCAGCGCTTACAAGATAACATTTTTGGGCGACGCGATGACGTCGCGAACGGTTCGTCGCGTCGCTAGCGCCCTACGTTGGGAAGCAGGCTCTCGAGCTGAGTAGCGCGCGCGAGTTTAGACGTTTGCGCGGAGATTCTCGCAGCCTCGTCGTCCTGGCCGCGCTGCGCCAGCGCGGCGGTGAGACCGAGACCGGTTCGAATGTACAGAAATGGAATGCC
>DATEDH010000110.1:0-10526 GCA_035281765.1 Gemmatimonadaceae bacterium
TCACGTCAGCGAGGAGGCATCTGCATTCGTGCACGCCGTGTTTTCTGTTGATGACCCCGCCGAGATGCGAGACATTCTCGCCGCGGCGGGCTTCGATACGATCGACAGTCATCCACATAAAAAGCAGATACGACTGCCCTCGGCACGTGATTTCATGTGGCAGTACATCTATTGCACGCCGCTGATGGCGCTGTTGCCGCAATCGGGTAATGCACAAACGTCGGCTCTCGAGCGTGACGTCGTCGCGGGATGGAAGCCGTGGGCGGCTGGCGATGGGATGACTTACGAGCAGTCGGTTCTAGTCAGCACTGGGAGGCGTCGCACCTGACGGACAGGTGGCAGATCATCCATCGAGCGGGGAGACTGCAACAATTGCAGCGCCATCAACGAACTGAACGCTCACCTGCCATGGATTGCAGCAGATCTCGCAATCCTCGACATATTCCTGTACGCTGCCGCCGCCCGGATCGAGACTGATCTCGACGGTCTCGCTGCAATAAGGACATGTCACGAGCGTCGATGTATCTGCGCGTCCATCGCCGAGGGGGAACTCGTCGTCTATATCGTTGAAGTCCATGTACGACGTATTCTAACAGGCGTAACCTGAAATAGTCTGAGCAGGCGCCCCCCTGGTGACGTGCCCGCGAACGAATCGAAAACCCCCAGCCGGTGTACGGTCGTGTTATGCGTATTGTCGCTTTCTCTATTCTTCTTTTTTCTCTCGCCTGTCGGCCAGGGGTTAACTATGCCGATCCTGTATCGCCCCGCTATGCCGACAGCGCGAGCGTAATTAGCGGACGAACGACGCGCGACACTCTGCGCATTGTGTCGTTCAACATCGAATACGCACGTGAGACTCGCCAGGCGGCACGGATACTGAGCACGGTGCCCACGCTGCGTGGTGCCGATGTTGTGCTGTTGCAGGAAATGACTGCACCCGCGACGAAGTTTCTCGCGGACTCTCTTCACATGCGATATGTGTACTATCCTGCGATCTACAATCGCATCATGCGGCGCGACATCGGCAACGCGATTCTCTCACGATGGCCGATTGTCAGCGACGCGAAGATTATTTTGCCGAGCCGGTCGCGGTATGCAAAGACGCAGCGTATTGCGACTGCCGTAACAATCGAAATAGGAGATCGGCGGATTCGCGTGTACTCCACTCACCTGGGCACGCCGGCAGATCTTGGATGGAAGGGTCGAGTTGCACAGGTGCGGCGCATTGTCGAAGACGCATCGTCATACCCGCTCGTTGTTATTGGCGGTGACATGAACAATAAGGATATCGGGCGAATAGCTCGCGAATCCGGGTACCTCTGGCCAACTGATACGATTCCGAAGAGCAATGGCTTCGGACGTCTCGATCATTTTTTTGTGCGAGGTCTGGTAATGCCGGTTGGCATGAGTGTTGGTACTCACCGCGTATCGCGCACCGTGAGTGATCATAGTCCTATTTGGATCAAGCTCACTTTTCAGTGATGGCGATAGTACGGCAAACTACGCTGCGCTCACGCGCGCCTGTAGCTTGTAGCTAGCTCTAGCTCTTAGCTAAATAGCGTGCTGAAACGGAACTGCGCCGTTAGCTCTTAGCCATTCGCCGCTAGCTTTCCTCACCATTCAAGTCTTCCATAATCCTGCGCTTTAACCCGCTCAGCATCTTTCCCACCTCTTCGGCGCGTTTTGCCAATTCATCGTGAGTCGATGCGGGAAGGGCGTGACAATCATTCGCGGCGCGAAGCTGAGTCTCGAGCTCGCCTGTTGAGCCAAGTGCAATGTTGAGGAAGTTTAGAAACTCTCTTTGGCTTTCCCTTCGCCGTCCCTCAGCAATGTTGGATACAATCGAGACCGCAGTTTTTATCAGCTGCTTCTTGAGGTCAGCAAGATGCGGCTTCCGCATTCGCTCTACGGCTTCATTTAAGTCCTGAAGCAGAGAGTGAGCCTTATCGAGGACAATGAGCTTTGAGGGGTTGGACATGACCCAATTGTATAAGAGACAAGACGAACACCATCATCAATCCCTTTCCCTGCAAAGCGAGTCTGTGCCGATCATCGCTAACAGCTAATGGCGCAGTTCGGTTTTAGCATGCTACTTGGCTAAGAGCTAGAGCTGGCTACGGGCTACAGGCGCGCGTGAGCGCCCCGTAGTTCCGGTGAGCTACAGGCTACAGGCGCGCGTGGCGCCCCGTAGTTTCGGTGCCCCCCAAAGGTCCTCTCTCATGTCGTATATTTTCGCACCCCAAAAAAGGCAAACCGGATGTCGCTCACCCTTCATGCAGCAATCTGGATCGTGTCACCCCTGCTGCAGGGATCGGTCGTAAAGCCTCCACCGCGTGCTCCTCTTCCGCGACCTGCGGTGAATGCACCGATGGTAGCGATCAATCAGAATCTTGTCGGAGCCGGTCGAGTCCGGAACAAGATTCTGAACGTCGAGCTCGACATCGTCGAAGCTGCATGGAGACCCGAGGGTCCGAATGATCCGGTTGTCCGCGTCTTCGCATTGGCCGAGCGTGGCAAGACTCCGCAGGTGCCTGGTCCGATGATTCGCGCGAATGTTGGAACCACAGTCCGGCTTTCACTTCGAAACAGAACCGACTCGTCACTGATGATGAGCGGGTTTCGACAATCGTTGAGTCAGTCTGACGACACTCTCGCGATCGCAGCTGGAGCGACACGGGATATCACGTTCACTCTCGACTCTGTCGGCACGTTTTTCTATTGGGGAGTTCTGAAGGGCCTGACTAATTGGCGCGAGCGCGACTGGCTCGATTCGCAGCTTACCGGCGCATTCATCGTGGATCCGAAAGGCGGTCCGGAACACGCTGACCGTGTATTCCTGATCACTGAATGGTTCCATTCGTATCCCGAGCGCAGCAAGCCGTTCGAGAGTGCGCTCGTCTTCAACGGGAAAGCGTGGCCGTACAATGACCGCCTGACTTTAACGCAAGGCGATTCGATTCACTGGCGGTTCATCAACGCCGCTGCTGTCGAGCATCCGCTCCATCTTCACGGATTTTATTATCGGATAACTCACAGCGGCGGCGAGAAATCAGATACGGCAATTGCCGACAACATGCAGGCGCTTCAGAACGTGCACCTCATCCAGATGGGTGGCACGATGCAGATCAAGTGGTCACCCACTACTCCCGGCAACTGGGTTTTTCATTGTCATTTCGCATCGCACGTTGGTGACGAAGTGACTCTGCAGGGATCTCCCAACGCATACGTCGGCAACGATGGACACCATGGCGGTTCCGCAGATCATGACGATCACCCGGTTGGCGGACACCAGATGCACGGGCTCGTGATCGGCATGCACGTTAAACCAGCTCCAGGATACAAGGAGCCCGTTGTTGCAAATCGTCGTACCATCAGGCTTTTCGTGCAGAAACAACCTGAGAGACTCGCTGGTGGTCAGGCCGCTTACGGTTTCATGATGCAGAGCGGCGATTCAGCGCCGCCGAAGAACAGGGTGCAGATCCCGGCACCGGTGCTCGAGCTCAAGCGCGGTGAGCCGGTTCGCATCGTCGTGAGAAACAATCTCGCGGACGAGTATACCGGAGTTCACTGGCACGGACTCGAGATCGAGAGTTATCCCGACGGCGTTCCGAACTTCAGCGGCATCGGTGATAAGATCATGCCGCCGATTGCACCAGCTGATTCATTCGTCGCGGAGTTCACGCCGCCGAGGAGTGGGACTTTTCCGTATCACTCGCATATGCACGAGCTGCGTCAGATCGCATCAGGAATGTACGGTGCAATTATTGTCTCCGATGCGCCGCGCGACACGGTTCACGATCATCTCATAGTCGCGGGCGGCGGCGGTCTACCGGTGTTCGAGAAGAACGGCCCCAATTTCCTGCTAGTTAATGGCAGAACTGAAGCAGCGCCGCTGAGACTGACGGTTGGCGAAACTCATCGCCTCCGTATTGTCAGCATCCATGCTGATGTTCCTCTTCGATTCAGGCTGGGGACTCTTTCGTCTGTGTCAACGTGGACTCCGATAGCGCGGGATGGGGCGGATCTGCCTGCGGGGTTACAGGTTGAGGGCCCCGCAACTATAGATATGGGTCCGGGAGAAACTGCTGACTTCAATTTCACGCCGAAAGTAGTGGGTGAGCAGCTTCTCGAAGTTGCGGTGTGGCCGACCGGAGCCCGCGTGATTCTGCCAGTTATTGTTCAGCCAGCAAGAGTAACACCGCGAACAGCTCGCGGCGGAACTCCTCGGTAGACGCGTACCGCTCTTCCTTCGTCGGATGAAATGCGCGCCTGAGCACCTCGGCAACAGCCCGCTCGTTACTTGAATGATCCGGTCCGCCGAGGCGCTCGCTCAATACTGTTTCACCGCGCGCAAAGAACGGCCCCTTGAGATCGAGCGACCCCGTCAGCATCTCGAGAACAATGATTCCGAGTGCGTGTATGTCGGTACGCTCGTCCACAGATTCTCCAACGAGCTGCTCCGGCGACATGTAAGCCACTGTCCCCACCGCCGTGCCCGTTCGTGTCAGCTTGCTTCCATCATGGAACTCAACGTCCCGTGCGACAGCGAGACCAAAATCGAGCAGCTTGGCACCGGCAACATTTCCGTCGCGATCCTCAACGAGAAAAACATTCTCCGGCTTTAGATCACGATGCACGACGTGCTCGGCGTGAGCAGCAGCAATACCGTCGAAGATGTTCTCGAGAATTCTTTGCGCACCAGATGGTGAGAACTTTCTGCGCTTCTCGAGCTCGGCGCGCAGCGTTCGTCCACGCAGCAGCTCGAGCACCAGGTACGCGCCGCCCTCGAACTCACCAAGATCGAAAACGCCGACAACGTTGGGATGAACGATACGCGCCGATGCTCGCGCTTCCCGTGCAAATCGCTGGCGCGCGACAGTATCCTCGAACATCGATGCCATTACCGCTTTGACCGCGACTGTGCGGTCAAGCCGCAGATCAGTCGCTTCGTAAACTGCACCTACCCCGCCGCGGCCGATTACGCGATTGAGGCGATACTTACCATCGAGTGTGCGGCTCGTCGGCAGTGATGGCAGCAATTCGCGGCCATCCAATGAGCATCGCTCGACATCACCATCGTAACACGTTCCGCACTCAGGACACTCCACCACATACGCGGACGCCCCGTCAAGCCGCGCTGCCAGATGACGGCGGGCTCCCTTCTCTCGTGCGAGCGCCTGCCTCAACTGGAGGTTCTCCCAGACGATTCCCGTTTGTGAAGCAGTCGTCTCGAGAAGCTTGCGATCGTTCCGCGTATACGGCTCCTCGCTCTTCTTATCACCAAGAAGAATCAGTCCGACGAGACCCTCGTTCGGCCCGCGAATCGGAACGATCAGAGCAATGCCGAGTGTTTCGAGTGCGCGCCTTCCATCAGGTGACAAATGTGTGAGGTCGCGAATCTCTGCGATTCCGGTGACATCCTGTATCTCGTTTGATCGAATGCCAAAGTCCGCGAGTGATGCGGTGACGCTGCTCTCTGATGAATAAACAAGATCGAGCGAGCTCGACTCGCCACGGGTGAGGGCGAGAACGCGAGTCGGATGTAATGCCGATTGAATCTGCGAGCTGAGCAGGCTCGCAAGGCTCTGGATATCTGCTGCCTTGCCAATGGCTTCTGCGAGCGAGAGAAAGATCCGGTCCTGCCGATAGGCTTCGCGGAAAAACCGTCGATCGATCCATGTCATCAGCGCCGTTCGGTATCTCAGTGCAACGCCCGCCAATACGAGCATCAGGATATTCACGCGACCGCTGGGACCCGTGAGCAAGGCATCTACTCTGCGGGTTGGATGAGTAATCACTTCGGTGATCAGCAGGACTACGGGCAGCGCGAGCGCAATTCGCAGGACGTTCTTCGCAAAGAGATAACGCAGGCCGGATCGAATTACGACGCGGATTCCCATCACGCGATATCTCAGAATCGCGTATGCGATACACAGCGGCACCAGCATCGCCATCGTGTTCACGACGTGAACGAGAAGACTCGGCCGAACTCCTGCAAAATTCTTGATGAACAGGAACGGCGCGACAGCAACGATCGGCACCATTCCGATCACTACTCCAATGCTCACCCATCGGAGACGCCGCTGAAGATCCCCGGGCGGAACGAGCTTGTAGTTCCGCCAGCACACGAGTCCCTGTGCAAACGCAGCGACCGCAGCGAACAGGAAGTACATCGAGTTCACGATACCGTCGTGCACGATCGACAGCGGGTATTGCGCGGCTGCAATCTCGACCGCTCGCTGCGGGCCAAGTGATCGAATTGCGGCCACATACGCGGACGGAACCCAGATGAGAAGACAGGCGGGAAAAAAGATTCTGTCGAATCGTCGCCATGCCTTCGATGGCTGATCGCCAAGCGGGAACGCTTTGACAAACCAGTATCCGGCAACGATGTGATACGGTCTGATGAAGAAGTACGAGAGCGCGAGAACAAGCGGCATGTGACTTATCACGCCGGTCGGTGTCTCGACGACGAAGGTGAGCCAGAAGCCAATCGTAAGCATGTTGGAAATGACTGCTCGCCTCGCGATCTCTGAATCAGGTCGCCCGAACGCAATGAGCAATCCAACAGCCAGCGTCAGTATCACGCATACGAGGCCGGCCCATTGCCACCTGCCTTCGAAGCTCGAGTACACGGTAGGCCACGGAATCTTCCGGGTGAGCTCCGATCCCTGACGCGAAACTGTTATCGTGTAATCATTGCGATCAGGACTGTCGCGCAGGAACCATTTCGGCCCGATTCGTTCGGCGCTCGGATTTCCATCGATTGCGACGATCCGGTCCCCTGTCTCGAGCAATCCTGCGGCGGGTCCCTGTGGATTTATAGCCTGAACGCGCCATTGTTTTTCGACGAGCGCGTATGACCATCCGAGTGGCTTTTGTGCACCATTGTCGCGGATGACCGCTACCGTCTCGATTCCGATTGCAAACAGCACAATAACGGCGTAGACGCCCCAGAGAGCGATGTACGCAATGCGGTTGCGCCTTGCGGCTGGGTCGAATGCGGGGATGGATGGGAATGTCACTGGCTAATAAGATGCAGTCCCTGTGACCCGGCGAAAGACTTTTGTTGTGACCAGTCTCCCGGGTCGGGCCGCCGCCGCTTGCCGAACGGACAGGACGGCAGTAGCGTTTTGCGCTTCACGCCGCACATCCCGTCTTACCGGAGGCGCAGAAAATGACCGGACCTGTTATTCCGTCAATTCCATGGTCGGAGCTCATTGGACAGCTGAACACTGGCGACATCCTGTCGTTCGAAGGAAAGAGCCCGATGGACTACGCAATCAGGATGGCCGAGCAGGAGCCATACACTCATGTCGGAATGGTTCTCAACTTCGACAATCAGCTGTGGTTCTGGGACGCGCCGGGTGAAGGCAACATGTACTACGATCCAATCTCGAAGAATCCGCAGCAGAGCGGTGCGCGTGTAGCCGATCTGAAAACCGTCATCGACTACTATATGACTACGGGCGGAGAGATCGCGGTGTGGTGGCGGCAGCTGGTGCCGGCGGTGACTCCCGATCAGCAGGCTGCTCTCATGACCTTCATCGGAGTTGCCGATGGCACTCCTTTCCCGGGCACCAATCTCAAGCTGCCCAAACCCTGGAACCTCGGGGAAGGCTTTGCTGCAAGCTGGGCGTTCGGTGTAAAGGCGAATTGCACTATGGCCGGATCGTTCTTCTGCGCGCAGCTCGTGGCGCAGTCTTACATGTCAATGGGAATGCTGCCGCTGTCGCCGCCTGCTAATGCATACGACCCGGCGAAATTCAATTCCAATGATCCGACTGACCTGCCGATGATCAAGGCGTCATTGACGATGCCGCAACAGGTCATCTACTCAGAGTAACGACTCCCCGTCTTTCTATATGCCAGCGCCGCAGCCGTATTGGCGCTACAGGGAACTTCGAATCGGCCGTAACAAGGGAGGTCGTTCTCCTCAGCGACAGGCGGAGTTTCGCCGCCTGAGTCGACCCCCTACTTGATCAGCTTCATGTTGTTCGCAGGGTCAGCGTCGATCAGCAGATTGCGCGGATCTATGCCTGCGAGAACTGGTTTGGCGTCTACGATGATCGTGATTTTCTGCGCACCCGCCTTCAGGCGATGGAACGCAAGATGAAGCGGCACTCCGCGGGTTGTAGTTCCCCCTGCACGATAGATCCCAATCTCTACAGGATCATGCATCGGCACTTCGGTTTCTGCGCCTTTTACGTCGACGACGACCTTTCGCGTGACGACTTCGAGATCCACTCGCCACTTGCCAGTACTGCCAAGAGGTAAAGCAGAAACCGTCTTCGCCTCGACCTCCCACCATGTATTCCTTTCGAACAGGTCTGACAAGAGCGACTGAAGCGAATCGGGCGTCACTGCCTTAAGCTCGACCATAAAATCACGAGTCGTCGGCAGCGGTGGTGCACCGGACTTGTATCGGTCGAGCAAGCGGCGAAGCGCTATGTTCACCGCGTCTTCCCCGATGTACTGACGGAGAGCATACATCGCGAATGGCCCCTTTCGATACGCTGCGAACTGGCTGTTGATTCGAACCAACGGTTCACCTGCGCGCGATGAGATCGTCCACGAATCCTCGTGCATCATGTCGAGCAATCGCTGGAGGTGATCGTCTCCAAGTGATTTGCCAACGATGTTCATCGCCGAGAACCACGCGAGTGATTCGGTCAATAGAGGCGCGCCTTCGACGTCGGCGGGCGACAGCTGATTGCCCCACCACATGTGCGCGATCTCATGTGCAGCGACTGCATAAACGAGATCGAACTTTCTCGTATCACCATCGGGGTTGAGTCCGGCGAATGCTTCCTGGAACGAAATGTTGATCGGCGATGCGTGCAGCATCATCGACTGTCCCTTCTGCTCCACGAATCTCAGATGCTTGTACGGATACGGCCCGAAGTTGCTAGTGAGATACTCGAGCGACGCACGCGCGCTCTTGAGCATCCGATCTACGTTCGTCGTATGACGCGGGTCGTGAAGCACTTCGATGGTTACATCATTCCACTTGGCGCGACCAACAGCATAACGTGCGGAGTAGATGCCGAAGTCGTTGCGTATCGGTGCATTAGTGACGTAGTGGAAATACCGGCGGCCGTTCTCTAACCAGGTTCGCTTGAGCTCGCCGGGTGCAACTGCTGTCTGTCCATCGTCGGTCGATACGATTGCGTCGAATGCAATCCGCTTCGCGCTCGTGCTGTTCGTCGCAGCGCTATCGCCAAGATTGCGAACCTGGAGTCGAGCGGGAAGTCCATACTCCTGCCGGTCCACCTTGTTGGCAACCTCGCGCGCACGCTCGTATCCAATCGCCGGCAGCCAGTCATTGCCATCGAACCACGTTCCGTTGCCGGTTACCGATGGATCGATTCCACTGTTCGAGAAACCGCGAGGATTGAATACGACATCGAAGCTGACATGCAGCGAGTCACCGGGCTGGAGCGGTGTGTCAAGCTCATATATCTGATAGTAGAGATCCTTGTCATCAACGATCAGTCGCGACGGACGATCGAGCTTCGCCGCACTAGTCTCGACTTCATCGTCAGGAAGCAGATGAATCGCATTGATCGGACCGGTCGTTCTGTTGACGAGGGTGTAAGTCGCGTTAACTGTCGCCTTGCGCGTTTGGGGCTCGATGTCCGCACGAAGAGAAATACCCGCAAGCTCAGGCGTCGGCAGTGCAGCATACTTGCCGTAAGCCTTCTCGTATTTCGCCCAGCGCCCCAGTCGCTCCTCGTCCGAGGAGGTCTTGTTGAGGACCGACGTGTTGAAAAACGAGAAACCTCCGGTCACTACAATCAAAGCCCCGGCCGCAATCAATCCGGCAAGCGACCGCGTAGTGAGCCGCTCGCGGAATTGGCCCACCCGCGCCTTGAAGCCGGCCTCCTTCCCGCGCACCCAGATGAGCATCGCTACTATAGATAAGAGCAGCGCCCATCCGGCCCAGTATGCCTTGAACCACGCCCAGGGAATCAGGGACGCTCCAAACCCCGCCATATCGGAGTAGGTCCACTCGGGGCTCGACCCGAACACCAGCAGGTGGTTCTCGATGCCGGTTGAATTCGCGAACTGCGTGAACCACCAGAGTCCAAGCAGCACCAGATACCCGACGTACTTCTGGTTGATGATCACATGCACCGACAACGCCAGCAGCGCGAACAACAGATGCTCTGCCAATGACAAACCGAATATCGCGCGCAGATACAGTGCGGGCTCGAAGTTCGTGTAACCCATCTGCACCTGGATGATCATGCACGCGACCATCTGCATCACGAGATATGCAAGTATGAGCATCGCGATCCCAAAGAATCTTCCGGACATCTGCACCCATTCCGGCACCGGCGCAGCATCGGATATTTCGCTCAACCGCGTTTCGCGATCGCGCCAGACGAGCTCACCTGCGTAATACGTCGTCAGCATGGGCACGATGAACCACAGGATCTCACCGGTATGGCCGATCCAGTTGATCATCTGCTCGGTCGTCGGGATCACCGGTACATCGAGGTGATCCATCGCCATCGTTCCAG
>DATEDH010000111.1:0-20078 GCA_035281765.1 Gemmatimonadaceae bacterium
CTGGCTTTGCGAGATATCGCTGCTGCCAGTGTTCTCAACCGGAGCCGGTGCTGTTCCGCCGGGCTCATCGTTTGTCATAGTCGGAAGCGCTGCCGGTGCATCGGCAATGACCTTGACGGGCTCGCTGCTTACCGTCGGTGAAACCGACGGGCGGCTTGTATAACGGCCAATGCCCACTCCTGTAGCAACGAGAAGACAAGCAGCTGCCGCCATTCCGAACCAGGCGTAGCGCGGACCGAACTTTCTTTCTGCTCTATTGCCGGAGGCGACGCCCCCGGCGGCGACGTGAAGTCTCGGACCCGGCGCCTGCTGCGCAGCCTGGATCGCGGCCCACATCTCATCGCGCGGAGTCGCGGGCGGGCGATTGTAATCGCTCGCTGCGCTGCGGATGATCTCGTCGATGCGGTCTTCTTCACTCATGGATCCACTCCCCTCTAAAATCTGCGAGAGCTTCTCGCAGCTTTGCCCTGCCCTGAAAGAGCCTTGTCTTCGATGTACCCGGCGGTATGCCGAGCGCGGCTCCTATCTCTTCGTGCGTGTACCCTTCGACATCATGCATCAGGAAAACCGTTCGGTATTTCTCGCTGAGTGAATCGATCGCGCCCTTCAATCGTGCCTTGAGATCGGGTTCGGCCTCGCGATGGAACGTTCCAATGCTCGATGCTGCTTCGATCGGCGCTTCGCGGTTGCGGGCGGTTTTCACCTTTCGCAGGCCATTCAGCGCGACCGACACTCCAATGGTGTGCAGCCACGTCGCGAGCGAGGATTCAAAGCGAAAATCGCCGATTCGCTCGAAGGCCCTGATGAACGTCAGCTGGGTAAAGTCCCGAGCGAGCTCGTCCTCACCGGCAAGGCGGAATGCCAGGCGGTAGACGCGATCAACATGCGAGTCGTACAGCTCTCGCTGCGCTGCCGGGTCGCCATTAACCACCCGCGACACGAGCTGTCGTTCGGTCACCCTGCCTCGACTTTCATCTGGAACCATGAGTGCCATCATTTCGAACCGTCTGACAGCACATCGCCAAAAAGGGTTCGGTAGGGGTTTTTCGGCTAAGCAGGTAGCGGGTAGCTCAAGCAGGTAGCAGGACGCAGGTAGCCGACAGCACTGGTGCTGCCTGCTGTCTGCTACCTGCTATCTGCTTGAGCTACCTGCTACCTGCTATCTGCTTGAACTACTTGCTTTCCTTAAAATCCAGATGGTTCCAGTTCACAATCGCATTTATCGGCATCGCAAACGACCCCTGGCTTTCCCATCGCCATAGCGGCCGGATGCCGAAAAGGATCACGTGACCTTTGCCAACCGGTGCATCCACAACGGCCGCCCTTCCCGCCAGCTCCTGACCCCCCGCCAGCAGGCCCGACACGAGAAGAGAATCGGCGGTGTTGTGATATCGGAGAATCACCTTCGCCCGCTGACCTTCGCGTGCTGCAACGATCGCGGGGTCGATGCCGAGATTCTCAGCCGTCGTGTCGCGTGGTGTAACCGACATCACCGGCGATTGATTGAAATAAATCGGGAAAGTCTTCGATTCGTATCCATATAGTATGGGACTCGCCGTCGCGACGGGCTGAGCGCGATAAATCCCGCCCCGCGCGTTGAGCTGCGACGTTATGTTGACGGATACCGCCGTTGTGAAGCCCATCGCGACGGGGATATTGGTCGAGTTCCCTGTAGTAATAAGAAGCCCGCCGCGCTCAACAAAACGCCGCAGCGCAGCCAGCCCGTCGTATCCCATTCCGGGACGGATGTCGTCAGTCTCGTCCCATTTGCCGAGGTTTGGTGTAAGGGCCGTTTTCTTCCACGGGATCGGAGGCCCGGTCATCGGGCGGCCGTTGATCACTCCCGCAACAGGACCGCTCACGTGCGGGAACACTACGACGTCGAACCGATCGAGCGTCTTGGGGTTTCGAAGGTTCTGGTCGGCGATATAGGTGAATGGAATTCCCATCTGCTCGAACGCGAAGCGCACCCAACCCTCGTTCTGCGTTTCAATCCATGAATGCATGAGAGCGATACGAGGCAGCGAAACGCCATGCTTGCCCACC
Source organism: Gemmatimonadaceae bacterium (assembly GCA_035281765.1). Taxonomy (GTDB): domain Bacteria; phylum Gemmatimonadota; class Gemmatimonadetes; order Gemmatimonadales; family Gemmatimonadaceae; genus UBA4720. Next base: position 2,047 of record DATEDH010000111.1, read on the forward strand.
GTTATGGGAGATCCCGACGTTACCGCGTTGAGGCCGAGTGCTGCGATCGCATCGCGTGCGGCCGATGATGCATTCTCGACGATGTACGTTCCCGCCGGATAATTCACACTATCGACTTTGAATGCTGCGTCAGCGATGCTCACCTTTGCGCCCTTCGCATGCCAGGGAAGAACAGCCGAGCGCCAGTCGCCGATGTGCCTGATCAACAGCGTTCCTGAAGCTGCCACATTCCCGCGAACTGATGCATCCGCCGTCAGCAGCGTCATCGGCCGTGTGAGGATTGTCGAATCGGCAACCTTCAATGTCTGAACATGCCGGAGCTCGTCGAGAGTCCAGCCGGTGTCGTCATATGGCGGCGGATCGTCAGCTTTGTATTTCTGAATGGCGAGCAACGTGCGAACAGGCGCCGAGTACGGCTGGTCGAGACGCACGATCCAGTCGCCAGCTGCAACGGCTGTGGTAGTTGTATCCTTGCCCGCCGCCTTGAAGCGGAAGGGCGAGCTTGCGACGTGAATTTCCGCACCATGCTTGCGGAAGAGATTGACAAGATCCGCCGCCTCCGCAGCGTGACGCTGATTCTTCGGGACGACGAATGCATACGGCGCAGAAGTCTTCCCGCGATCAATCATGCGCTCCGCTTTTGCAACGTAGTTCTCGAGGAACGTCTCCTTGTGATCGGCGACATACTTGAGCGCGATCAATGCGCCAGACTGCTGATAGTTGATGTTGCTCCTGATACACCACTTCACTCCGTTCACCGGAGGATTCGGGCGGTCCCACGTACGTGAAGTCGCGTTCGCCTGAAGACGGACCGTGTGACAATCAGCGCCGCGCGACGTATAGGTCTCGTAGAAGCGGCCAATCGAGTTGTGAAGGTTTGCAACTGACAGGAGCGTGTAATTCGGCGCCCATCCGTCGTAGAAGCTGTGCGTCCAAACACCGGGCAATCCGCGGCGCGTGAGCTCCGTAATCTCCTGATAAGCGAGCGTGTGCCACTCATCGATCACGATTGGATCGTATTCGTCGTTGTACGGGCCGGTACCCGTGCTCGTGTAGAGAAACGGAACGGACTCATGAAGATCGTGAAGCACGACGGGCTTCCAGTACAGAAATCCGTTGATGACGTTCTGCGTAAGCTTCTGTGACAGCACGATCGCATCGCGATTGTTGTCGTGCGCCGTGTACTTTCCCCAATAGACGAGTGGCACACCACCCGGTCCGAGCTTGAGCTCACGGGCGAGGCGATCAGCATCGACCATGCGATCGCGCCCATCGACTTCGGTGGCAGGCGTAATCAGCGTGATCTCATTATTCCTGATCGACTTGATGAAATCACCTTCGTCGACAATGAGCCGGTAGGCGAGCTCCATCAGCATCTCCGGGCTGCCTGTTTCCGGCGAATGAATCGAGCCGGAAAGCCAGTAGATCGGTTTTGCTTCCTTGATGAGCCGCGCGCGCTCCGACGACGAAAGACCGCGTGGATCTGCGAGCTTTGCAAGATCGGTTCTGTACTTATCGATATTCGCAATCGTCGCTTCATCGGCAATCGCGAGCACGATCATCTCGCGCCCCTCATCGCTCATTCCCATCGAGAACAGCTTCGCCCTCGGCGAAGCTTCATCGAGCGCGCGGAAATATTTGTTGAGATCGGCAACGTGAGAGAGCTTGCCGATGGTTCCGGGCACATATCCCACAACCTTGAGGGGTGTCGGCACTGTGCTCGACGCAGGCAATGTCGATACGAGCTCCGTCGTGAACTTCCACTTTGGATCAGTGGGCGTCAGCTCTTTTATTCGCGCTGAGTAGACGCTGTCGATGGGCTGTTGAGCGCCGGCAATTGAAGTGAATATCGCCAGGGCTGCAATCACGCGCGGGAATGAACGCATCATGTGGGGGTTTGAAGTTGGAGCTAGGCGGGAACGCGCTGCGACACTGCACGCGCCCGCATGATGAAAAAGATCAGTGCTTCAACGCCAAGCATTGCAGCCAGTGCAAGAAATTCCTGCTGCGTTGAATTCGACATCAGCCAGATGACAATGATGCATGCGATGACAGGAATGATCGGTCCTCCGCTGAGCTTGAACGGCCTGGCACCGTCGGTCCGCACGTCCATGCGCTGAAGCCTGATCGTAGCGGCGCAGCAGATCAGATAGACGATGAGGGTTGCAAGCGTGGCTATTACCAGGAGGCCGGCAAACGATCCGGTGATTGCAAACGCAGCGGATAATCCGGCGTGAATGGCGATGGCAACATACGGAGTGCGATATCGCTCACTTACTGATCCGATAAACCGGGGAAGCAATTCGTCACGGCCCATCGCGTACAATCCGCGCGGGGAACACAACATGTCGCCACTGAGGTAGCCGAATGTCGAGATGGCGGTCCCGATGAGAACGAGAGATTGACCGCCGGAGCCGAGAATACGCCTCGCGGTTTCGGCGAGAGGTGCTTTTGTATTCGTAGCGAGGTCCGCTCCCAGCACACCCTGTGAAACGAATTGAAGTCCCATGTAGATGAGCGTGACAATCACGACGGTCGAGACAATCGCGCGCGGAACCGTTCGCGATGGGTCGCGCACTTCTCCGCTGACATTGAGGGCGGTCTCGATTCCAAGAAAGGCGAAGATGAGAATCACCGCGGCACGCCCGATCTTGTCCATCGACGGCATTCCGGGCCAGGTGAGATTGCCTGTATTCATCGCAAATAACCCTGCCGCGATGAGTATGAGCAGCGGCGCAAGCTTGGCGAGCGTCACGGTCTGCACTACTCCGCTCCCCATTTTTACTCCGCGAATATTGATCGCGGTGAACAGTCCATAGACGGCAAGAATGGAAACGACACGGACGACCCGGTCAGCGAAAAACGGAGTGATCTGCGCAAGCGTATCCAGCAGAACATTCGCAATCGCAGCACTCGCAAGAACCGACGACCCGAACCAGAGCGACGCCGCGACTATGAATCCGAGAAACGGGCCGAATGCAAGCTCAGCGTAGGCATAGGTTCCGCCGGAGAGCGAAACCCTGCTGCCGGCATCCGCAAAGCAAAGCACGATCATCCCCATGGCGATCGCGCATATGACGTAAATGAGCGGAGCTGCTGCTCCAACCTGAGCAGCAACGAGCGCCGGGAGGACGAATATTCCTGCCCCGATCATATAGTTGATCATCCCTGCAGACAGGCCGCGCACTCCAAGCGCTCGAACGAGTCCCTCATCCTGTTTCATTTGCCCTGCCTCACAGTTAGGCGTGCATTTGCATCTGCCTGTGCGCGCAGCCTGATTGCTGTGCGGCGGGCGTGAACCGAAAGACCCTGCACCTGCTCTACTTCCGCTGCGAGGCTTACTCCGTTTGCAAGCTCGCGGTTCAATCCTTTTGCAAGCTGCTCCTTTGCTGTTTCCATCACATCGCCGATGGCCCATCGCGCGTTGGTGCGAATGAATCCTCGCACGTCGTCGTGCTTGATCCACTCCAGTCCCTGAACAAGAAGCGCAGTCGACCCGATATCGTAATCGAGATCGGGTACATACAGCTCCTTAGTCGACGGATCGTACCTCGGCGTACCCGTCAGATACACGCGACCATTCGCCGCACCTTTGAACTTGAGCTCGAGCGCGAGCTTCTCACCGCCGATTCCGAACAACCGCGCGTCGGTTACCTGCAGCTTTTGACCACCGCGCTCGACCTGCTTTCCAACGATGTGCTTCTTGAGAAGCTCGGTGGCGAGATCGTAGCGCACCATCCCTTCCATCAAAATGTGCAGACCGTTGCCCACGGTTGCCGACTTCAATGGAGGAAGCGACGTGAGCATCACGTTCGGTCGGGGTCCTGTGATTACCACCGGCGATGCGGAGAACCCGAGTGCAGTGACGAGAGTCTTCTTAACGCCGACCGTTTCGCCCATTCGCACTGCCGACGGCCGAATCAGGAGCCACACGCTGTCGGTCAGGCGAATCGGCTGCTCGAGCAGGTGCCAGTAATTTTCGAAGCGAGGACGCAGGTTGATCGATGCAATTTTCCTGTCGATCATCGGCCGCTGTTTATCGAGCGCCTCGCGCGTTGCGTTTATTACGCGATCGGTGACGTCGATTTTGAGAAACGTGACGCGACACTGATCGCGTCGGTCGGAGCTGTAAGGGGCAACATCAGTGATTCGCGACTTTCCCTTGAGCTTCCAGTCAGGAGTTATCTCGAGATTCGACGAGATCACGACTCTCGCTCGCGGCTGAACGTCGTTGATTCCACAGGAGCTCGACACCTCGGGTCCGATACGCGGGTTGTACCAGCCGCGCCCCTTGTAGTGGACAACGCCCGCGATTCTCGCGGTGGTTCCAGTGAGCGAAACTGCAAACGGATCACGCGTTGCTTCGAACGCGATTTTCACGCGCTTGTTCGACACTGACTTACGCTCGTCGATGTTTCCGAACTTCCGCGGGACAGCTTTGTCGAGAGCCGATACGACAGGTGACAAGTCGAGCGTCAGCGGAATGTCGAGCGTGGACGTTGGAAGCGAAGGAAGTGTGTCGGCATCTGCCATCATGGCAGGTGCAGGCGCGTCGACGTCGAGACGTGCTTCGCAGGCGGTTAGAGCCATTGCGAGAGACACGACGGCGAGAGCTGTAGAAATTCGAAACGACCGCGGCACGCGACTCGTAATACTGTCATACGAAGGCTTTATCAATAGCGGCTTGCGGTTCAGCCGCTATTTTAGAGTCGGTTCCGGGGCAGTCTGAAATTCTTTCTGGAGGCGTCTCATGTTCGGTATCGTGCTCCTCGCTCTTGTGGTCGTCGTTGTGTTCTTCGCGATCAGCGCGTACAACCGTCTGGTGTCGCTCAAGAACCAGGTGGCGAATGCCTGGAAGCAGATCGACGTGCAGCTGAAGCGTCGCCATGACCTGATTCCAAACCTGATCAACACGGTCAAGGGCGCGATGAACTTCGAGCGCGAGACGCTCGAGTCAGTGGTTGCCGCGCGCAACACTGCAATCGCAGCAACGAATTCAGGCAATGTTGCAGCAACGGCTCAGGCAGAAACGCAGCTCACTGGCGCACTGTCGCGGCTTCTTGCAGTCGTCGAGGCGTATCCCGACCTCAAGGCAACCGGCAACGTTGCGCAGCTTCAGGAAGAGCTGACCGCGACGGAGAACAAGATTGGATTTGCGCGCCAGCTCTACAACGACACGGCGACGCAGTACAACACTGCCCAGCAGACGTTCCCGACCATGCTGTTCGCGGGAATGGCCGGCGCAACTCCGGCAACGCTCTGGGAAATCACTGACGAGGGAGAGCGAGCGGTTCCGCAGGTCGATCTCTCGTTCGGCACGCCTAATAGATGACCGCGGCCGGCAACCTGTTCGCCCAGCAGGAGGCGAACAGGAAGGCCAGCCGCAGACTCGTCGCCGGATTCATTCTCTTCGTCGCCTGGCTCGGCTTCGGCGGCGACCTCATCTGGTACCTGGCCACTCGCAACTCCGAAGGTGGCATGGCGGGCACGCACATTTTTCCCGGCGTTGGAATTCTCATGACGCTGATTGCGGGAGGAATGGCGTGGGCCGGTTACCGTTTCGGTCCGACGATGCTGATGGCTGCGTCAAATGCAAAGGAAATCGACACACCGTCGAATGAGTACGAGCAGCGGCTCGTCAACGTCGTCGATGAAATGTCGATCGCATCGGGCGTTAGAAGACCGCGAATCTGGATTGTACCGGATGAAGCGCCAAATGCATTCGCAACCGGCGTTCGTCCGGACGATGGACACATCGCTGTCACCCAGGGTGCGCTCGAGACGCTGAATCGCGACGAGCTTCAAGGCGTTGTCGCACACGAGATGGGTCACATCGCGAACTACGATGTGCGATTGATGACGCTGCTCACTGCACTCGTTGGAATGGTCGCAATGATGCACAACATCGGGTTCCGCATGGGCCGGATCGGCGGAGGAGGCGGACGCCGTTCTAGATCGAGCAAGGACTCGGGTGGCGGAATTCTCGTCATCGTTCTTCTGGTGCTGTGGATCATCAGCTGGATTCTCGCGCCCCTCATCACGCGGCTCATGGTGATGAAGGTTGGCCGGTCACGCGAATATCTCGCGGATGCCATGAGCGCACAGTACACGAGAAATCCGGCAGCGCTTGCAGATGCACTCGTGAAAATTGGCGGCTCGAACATCAAGCCGAAGGCGATTCCAAAGAGCTCAGCCCAATTATGTATCGCGGATCCCTATCACTCGAAATGGGACGAGCGCGAAGGACGCATGGCGAATCTCATGGCGACACATCCGCCACTGCGTGAGCGTGTGGAGAGATTGCGCGAGATGGCGTATCAGAACTCTGGAACTGTCGACAGTCTCCAGAGTCCGTTGAGCATGTCGGAAGCGTAGAGCCGGTCCGTGGCGGGGTCGAAATAAACTCCCCAAACGAAAACCGGCGATACACCTGACGGTCCCTTGGCAAGCTCGCGATTCATTTTCCTCAAATCGCATCGACCGTCTTCGGCCTTCTGCACGGCATCACATGAACCGAGGTCGCCGCGAATGCTGAGTGCCCTGACGCCGCCATTATAGTAGGCGGCGTAAAGAATCCCGCGCGATTCGTCCGCCGAGAAGTTGTGAACACCGGCGCCGGGAACGTTATAAAAAGCAACTTCCCGCGGGGCCGACAGGTCACTCACATCGATCACGTGAACGTCACCTTCCGATGAATTCGGCACCGCTCCGGGACCTTCTTCGCCGACAAGAACAAAGCGGCGATCCTTTGTGCGGTCGTCGCGATACCAGAAAATGTTGTGCGCCTGACCGCCAACGGTTTGCAGAGTGCTGATGCGTACGGGATTCGCAATCGATCCACCCCGCCCTGCACCGCCGATATCCCAGATTGCGAGCCCGTCATCCCATAACGCCGTCATCATGATCCCGTCGCGAACAAATACATCATGGACAAACGGTGTTCCCATTACCTGTGAGAACTGAACAACGGGCGACGTCTTGTTCGTTATGTCGACGATGACAAGCCGCGCCTTGTCAGCGAGGCGTGGATCGATGCACAGGAATGCGTACGTCCGACCATTGATCGTCTGGACTTCCGCAGTGTGAACTCCGTTGGCGATGTCCGGATGCTGGAACTTCGTCACCAGCGTTGGCTTCCGCGGATTCGCGATATCAAAAATCACAATAGAGCCCGCTGTCTCCGTGGCAACGATCAGATATTTGTTGTCAGAAGTCGCCTGAACGTCGCCGAGTGTCGTGGCTCCCGGAATTATCAGCGAGTCGACAAGCACCGGAATCGACCCGCTGACATTCCAGATCTTTACCGCGTTGCCGCGCGCCTGAACCTGATTGACAGTGCGGGTCCCCCACGTCGTCGTGTACGCCGTGTTATTGCCAACTATCCACAGCTCAGCCGTGTATCGATCGGTGACAACGCCTTCACCGACTGGAGTAAGGTCGAACGGAGTTGGTGTAAGAAGCGGATCGGGCACCGTTACTTTGTCGCCGCTGCATGCTGCGAAGATCAGTAAAGATGCGATAACAACGCGGCGATTCATCATTGCATTCCTGCGTGTGCGTTCGAGGGTGACTTCCTGTTTGCAGCAGCAACGCCGTAGCGCCCCATTCGATCGTGCTTCATGCCCCCACCGATTCTCATTCCGGCGGAAAAACTCCACAGTCGCGCTGCTCCGTAAAATTCTGCGGGCTCGAACACGGAAGGCGTCAATTTCGAAACAGGATGCTGTGTCGATATCTCCACGAACGGTGCAAAGCGCACCTTCCGATATGACGGAAGAGTTGCCGACACGCTGGCCGTCAGAACATCCCAACGCGTAATCCCGATGATTCCGAGATCGCTGTGCGGCTGCGGCGTGCGGAATGGATTCACATCGCGTTCATGCTCGGGACGATCGGTTCGTTCAGCGCGCGCTGCAAACGTCAAGCGACCGGCTGACAACGATCCTTCACCGAGCATTGAATGAAACGTGAAGTCGGTGGAGTTTCCCTCGCCTTCTTCGGAGCGCGCCCATTCGACGAGTGCGTAGCGTCCACTCCGCTCGAACCGCGCCGATGTGCTGACCTTTTTATGATTGAGGCCGTTGCCGGTGGCGTGCTCAGGTGATTCAACACGCGCATAGCTCGCCTGAAGCTCGAATCCCGATTGTCGCGCCGTAAGGCGTGACGACCACGAGTCGCCGAACCTGTCCCAGTTGGGCAGATCGTACGCGCCTTCGGGCTCATCGCCGTTGAAGAACGATGCTTCCGCGACAAAAGGCCCCGCTGAAACCGCACCGATGAGCAAACCGCGCTCGAGAATCTGCGCGAGATGGTGATTCACGGGATACTTCACGAACGGACGGGACATCGGATCGTCGGTGCCAAACGGAACGAAGCCTTTTCCGCCTGTGAGAGAAAGTCTCACCGCTCCTCCTTCAATAAATCCCGTGCCCACCAGCTCATGAACGAGAGTATGGGGATGTCGCCGGTCGATGTACCCCTCACCGTGCACGCCGGCATTCAGCTCGCCCCGCTTCAGCGTCGTACCCTCGAAATCGAGAGTAAGATCCGAGACGAATCTTCCGCCGGGAGTCATCAGCATCGCCATCACCATCGGCTGGGTCAGATAACCCTCAGCCAATGTTCGATTGTTGACTCCGGGCGAGGCAACAGTGCCAAGCAGGATTCCGCTCGCGCCCGCCATCACAGCGGGGCCTTTTGCAGAATCGGCGGACATGTCATGACCTGAGTGATCTTCCTGCGCGCCAATCGAAGTTGCGGCCAGGAACAGAGCAATGAGACTAAAGCGAGCGAGCGACACGCGGAGCGGCATTCATTTCAGCAAGTGGATTTGGTGATTCCGGCGTAAAGTCTTCGCCGGGATTGATGAACCTGTCGCGCTCCAGACCATATTGCTTGTCGTAGAGCTGACGATAGCGGCCGTTGAGCGTGATGAGCGCCTGATGCGTTCCGCGCTCGACAATCTGACCCTCCTCGAGCACGAGGATCTGGTCAGCGCTTTCGATGGTGGAAAGGCGATGCGCAATCACGAACGTAGTGCGGCCGCGGCGAAGTGAGCGCAATCCATCCCTGATCATCGCTTCGCTCTCGCTGTCGAGACTGGATGTCGCTTCATCGAGAATCAGAATGCGCGGATCGGCGAGAATAGCGCGCGCAATTGCGACCCGCTGACGCTGTCCGCCCGACAATTTTACTCCGCGCTCGCCGACAACCGTGTCGTATTTCTGCGCGAATTGCTCGACGAATTCATCGCAGTGCGCAATTCGGCTCACCGTTTTGATCTCCTCATCGGTCGCATCAGGCCGTGCAAACGCGATGTTTTCGCGAATGGTGCCGTCGAAGAGAAAGTTGTCCTGCATGACAACGCCGAGCTGCGACCGATAATCGCGCAATCGAACTTTCGAAATGTCGTGTCCATCAACGAGAACTGTGCCCGACTCGGGACGGTTGAACGACATCACGAGTCCGATCAGCGTGCTCTTCCCCGATCCACTGGATCCCACGAGTGCAGTCGTCGAACCCGCCTCCGAGACGAACGAGACACCCTTGAGCACCTGTATCCCGGGCGTGTACGAGAACGTAACGTCCTTGAACTCGACACTTCCCTGCACTTCGCCGAGTGGCTCAAGCTCGGCGTCCTGGTCATCCTCGGTTGCCATGTCGCGTATCTCGCGAATTCGATCGAGCCCGGCGAACGCTTCGCTTATCTGCGTTCCTATGTTCGCTATCTGAATCAGCGGCGCAGCAACGAGTCCAATGAAAAAGATGTACATCACAAGGCCGCCGAGCGTCATCGTTCCATTGAGAATGGCTCGCCCACCGATGGTGATCATGATGACGCCAATTGCACCGATGATGAGCGTCGCTCCGGCCGACACGAGCGACGTTCCGGTGATAGTCCTGCGGACATTTTCAAACAGCCGCATGACTCCCTCACCGAACAGCTTTTCTTCGCGCTGTTCAGCGACGTAAACCTTGAGGATGCGCACACCGCCAAGTGATTCGCCGAGCCGGCCAGTGACTTCGGCGTTGATCACGCTTCGCTCACGGAACAACGGGCGCAGGCGTGAAAACGCAACCGACATCAACGTTCCGAACGTGATGAGAACTACAAGAACGATTGTCGTGAGTCGCCAGTTCAATGAGAACAGGATCCCGATTCCAACAACCGCTGTGAATAGCCCGCCGACAAGCTGGACTATTCCTGTGCCCACAAGATTTCGAACACCTTCAGCATCCGACATGATCCGCGAGATGAGCACGCCAGTCTTGGTCGAATCGAAGTATGAAACAGGAAGGTGCAGCACGTGTTTCTGAACGCGCATGCGCATCTCGGCGATTGCTTCCTGCGCTGCGATGCTCACAACCTGTGACAGTGCGTAGCTCGTTGCGGCGGATATGAGCACGGCGACAACGGTTCCGAGCGCCACCCACATCAAAAGGTCCGCGCGGCCCTTGGCGAGCACTTCGTCGATGACGTATTTGGAGCTTGCGGGCAGTACAAGGCCTGAAAGCCGGTTGACGACCATGAGAATGAGTCCCACAGTCAGCGACTTTCGATGACGCCAGATGAGCTCGCGTGCTTCCGCCCACGCGCGCTGATAGTTGATCTTATTCTTTGGCTTTTCCGCCAATTTTCTCCCGTTCAGTAAAGCAGGACATAACGATAACAGAATGACACGACTATCGACGATCCGGATTACGACGGCTTTGCTGATCCTGAGTGCGACACCTGGCTCGGCGCAAACCCTGACCTCGACCGAGCAGAAGATGCGTCAGTGGGTCGCGGCTCATACGCAGGAGGAGATCGACTATCTGGCGAAAGTCGTGAACATCAACTCGGGTACGTTCAATCTCCCGGGCGTAAAGGCGGTGAGCGATGAATTCACGAGAGAATTCCAGGCGCTGGGATTCGAGACGCGATGGATTCCAATGCCCGCCGAGATGAAGCGTGCCGGTCATTTCTTCGCTGAGCATCGGTCCAAGAAGAAGAACAGCAGGAACAAGACGATTCTCCTGATTGGCCATCTCGACACGGTTTTCGAGGGTGAGGGTCAGAAATGGAGTCTTGTGAAAGACTCTACGGCAAAGGGCGCGGGATCGTCGGACATGAAAGGCGGAGACGTTGTGATACTCTACGCGCTCAAGGCGATGAAAGCGGCGGGGACACTCGACGATACGAACATCATTGTCGTGTTTACGGGCGACGAGGAGAACGGCGGTGACCCGGAAAGTATTTCGCGGCGCGATCTAGTCGATGCCGCAAAGCGAAGCCAGGTGATCCTTGCATTCGAAGGCGATGCTGGAAAGGCGACCGTTGCCCGGCGTGGATCGAGCTCATGGGTGCTTACCGCGACGGGACGCCAGGCGCATTCGGGCGGCGTCTTTTCGCGCGGCTCAGGATACGGAGCGATCTACGAGCTGGCCCGCATTCTCAATGAATTCAGGGAGACTCTCTCGTCCGAGCAATACCTGACTTTCAATCCCGGCGTGATTGTCGGCGGCGCTGACGTGAAGTACGACTCGAGTGCCATTTCAGGAACTGCCGCAGGTAAACTGAACATCATCGCTCCATCCGCATATGCGCACGGAGATCTTCGTTTTCTAACTCAGGGCCAGCTCGACAGTGCTCGCGCGAAAATGAGAGCGATAGTCGACAAGCATCTTCCTCAGACATCGGCGTCGATTTCGTTCGCGGATGGAATTCCATCGATGCCGCCGACGCCCGGCAATTACAAACTTCTTGCAACCCTCGATTCGGTTACCGTCGCCCTCGGTCAGGGGCGAACAGAAGCGCTCGATCCGGGACTTCGCGGAGCGGGAGACATTTCATATGTGGCCCAATTCGCCGATGCGCTCGACGGACTCGGAGTCGATGGAGCAAGGTCGCATACGCCCGAGGAGACAGTGAACCTGCGCTCGATCCCACGGTCGACTGAGCGCGCAGCGATTCTGATAAACCGGCTTGCTCACAGGCGCAGATAGATCGGAGTAGCAGCATGCCGGCAGCCGCAGAACGACGCACAATTACACTCGAACTTGGTGGCGCGCGGGTGCCTGCCATCGGTCTCTTTCCAGTGACAGGGCATTCTGTGCCCGGCGTATTGCTCCTGCACGGATACAGCTCCTCGAAGGAGCGGCTTTCGAGTACGATGGGCAAATCCCTTGCGGCGAGAGGCATCGCGAGTCTCGCGATCGACCTGCCCTTGCACGGATCGCGCGACGATCAGATCATCGAGGAGGCACGCAGTAATCCTCTCGGGCTGATGCAGCACTGGAGGACGGCTCTCGCGGAAGCGAAGGATGCGATTGCGTGGCTCGGCGGGCAACAAGACATCGATTCAGAACGGCTGGCAGTCGCCGGATACTCACTTGGCAGCTACATCGCGCTAGAGACAGCAGCGAGAGATGAACGGGTTCGCGCGGTGATCATCGCGGCGGGCGGCGACCTTCCGGTCACACCCTGGACGGGAATGGTGCGACTGGTGACAGATCCGGTGAAGTTCGTGCGACAACTCAGCGGGCGTCCCCTGCTGATGCTTCACGGCAAGTCGGATCGAACGATTCCAGCGCAGCAGGCGGAGCGGCTGTTCGAGGCCGCAAGTGAGCCAAAGGAATTGCGCTGGTACGACTCTGCCCACATTCTCCCTCCAGCAGCAGCGGATGACGCAGCAACCTGGCTCACGAGGAATCTTGCAAAATGAAACTGCACATTTACGTCAACTATCGCGGCACCTGCGAAGAAGCGTTCAAGTTTTACGAACAGCATCTCGGCGGAAAAATCATGGCGGTATCACGTCACAGCGATCAACCGAATCCGAGCATTCCCGCAGACTGGAAGGATAAAGTTGCGCATGCGCAGATAGAGATCGGCGGCACTGTTGTCATGGGCGCTGACATTCCGAATGCCGAGCCGATGCGCAGTGCATACCTGACAGTGATGCACGAGACGGAAGAGGAAGCCGACAGGATCTACGCTTTGCTCGCGGACGGCGGCGAGATCTTCATGAAAATGGAGAAGACCTTCTTTGCAAACAGGTTCGCGATGCTGCGCGACAGATTCGGGACGTCGTGGATGCTGCTGCATCAGACAATGCAGCAGTAGGAAGCTATTTCCGCAATCTCGCCTGGATCATCCGCTTGAACGTTCCATCCTCTAAATACTTTTTCAGATTTTTTCCCGGACATCCCGTCTGTGCGTAGTTGTAGTGCCCGCCCAGACGGTCCAGTGGAAGATTGAACTCCGCAAATGCCCATGCCATCAAGTCGGCAATTGCGTTCAGCTGCGCCTGTGTCGGTTCCTGCTTCTCGTAATTGCCGATGATGCTGATCAGGAAGTGACCGCCGGGATCATAAGTAGTGTTGGTCTCACCCATGAAGTGCCAGTCGCGTCCCTCGTAGATGTGACCATCGAGGTCCATCAAATAGTGGTACGGGACATCCCACCAGTTCCGCTCGGCAGCGCCCCACGATTGCAGGCCGCGCAGCTTCGCGGCAGGATCGTCTGTGGGACGAAGCGGCTGAGCGTCACCAGTGTGATGCAGCGTGATGTGCGTGATCTTGTGCGGAATCTTGAGGCGGATGTTCGCGCCGCCAGCAACTTCCGAAGCGGCGACTTCGGGCGGCAGTGATGCGATCGTGCCGATCTCGATTGCAGACAATCCGCCGCCGAGCTCGCCCGGTCCATAAACGGCGGCAATGGCGATATGGAACCCGTTCCAGTTGAATGCTGCACCCTCGGGAACCGTGCGCTCCTCACTCTGATCGCGATAACGGAGGTTAAGACGCACGACATCGACCGGTTTGGCACCACTCGAGTCGACGGCGGTGCTCAACACGTTGACTGTGAGATCGTGGAATGAAAGCGAATCACCCGGAGCCTTGTTTCGCCTGGTCGCGTCCGCGGCGTATCCGACTGGTGGAGTTGCATCCCATTCCGAATGCGGAATAATCGGCGGCTGGGGAACCCGATTTTCTCCGGGCCGCGGCGAACATCCGGCCGCAATTACGCCGGCAGCGATTAACGAGGCGACTGCCTTCATATTGTAGTAGGTGGTGAGGACATGGCCGCGAGGCGACGAACGTATTCGTCGAAATCGTCGTGCATGATTTTCATCGCGGGATTTTGCAACATGCTCCTGAACGATGGCTGCTGAGTCACTTCCCACATTCTCGTTATCCACGAGCGGAAGTAATCGGGCGGCAGCTGGCCGTGCTTGTGCGCATACCATGCGATTTCAAACACGGAAAGCTGAATCAGGTTGAGAAAATATTCCTGGATCTCGCGGTCCGACTGCAGGAATTCGACGTCCGATGGATTCACCGAAGCAAGTGACGGCTTCTCCACTCGGACATAGCGCAATCGCGACTGCAGCTCAACAAGTTTTGAAAAATTCGCAACAAGCTGCGCTTTGCGCGCGTGCCGGAATTGAACGGCGGTAAATATCAGGCCCCCTGCGATCGCAAACGAGCTGAGCGCCTGCAGGATTATCTGAACCAGCTGAAGAGTTGGATTCATGGATGCAGGCGCCCGAAAGACAATTGCGAATGAATGACGATCAGGGCGCGCCGCCAGCCGGTCTCGGACGCGGCAGGGCAGTCGGTGGCAGCATGTTGTTCAATCGCATGTAATTCGCGATCTGGCTGTAGTGGTCGGCCATGTCGAGCGCGTGTCCGAGCACCATACCGGCACGACTGACCTGACGCGTGTTGTTTCCAAACTTGAGCTCTGTCTGCTCGCCGAGCTTGCTGTCATCGAGCTGGTCGAGCGCTTTCTCACAGAACGAGAATGATTCCTTCAGCTGCGAAACCAGCTTGGCTTTGGGCCACTTTGCCTTGACTGAATCCGCGGTCGTCGTCTCCTCCGCGGCACGCGTGCCCTTCATCGACCCAAAGGCATCGCAGAAGAGATAATTGTCATTGGCAAGGTGGGCCGCGATGTATCCGATTGTCAGCTGGGCAGCCGTGGGCTTGTAGCCGAACTTCGACTCCGGAATCGAATCGAAGGCCTGCGCGAGATTGCGCTGCAGCGCGAGCGTTCTGCCACGAAATGCTGCCATGACGGGGTTTGCAGGAGGAGCGGCGGGCGGCTGCTGAGCCTCGAGCGCAAGCGGGACGGCAAGCAGGATCGCAGCGGTAGTCAGGATCTTCATCGTATCCTCGGGAAGCAGAATGAAGGGGCACCGTGATTCTGCCACCCGCGCCGCAAATCCGCAATTGGCGTCGTCCAGGAGCGGGTCAATAACACCATTTAACAGGGAGCGCAGTGAGCACAGTGAGGTTTGGAGGGTTGTCTGAGTGGCTATGCAGCTTGGCCAAGGTGACGACCACTCTCAGTGCGAGTGACAAACCTCAAAACCTCACTGTGCTCACTGCGCTCCCTGTTAAATGTTTTTCTGACCACCTCTTCAGTCCGAGGATTCGCTGCGAACTGCGAGTCGTGCTGGCTCAGGTGAACTGTGTGATGTATTCAGTATCGCCGTTGTATGCAGCATCGAGCAGCACTCGAATTTTCTCGTGAGTCAGCTTGGCAGGATTAGGATACTGCTTCTCCATTGCAACGGACGTCGCCTTCTCGAGATCACTGTCCTTCATTCCAAGCTCGGCCAGCGATTTCGGTGCATCGATCGTCGCTGCGATTGAAAGAAGCTCGGTTGCAGTATCTTCGACGCCGAGTGCTTTGGCGGCCGCGCGCATTGCGTCGGGCGCTGCGTCGCGGTTGTAGGCGGTCGTATATGGAAGAAGAACGGCGTGCGTATCCGCGTGAGGGAGGTCGAACGCTCCGCCCAGAGCGTGACAGAGCTTGTGATGCAGCGCCATCTGCGCGTTGCCAAGCGCGTAACCCGCGAGCATAGCGCCGTGCATCGCTTCCCTTCGCTGTTCGCGATCATCGGGGGCGGCAGCGAGTCTGACGAGCGAAGACGCGAGCGACTTCAATCCTTCGAGTGCTGATTCTGCAACAAGGGGCGAGGCGCTCGATGCATAAAGCGCCTCGACGCAATGAGCCATCGCATTGAGCCCGCTGCAGGCAGTGACTCGAGCTGGGAGCGACAGCGTAAGATCAGGATCGTAGATCACTACGCGAGGCAGCACCCGCTCATCGCGTCCCGTTTCTTTTACTCCATCGGTGGTCATTCCCCAGATCGGCGTCATCTCCGATCCGCCATAAGTCGTGGGGACTGCTACTATAGGTATGTCGCTCGCGAGCGCAACGGCTTTGGCGACACCGATGGCGGACCCACCGCCGAGCGCAATGATCACATCGGCTTGGGTATCTTCACACATGCGCCGCGCTGACGCCGCAATTCTCTCGGGCACATGCACCTGGGCGCGATCGAACACCGCCGCAACGCGGTTGCCGAGCAGCGCCTCGGCTTTCTCGGTAAGTGAGGCGCGACCAGGGGTGGCAACTATCATCGCCCTCGACCAGCGCATCCGCGCGATCTCATCGGGAAGCTTCTGCAGCGCACCCTCACCAAATACTACGTGAGGAGCATCGGTCCTTGAAATCGATTGGCTCACGCTGTTTTACCAGCAACCTCCGCCATCATTGCGTTCACGTGCGCAATCTCATCCTCATTTACAAGGTGACCCATGCCCGGATACAGCTTCATGGTTACATGGGCTCCCATATGTTTTACGATCGCCGCTGATTCAGTCACGCGCACGGCGGGAATATGGAAGTCGACGTCGCTGCATCCGAGAAACACCGGAGTGCCATCGAAACTCCCTTCGTAATTGCGAGGCGTTCCGTCAGGTCCTATAAGGCCGCCGCTGAGAGTGGCAATGCCACCATATCGCGAGGCGTTCCGGGCTGCGTATTCAAGCGAGAGACACGCGCCCTGCGAAAATCCGAGCAGCATGATCCTGTCTCTTGGTATGCCTGCCGATTCAATCGACATCAGCAGCTCGCTGATAACCTGGTGTCCCGATGTAATGCCAGGCTCGTTACTCGGGATCGGCGCAAGAAATGAATTCGGATACCAGGTATTTTCGCTCGCCTGCGGAGCAAGGAACGCAAAACCGTCCGATGCTAGTGACGGAACCAGGGTAAGAATACTTTCCGCTGTCGCACCGCGGCCGTGGATCATGATCATCGCCGCGCGTGCCTTGTCGAGCGGAAGACCAGCGGTGCGAACGGGCTGTCCCTGATGCGGGCCAGCGGTTGTTTCAGTAACTGACATCAGACTGATGACCTCCGGTGCGGCGCGATTTGATCGCTCAAAGCTTCGCGCCGGGATCGCGTTCGCGCCAGAGGTGCTCAGTCTGTCAGTGCGACCTCGGAAGGTGAAGGCACTGCCGCCACGTTGACGTCGATGGGAAGCTGCACGCCGTTGTGAGTCTGAACGACATCGAGCACTCCCTGCCACACACTGGCAAATGCGTGACCGACTTCATGCGGCTCCTTGTCTTCAGAGAAACCGCGTGAGCCTGCAACCCAGAACGGGGGCTGATCGAGCTTGCCCGCGTTTATGAACATCGACGCGACGTCATGATAGATCACCTTCGCGTTGTGATCATGCACGTAGTATCCGGGACGGTACGTCCCAGTCTCGAGAATGCGGCGGGTCCACGCCATGTAGTAGTCGCGCATTTTCTGCGGGACCTTCTCCATTCGCTCGATGTCGAGGAACACGACAGTTCCGCGAGGGAAACCCTCGCGCATTGCACGCGCGACTGCATCATCCGCATCACGCACACCGCGGTCGGCGCTGACGAGGTTGGTCGAACAGGTTTTGCCAGCCGCCGGTTTAGTGTATGTGACGTAGCGCACGGGAACTTTCTTCTTCACCCTGCGAGTCACGCGCTTTCCATTCACCTTGCGTGTCACCTTCACGGTCTTCGTCACCCATTTGGTCTTCACAACGCGCCGGCGTGAGCTGTTACTCCACACCTGCTGACCGACATACACGACGGCAAGGCCCCAGCCCATATCACTCAGGGTCTGACGCTTGCCTTCCCACGTGTCGCCCTTGTGGCACGGTGCCGAAGGGAGATAGTAGCCCACCCACTCGTAAGGACTTCCTTCTTCA
>DATEDH010000112.1:0-17129 GCA_035281765.1 Gemmatimonadaceae bacterium
GTGGTGATCGCCGCGCTCGACGCGCATGCGGTGCGCGGTCATGAGGACGTCGACGTCCCGGAAGCCCTCGGGCGTCTCGAACTTGTAGCACGCCAGCTCGACCTTGAGACCGTTCGGGTCCTGCAGGTAGATCGAGTTCATGAATCCGCGATCGCGCTCGTAGAACGAGACACCGTGCGCGGTCAGCCGCTCAGGCGCCTGGACGAAGGTCGCGCGCGACACGTTGAATGCCAGATGATCGACTGATCCAATTTCACGTGGCGCGGCGCGCCCGGCATCCTGGCGCGTCTCGTTCGTGAAAACCGTGAGCAGCCGGCCATCGCCTGGATCGAAGTAGAGATGATTCTCGTCAGGGTTGCCGAGGTTGGGCTGCTCGAAGATGAATGGCATGCCCAGGACGCCCTGCCAGAAGTCGACTGCGCTTTTCTTTGTTGAGCCGACTATCGTGACGTGATGCAGCCCCTGAATCTGGACTTTTTTCATGATCGCTCGTTCCCCCCGGAGAGGCCAATAATGTGGGGCGCGGGCACTCCCGAAGTTAGGTCCCGGGAGCCGAAAAAGAACGGGAGCGACCCCAAAACTGGAACGGGAGTTGAAGGCAAAACCTGCATCACACAGCACCAGTTGCAGGGAGGTAGTATGGCAGGCCAGAGGGTTGCAGGAAAACGCGTTGCGATTCTCGCGACGGATGGCGTCGAGCAGGTAGAGCTCACCGAGCCGCGAAAGGCGCTCGATGACGCCGGAGCAAAGACGTTTCTCGTATCACCGAAGGAGGGAAAGATCAAAGCCTGGCAGCATGATCAATGGGGCGATGAGCTTCAGGTGGATCTGCCTTTATCCAATGCGCGCGCCGAAGATTTCGATGCGCTCGTTTTACCAGGCGGCGTCATGAATCCCGATCATCTTCGATCAGAGCCGAAGGCGGTGGCATTCGTTCGCGATTTCGTACTGAGCGGAAAGCCGATCGCAGCGATCTGTCACGGTCCATGGATGCTCGTGGAGGCAGGAGCAGTTCGCGGCCGCATGATCACATCGTGGCCGTCACTTCAGACCGATATAAAAAACGCCGGTGGCGATTGGGTAGACCGTGAAGTTGCGACTGATGAAGGAATCGTCACGAGCCGGAAGCCCGACGATATACCTGCGTTCAACAGGAAAATGATCGAGGAGTTTGGTGAAGGCATTCATGCCGATCGCCAGCAGAGTGCAACGACGACAGACACAGCCGCGGAGCAGGCACGAGCGTAGTATCAGGGACAGACGCCCGCACTATCACGGTGCGGGCGTTTTTCTATGCGGGAATGAACGCACACCCGGCATTCTGCGCTTCAGCAGCGCCGAATATTCCCGAAGGAACCAGCATGCCTCCGGCGACGAGATTTTGTCGCAGCTCTTCATGCACCGCTTTCGAATCGGATCCAGTCGCCTTGGCAAGACGATTCGCAAGATGCCCGAGCGCAAAATCGCATACGATCACCACCGCGCCGTTCTTCTGAAGATTCTCGATGCTTCCATAACCCTGGGCAATTTTCTCGGGAGGATATCTCAAGTCGAGATTTCTCCGTGAGGGCGCATTTGTCTCAGGGTCATTCACCTTGAGGTCTTCGCCTATCGGATATTTCTGCCACATCGAATCTGCGAGCCCCGTTGCGGTCGATCTCGTTCTCAGATTGAGCACCATGCAGATTGTGCCGGTCGAGCTTCCGTATGCTGTCTGGAGGTTGTCGTAGTACCGCTGCGCAAGATCGAACACTGCTCCCGGACTTGGCGCATCGAACACAGCTCGATGCTTTGCCTTTTTGACTTTGTCGATCCACGACAGATCCCACTGCGGCAAGGCCTGCGCTTCGGCTGGACCGATAATCGAGAGAGCTCCAATTCCTGCAACTTTTCCAATGAACGATCGCCTCGATCCACCTCTCATGGTGCTCTCCGGAATTGATGTGGGAAGGGAGACTATTGCGCTGTGTTACGGGGATTTCAATAGCGGCCACGGATTGATTGCGCCGCGCACAGGATCGTATACCCCATAATGCAGATGTGGCGGCGTTGTGCGCGCATTGCCGGTGTTGCCGACATAGCCAATGATGTTGCCGGCATAGACAACATCGCCTTCACGAAAGCTTCCATATCGCTCGAGGTGCGCGTAGTAATGCACCTGGCGGCCCGGGCCGAGAACGTTTACGACCTGTCCGCCAAGAGTATTAGTGCCGACGCGCATTACGACTCCGTCAGTCGCGCTCAATACCGGCGTTCCGCGTTTTGCAAAAATGTCCACGCCCTGGTGTGATCGCCCGCCGCTTCGCGGATTTCCCCACGAGTTTGGAATCTCCCGCTTCATCACTCCCATCACGGGCATTCGCACAGTATCGGGCGCGCTGGACGTCATCAGCCGCACGAAGAAAACAGGATGACGCAGAACGGGAATCCACAGCGCGATCAAGACGCAGATAAGGGCAACCAGCGCGATCGCGCCAGCGCAGCTTCGTAATCGACCAACTCTACGTCGAGGGCTCAATACCTGCGGCTCTCAACAGATTCGTCAGCGGCTGTAAGCGTCTATCACGCTCTCGATCGTGTGCCTGCACACCGGGCAGAACGGAACGTGGTCGCGTGTGAACATGATGCAGTCGATTGCAGGCCTGTAGAACGCCTTGGCATCATAGTTCGCACCCTGGAACGCACCGATTGTTTTAGCGTGCGGGGCGGAAGCGAACAAAGCCGAGTCGAAGGCCATCTCCTCGCGGAAGAGTGCTGACATTTCGGACTCCGGCCTTCGGTCAGCGCGAATCTTCACCCTGCGTGCCTGAATTTTCTTCTGCTCGGCCTCGAACTGCTCCTTTGGCCACGGTGTTGGAATCGGTGCACCCGGTGTAGTCAGTGCTTTCCATTTGACATTTTTCGGATCGCCAAGCGCGGTGACATTCGGTTCCCAGGGCTCGACGATCTTGTCGGGCACCTGATACTCGACGGGCGACGTGTAATACTCGTCGGCGAGCGCAGCGAAGTGGTGACCGAACTCGTGAATGAAGACGTAGTTCGCCCAGTCGTTGTCGACTGCAACCGTTGCGAAGATGTTGTACAGCCCGCCGCCGCCGTAGGTCTTGCTGTTCGCGAGAATCTCGACGAACTCATATGGAGCGTTCGATGCAATCGTGCGGAATGCGCGGTTATCCATGGTGAGGACATACCGCTCGGACCCGAAGATGTCGTACGTGGTTCCAACCGGAGTCGCGATGTGCACGCCCGTCGATGGGCGCGAGATTCCGGATTTGGGCGACGGCGGGCAAAGCCCCCAGATGTTGAACTCGTTGCGGCGAGTTTTATATGGCTCGACCGAAAAGAAGACGTCGGCCATGCGTCGCGAGTCGCGTTTGAATTTCGCTGCGCATTCCGCCTGCGTGTAGCCGTCGCCGAGGAGGAGGATGTCGACTTTGTTTTGCGGGTCGCCGTGTTTCTCGATCGCAATCGGCTCATAGTGTCGCGGCGTCGAGCGGTCGATGAACATGCTCTGTGGATCCAATCGTGTGCGCCATGCTTCGACGAACCGGTTGTTCGCATCGCGCTTGAAGACAACGACGTCCGCTTTCCTTGTAAGTGCCGGGAAGCGCAGCGATTCGTGGAATGTCTGATTGATCGACGCAGCTTCTTCGGTGGTGACCCACTCGGCGTAGATCGGAGAGTAGCCGCGGGAGTAGAGAACCTTTCCTGTTGTATCGCGGAGCTCGAAGAAGTAGCTGCCGAATCCTGTGCTGTCGATGTTGTTTCTGGGTGATCCCGGCCATGGCAGCGGCTCGACTACGATTTTGTCGACACTGAACACTTCACCACTCTTGCCACCGGTATGGTAGAAATCCAAACGCCATGTGTTCGGGGCAGGAGCTAGTGAAGCGGCCTGGAGGAAAACACAGAAGGCGATCGGGAGAAGTGATTTCATGATTTTCGGGTTGTTGTAATACAGAATAATATCAGAAATTTTGATGCTTCTTCTTGAGAAAATCTTAGCGGCTCCTTCGACTAAGGCCTTAACTGATGGATACTGCCGATACTGCCGCGGATGACGCAGATCATAGCGGATTCAAGCGGATACTACAGGCACAAGACACTCGACAGATGCCGTAGCCGGGAACAATAATTTTTTGGTTTTGTTCTCTCGCAGTTCTGGTTTTGTTGTTAACCCCAAAAAAACAGTTCCCACCGAGAGCCTCTCGATATCTGCTTTAGAGCCGTATCCGCGTAGATCCGCTGCCATTCCGCGTCATCCGCGGCAGTATCCATCTGTTAGTTCCAAGTCGACGAAGCCGCCAAGATTTTCCAGGAAGGTCGCTAAGTCAGAAACCTCTGAAACCTTCGAATCTCGTTCTCCGTATCTAATAACTAGATTTTTAGTTAATCACCGGAATCTGGATGAGAACAATGAAAGACGTATCGACCCTGCGGCTGAACCTTATGAGAGTCGCCTATCTATTGATGTTCGTGTTTCTTGTCTCCTCTCAATGGCCGCGGCTGTTCGATCACGGTGACTGGTCCAGAATGCACAGTGTCGCCGTCGCTCTCCTGGGCGCACTCGGCCTGCTCGCAGGACTTGCTCTTCGCTATCCGCTTCAGATGCTCCCGGTGCTTCTCTTCGAGCTCCTGTGGAAGCTGACCTGGCTCATCATGGTTGCCCTTCCCCTCTGGAAAGCGGGCCCGCTCGCTCCCGAGTTCAAAGAGACCGCAGTCGATTGTCTCTTTGGTATGGTGCTCATGCCGATAGTTATCCCGTGGAAATACGTATGGACCAACTATGTAATGAAGCCCGGCGAGAGGTGGTGGGGTCCACCCCGTAATCCTGCCACTCCACCCGGATCTAGCGCTCCCGCTTCTCACCGGTCGTGGGGTCAATGACCTCGGTGATCTCGAGAACACTGCTCGCCGGCAGTCCTTCGCGCTCTGATTGCTCGCGAACGCTCGCCACATCAGGTGCGATATAGATCGACGTGATCCTGTCACTCGTAACGAAGCTCTGCACCCACTGAATCCTCGGATTCGTCGTGCAGAGAACGTCGTACCATTTCTCGGAAATACTCCGGAGATCCTCTCGAGAGAGCCTCCCGGCTCCGGGAAGCTCTCTCTCGACGATGTACCTTGGCATCAGTCTAGAAGGTCGATCCTTCGCACTTCGAGACTGCCGTGTTGTAGTTGCTGAGCATTCCACCAGGATTGTTTTCCCAGAGCCAGATGTGAATCGCCCATCCGCCGAAGCGTGTCGGCGCCATCGCAACATCCGGCAGTCCTGCAAAGCTCGGGAAATCACTCAGCCTCGGCGCCCGTTCGAAGCTCAGCTGGTCAGGTCCCGGCCACACATCGCTGTACGGAATGAAATACTCGACCGCTCCAAGCCGTCTTCCCTGTTCGCCATCTCTCGCCGGCGCGGCAGTCGGTGCATAGACGAGAAACTCCGGATCGAGCAGGTCGATGGAGTTGTCTGCGAGGTTGTCACCCTGCGTGTAGTGATAACCCATTCCACCTGCCGACATGTCGGAGATGCATCCGTCAGGCGCGGTGAGCGGTGGCGCGACCAACAGCCCGTAATGCGCTGCCTCGGCAGCAGCGACATTGTGAAATGCTGCTGTCATCTTACGCAGATCGGTGAGCGCCTGGGCATTGTTTGCCTGACTGACTGCCGATATTGGCAATCCAGCCATGTGACTCTCGGTTGGCATTGACGAATCATTGCTGCATCCAGCGGTTCCCAGCACGACTAACGTCGCGAATGTCATGACTGCGCCTGATTTTTCTGTGCGTCGAAGCACCGTTGCCTCCATATGAGTTGAAATCGATGAGGCAATCTGGAATTCCGGGCGTCAGTTCAAATCGGGAGAGTTCCCTATTTTTCGCGTTTCGGCTCCCCATTTTTCAGAAGCCCTCGGAGCTCGGCGGCTCCGCGCACCTGTGCCCGCGTCTTTACACCGAGCTTTGACAGGACGCTCGACACATGATGGTCCACGGTCTTAGGCGACACGAACAATCGCTCGGCGATCTCGTTGTTGCGAAGTCCCTCGCCTATCAATTGAGCAATCTCGATTTCGCGACGCGTCAATCCCGCTGAATTGGATCGCGTGGATTCGTGTGGACCGCGGGGAATTCCTTTTACGCCAAGCTCGCGAAGGTGACGACGCGCACGCTTCGCTGCAGGCTCCGCTCCAAGCCGCTCCAGCTCTGCGAGTCCTTCGAGCTGAGCTGCTTCATCGTCCGACTGCGCCAGTGCATTAGCGGTCTCATAAGGAAATCCGCCTTTCCGCCACTGGTCTGCAGCTCCTTTCCAGTTGCCGGCAATCTGCATTGCAAACGGAGATGCTATCCATTCGGGTACTTCCACATCCTGACGTGCACGCGTGAGCCAGAACAAAAGCTCGCCTGCAAACCATGGATGCCTCTTTGACAACACGAGATCGAGTCCGGCTTCGACTTCTTCACGCACACGCTCGAGGTCGCCATCGAGCCACGCAGCTTCAGCACGCGCGGCGTGAACCGGCCCTGCGTACATCACCATTCGTGTTGTCCCTGCAAGGGCGAGTGCATCGTCGAGCATCCTGCTCGCTCGCGGATCTCCCTTGCGACTATAGAGACGGCCGAGCGCAGTCAGTGCAAGCGTTCTACCGGCGATGCTGACGTGCTCTCGATTGAGAACCGAGTAGGCGGGTGCTTCCGCGTCGGCCCATCGGCCTCTGTATGTGAGCAGTATCGAATACCATCCAAGGGTCGGTGTTAGAAATCCCCCGAGCTGGTGCTCATCGGCAAACGCGATGCTGTCGATGAGATATGGCTCAGCGCGATCCAGGTCGTATCGCTCCATCCAGCTTGATGTGAGCCCGACGTACACTCCCGATGCCTCGACAGGAAGCTTAGCGTGGAGCGCGAGAAACAATGCGTTTCGCAGCACTGACTCTGCCCGTGGATCGTGCTTCAGAAACATCGCCGTTCCAAGACGATGCAGCGCAAGAACCCGGCTTCGCGTGTCGTTGATTTCTTCGGCAACATCGAGAGCCTTCTGCGACCAGTGAGACGCTTCGTCGGATTCCATCTGGACGATGTGTATCCTGGCCTGTCGGACGTATGCCTCCGCGAGCTCTGCCCCGCGAGGATACTGCTCGAGCAGCTCGATTGATCTGGCGCAAAGCGGCTGCGCGTCGAAAGGCCGACCATTCGACACGAGACATCCCGAAAGGAAGCCGAGTATTCTCGCTTCCTTCATGTTATCCCCGACGTGATTCCAGTGCTCGACAACTTTCCGTGACAGCGCAATCGCTTCATCATAGCGATCGGCTGCAGCACACTCGCGCGCGTACCCTTCGAGAATCTCTGCACGCTCGTCGTCGCTCAGTCGATCTGCAAATCGCAGCGCACGCTCGTACTGAGCAATCGCATCGCGGTGTGCACTGAGCTGCGATGCGCGTTTGGCAGCTTCCGGCGCAAATCGAAGCACTGCGCCTGCATCTCGTGCTTCGTCCGCATGATGCGCGAGACGTGCTGCGTCGGATTTCGTTTCCGGCCGCGCCTGCAGAGTCTCCAGTATTATGCGATTCAGCTCGATGCGCCGATGCGGCCGAACACCGTCGAGCACTGCCATCCGTGCAATCTCATGGCGGAAAGTGAATGTTCCGTCTTCATCGTCAGCGAGAATAATTCCACTTTCAAGACATTCGCCGATTGCGCCTGCATCCGGTCCCAGGATCGAAGTGACGAGCCATGGCTCGCTGCGAAAACCGATTACCGATATGGTCTCGATAACTTTGCGCGCGGCGACGGACAACCGCGCAACACGGGCCATGACAGCATCGCGCACAGTTTCCGGTATTGGTTCATCGCGTGACGCGAGAACTTCGGAAACGAAGAAGGGATTGCCACCTGTCTGCCGGTAGAGCTCGTTCACATCCACTCCGCTGCCTGCTGCCATTGTCTGAACGCTGACAATGGAAAGCGGCTCGAGCGAGACACGCCTCACGCTTTGCACCGTTGCGATGTCGCCGAGCACCTGGCGCAGCGGGTGCAGATCGCCGACTTCATCGCTGCGAAATGTCGTGATCAGCAGGACGCGACGGTCTTCGATGCGCCGTGCGATGAATCGAAGAAGATCGAGTGTCGCTTCGTCGGCCCAGTGCACGTCTTCGAATGCCATGACGGTAGTTGTCGTTGTCGGGAACGATGCAATCAGGGCGCGAAAGATCTGGTCTTTGCTTCTGGAAAAATCGATCGGCTCATCGAGCCGGTCTGCGATGTCGAGCAGCGGGCCGAGTGGCCGCGGTGTCGAGAGCGGATCACACGATCCGATTAACGTCGGCGTTCGTTCGCGGATGAGCTCGGCGAATCGTCTTACGAGCCAGCTCTTTCCAATTCCTGCCTCGCCGCCGACGAATACGAGCCGGCCGTGCCCCTTGTCCGCATCAGCGAGAAACCGGCTCAGCTCGAGCAGTACCGGCCCACGCTCGAGAAGATTTAGAACAATGCTGCCGCTGGTTGTGTTACCGTGCATTGCGCGGTATGAGTGCGATCACCCGCACAGGTCCGCCCGATCCACCTTCGATCTTTATCGGAAGCGCGATGACCTGTGCGCCAGTCGGTGGAAGCTGATCGAGATTCGTCAGATTCTCGAGTCCCGGCACATTGCGGCCGGCTGCGATTCGATGAACGAGGAAATCCTTCGACTGACCGTAGTCGATCGATGCAACGTCGACTCCGATTGCCTTTGCATTGCGCTGCTCGATGAGGAGTCGCGCTGACTGCTCGCTGAAGCTTGGAAAGTGAAGTCTCGATACTTCGCCCGGTGTATCGTCGCCGAGGTATTGCTTCTTGTTCGGCCATCGCGTGTTCCATCCCGTTCGGAGCAGCACGATCGTTCCGGGCTGGATTTGTCCGTGTTTCCGCTCGAACGCGAGCACATCTTCATTGGTGAGCATGTAATCAGCATTGGCTGCTGATTGTTTTGAAATGTCGATGACTACCGCCGGTCCCATGAGATGATCGAGCGGAATCTTGTCGCTCGTCTGCTGGCCTTCCGCAAAATGAATCGGCGCATCCAGGTGTGTTCCACCGTGTTCAGGTGCGCTGAATGCGTTGGCAGAATAGAACCATCCGCCTTCTGTCTTTCCGTATGTGAGCCGGTCGAGCTTGAATGTCGATGGCGACGTCGGCCAGTAGATCGTCTCGGCGTTCAGTGCATGGGTGAGATCTACCAGCTGATTGGACAGGAGATCGGTTTGCGCTGCAAGCACTCCAGGTACGGATGATATGATTGCAAGCGCTGCTCTTAATCTCATCGGACGCTCCTCAGTGATATCCCATAATGTAGGGAAAGCGTGAAAAGGAGTCAGCGATTATGGGAAGCCGGCGCGCGATCCCGAGAGACCGCTGTTCCCCCCAAATTAGTAACGTCTAGATACTAAATCAGGCGTGGTGTTCTGTCGCGCGTGATTTGTGTCCGGCGGGAATGCCCGTGATTTCACCGGGTCCCAGCGACTGTTGCTGCTGCAGGTTCTCGAGCGGCGACGGACCTGTTACAGCATCCATGTCACTACCATGCTGCGCGAGTCGCATAGTGCCGGCTGCGGTGATCCCGCCGAACAGTGCCGACATCAGGATGTCGTCGCTGATGAGCTTGAACGGGACAAATCCTCCGCCAGTCAGCAGGCTCATCGTCTCGAGAAAAGCGGGGACGAACAATCCTCCGAGAACCAGACCGCCAAGTCCGAACTTCAGCCAGTTGATTTCAGAGAGACGCTTGCCGCGGTAGGCGACGCTGATGAAAGCAGCGAATGCCGCACCGGTTATTCCGCCGACGACGCCTATCCGCACACCCATCCCGATTCCATCGAGTATCGCCTGCCAGGCCGGAATGTTGTCAGTCAATCGTATGATCGATGCAACTGCGGCCCCGAGGATACCCCAGCCAGCGCCCCACACGATTGCGTTTTTCAGGATTGCCCGAAAGCGGCTGGGCTTCTTTTCGTCAGACATCGGTTAACCCCAAATCGAGTGCTCGTCCATACTATATATAGTAACGGGCACTAAGCGACCCGGGTTTCGACCACGCGTTCTATGATGTTGAGCTTTGCAGTCCGAGTCTCCTGCGAAGCTGCGTGAATCGTGGATCGCTGTGCAGCTCCTCGAAAGTCGGGCCCATGATGAAGCTCACGATCGATCTATCGTCGATCGACTTGTCGAGCCAGGCGAAAGTCTCGTCGCGGCTGCCGAAGCCGGCATGTATCATCGCAATGTGAAAGGCACCGAAGCCGGTGCGCTCCCGACGAGCGATGAGATCATCGAGAATGCGGTTGGCCTCCTCGCGCTTTCCGGTACGCGCGAGCATGTTGCCGAGCAATGCCTTGAACAGCGGATCACCGGCTTCCGCGCCGGGACGCAGCAGCGCAATTGCCGCATCCCACTTTCCTTTTTTTGCGTAGCACTGCGCGATCGCGAATGTCACTCCCTGAAGCTGCGGCTTCAAAGCCATGAGCGGCTCGAGACGCGCAATCGCCTCGTCGTAGCGATGGCTTCCGTAAAGCCCGGACGCCACAGCCGCAATCGCATAGGGATTCAGCGGATCTGTCTCGAGCGCTCGCTGTGCTTCAGCCAGCTCCTCACCCGAAGGCGCTGTCCACGCATTGAGATACGACAAGGCGCGCCGGTAAATCGAGCGTGAGGGATCCAGCTCTATCGCGCGTCTCAGCGAAGACTCAGCCAATGGAAAATCTAGCATCGCCTCGCGCACGCGTCCGCGAGCGTAATAACCCTCTGCAAGAGTGCTGTCGATCGCGATCGCTTTGAGCGCTTCACTGTCCGCGAGCTGGAGAAGCTTTGGAACAGCCATGCCGGGATCGCTCGCGTTGCGCGCTCGCCGCACATATACCAGCGCAAGTCCGGCATGCGCCGCGGCATACGCGGGGTCGGCAGCCAATGCGTTCATGAACAGCTCCTGCGATTGCCAGATTCCAGTCTGGTTTCGCAGCAGCACGGGATCTGACGCCCGAATGTAGAGCTCGTACGCCGCGATGTTTCGCGTTCGATGCCTGATGAACTGCTTTTCCCTGTCGAACCGCAAGTCGAGCTCAGCCGCAACAGCGCGCACGATGTCATCCTGCACAGCGAACATGTCAGCGACCTCGCGGTCATACGATTGAGACCAGCGAGTGGTGCCATCTCGTCCGTCTATCAGGCGTACCTGCACACGCAGCTTGCCTCCGGATCGCTGAATGCCGCCTTCGAGAATACTTCCGACGTGCAGACTCTCAGCGATCTGCCGCGCATCCATGTTGAGACGCTTGAGACCCGCCACAGAGGTGCTCGCAATGACCCGTATGTCACCCGAGTTTGCGAGAGTCGCTATGAGATCCTCAGTGATACCATTGGCGAGCGCCGCATTGCCGGAATCCAGGCCAAGGTTGGTCAATGGCAGCACGGCAAGCGACGGCTGAGCGCGTCGCGTTCTCGAGTCGAACGCATCATCGTCGTTGAGTGCTCGCCACGATAACGCAGCAGTGAGCGCGATGACGATCACTGCCGCAGCAGCGATAAAGCCGCGAGTTCTCCAGGTGAATCGATGTCCCGGCAAGTCGTTGTGCGACTGCAACACTGCTTCGAGATCCGACGCGACGTTCGACGCGCTTGCATAGCGCATGGATGTATCCTTCTGGAGAAGTCTTTCCACTATCTCCGCCAGTGCAGGATCTATAGAGGGACACCGTCGCGTAACCGGATCTCTTTCACCGTTGACTATCGCGTTGATTACTGCGCGGCGATCGCTGCCCTTGAATGGTCTCTCTCCTGTGAGCATCTGAAAGAGCACAACACCGAGTGACCAGAGGTCGGTGGAAAAATCGAGTGCTTCTCCGCGAATCTGCTCAGGCGACATATACGCGATCGTACCTGGAGTAGTACCTGATCTCATCAGCCGTGCCTTTATCTCCATCGCAAGCCCGAAGTCGAGCAGACGAACGGATCCATCGGGAAGCAGGATTACGTTTCCCGGTTTCACATCGCGGTGAATGATGTCGTGCCTGTGTGCAGCGGCCAGGCCACGCGCAATCTGAGCTGCAATTCCCGCTGCCTCAGCAGCCGCAAGTGGACCAGCGCGAAGCTTTTCCTTCAAGGTCTCACCGCTGTAACTCGGCATCGCTATGAAGAGCCTTCCATCTTCTGTCTCGCCGACTTCGTGAACGGTGCAGACATTCGGATGATCGAGCACCGCCGCGGCTCTTGCTTCGGCAAGCAGCCGCGCCTGCTCATCCGGATCTGCACTCAGGTGCGCAGGGAGAAACTTGAGGGCGACGTCACGATTGAGACGAACATCGCGCGCGCGAAACACAGCTCCCATGCCGCCGTGTCCGATGAGCGACTCTATCTGATAGTGCCCGACCTTTTCGCCAGGCTGAAACTTGAGCTCAGGAAGATCTGCATCGTAATCGTCATCTCCTGACGGCGACGGTGAAAACACCGCCTCGTCCAGTCGGTCAAAAAACATCCTGGCCGCGTCTGCTTCTGCGAGAAGTGTGAGCACTTCCGCACGGAGCCCGTCCTGACCACCGCATTCCGCATCGATGAATGCAGCGCGCGCCTCAGCGTCCATCGGGAAGGCTGCGCTTGAAAGTTGTTCCGCGCGGTCGCTCATGGGACGTCCTCTCCGAGTGTCTGCTTGAGGTCGCGGTACAGCCATGTCTTTGCTGTCATCCAGTCGCGGCCGACAGTCGCGGGAGCGATGCCGAGTGCCGTTGCCGTATCCTCGATTGTCATGCGGCCGAAGAAGCGGCACTCCACTACTTTGCACTGCCGCGGGTCGATTGCGTGGAGGCGCTCGAGCGACTTGTCGAGCGCGATCAAGGCGGCTGAGCGCGCATCATCCACCAATGCAGGGTTCTCGAGTGATGCTTCGATGTCATGAAGCGAGACCTGCTTGAAGTTGCCCCCACGCTTCGCCGCGCGTTTGCGCTTTGCATAGTCGAGCAGGATCTGTCGCATTGCTGTCGATGCGACCGCGAGAAAATGCGGATAGCTCTGCCACTCCGGCGCCGACTGATCCGCGAGCCGGAGATATGCTTCGTGAATGAGGGCAGTGGTATTGAGCGTCTCTTCGCCATCCCACTGGCTTCTGTGGCGCGCGGCGATGCTGTGCAGCTCGTCGTAAACGAGTGGCAGCAGCTCCGAGAATGCTTCGCGGTTTCCTGCCTTAAGCTCCTGGAGCAGGCGTTCAACTCCGTCCCGCTTTGTATTGCTCATTTGACGCAGCCCGCCCGGACCGTCAGATAGAGAGTTAATGTACCTGCCGCAGGTGGAAACGCCATGTAGTTTGATGAGAGGGACTTGAGGAGGATTCCGGGGTAAAACTCCCAGGTCCGTCCGTTACCCGCGATTCTTTCCTGTGCCACAATTCCGCACATTTGTAATCATCTGGCGCCTCCTTCCATCAGGCGTATCGATCCGCCGCGACTTTGCGCGATGGATTTTTTTTGGCGAGCCCATTACGCGCGACAAGGCGTTTCATGAGCGGCGCGCAGCGAGGCTCGTAAACGCACTCGTATCGCTCGGCCCCACATTTGTGAAGCTCGCGCAGGTCTTCGCATCGCGCCCCGACGTGGTGCCCGAGCCCTACCTGTCCGCACTTGGCACCCTGACCGACCGCGTACCTGCCGTTCCATTCGATGAGATCGAGCATGAGATCGTCAATGCATATGGCAGGAAGCCGGAGGAGATGTTCGAGTCGTTTGACCGCAACGCGCTGGCTTCAGGATCGCTCGGCCAGGTTTATCGCGCGCAATATCAGGGTCGCGACGTTGTGGTGAAGATTCTTCGGCCCGGTGTCGAGGCGCTGGTTGGCAGCGACATCCATGCGGTTTCGCGGATACTCGACGTCATCATGAGTTACTGGTCGAACTCTCACCTTCGCGGATTCCGCGTTGTAGTCGATGAGTTCTCGAAGCGCATTGGCGAGGAAATGGATTTCCGGCAGGAGGCTGCGAATGCAGTCGCAATTGCCGATCGCTTTGCGGCCAATCCGCGAGTACTGGTTCCCGAAATCGAGACAGAGCTCACGCGGCAGCGTGTGATCGTTATGGAATACATGGAGGGCACGCGAGTCGACTCACTCGCTCCACTCATTGCCGGGGGAAAGATCACCGGTCACGACGTGGTCGAATCAGTTGTTGAAGCCTACATCCAGATGATGCTGGTCGATGGGTTGTTTCATGCGGATCCGCACCCGGGAAATCTTCTCGTCACAGACGATGGTCGTCTCGTGCTGCTCGACTTTGGTATGGTAGTGCCGGTGGAAACGGAAATGCGCCGGACGCTGATTCGTACTGCACTCGCCGCAGTCGGCCGAAACTCGCAGGGAGTGATCGACGGATTCTTCGAGCTTGGGATCGTCGAGCCCGGTACCGATATGTCGACGATTCACAAGCTCGTCGATGTATTGCTTGGGATGGCATTCGATGGAGTTGCGTCGGCCGATATCGCGACGCGCATTCTGTCCGATCGCACTCTCGCAGAAGACGTGATGAGAACTATCTATGACTGGCCGATAATTCTAAAGGGCGAGCTGGTCTATTTCGGGAGAGCGGTGGCACTTATCGAGGGAATCGGTGCACGCTATGTACCTGGTTTTAATCCAGTGTCGTTTACTGCTCCGGTGATATTGAAGCATCGCCGGGCAGTTCTCGATGCGCTTGGAGATGACGCCGCGGCACAGGCAGATCTGGGAATCCTGATCGGCAAACTCGTTGGTGATGTAGTAAGCGTAGTGTTCAGAACGGGTCGAGATATTCTCGGTACAGTTCTGGGGCTTACACGCGAGGTATTTTCTGAGAGAATCCTGGCGGCTCCTTCTCGTGAGAAAATCTTGGCGGCTCCTTCGAGCTAGGACCTAACTGCCGATACTGCCGCGGATCACGCGGGTTGATGACAGATTAACGCGAATACCGTCCAGGCAGATATCCAGCGGCTCTCGGTGGGAACTGTTTTTTTTGGGTTAACAACAAAAACCAGAACTGCGAGAGAACAAACCAAAAAAATCATTGTTCCCCGCTACAGCATCTGTCGAACGTCTTGTGCCTGTAGTATCGGTGTTTATCCGCCATCAACCCGCGTGATCCGCGGCAGTATCGTCAGTTAGGCCAAAGTCGACGGAGCCGCTAAGATTTTACAATCGATGGAGCACTCAGATTTTTCCACCCACGCCCACCATTCGCCTTTGCACCACTCTCCAACCAGAGACGATCCGATCTCCGAGGCCTTCGCATTCACGAGATTCCTCTCAGGATTGCATCGCCTGATTCGCAGACGGATGACGGTACCCGAGGCGTTGGCGATAATCCAGCACCGCCTCGAGGACCGCGATCAGAATTTTCTTGCGTCGTTGGAGCACGGTGTCTACAACAATCCCCGAAGCCCGTATCGGGCGCTTCTCGACCAAGCGGGCTGCAATCTCGACGATATCAAAGAGCTTCTGCGCACTGACGGCCTCGAAGGAGCTCTGCAAAAACTTCGCGACGAAGGCGTCTATGTAAGCTTCGAGGAATTCAAGGGACTCACGCCGATTGTTCGAGGAAGTCTCACCCTGAGTCCCGCACCTTCGGACTTCGACAACCCGCTGATCGAGCGCTACTACTCATCGAGTACAGGCGGCACAACGGGACCAGAGCGACGAGTACGACTCGACCTCGATCATCTCGAAGCGATGCTCCCCGGAAGGATTGTGGTGCGACACGTTCAGGGACTCACAGGGATTCCGGCAGCTTCGTGGTCAAATCTTCCACCCGCCGGTGGATTGAAGGGAGTCCTGCTGAGCGCCGCCGCAGGCGAGAAGGCCACGCACTGGTTTATTACGCAGAACTTCAGCTGGACCGGCGGACTCAGATATCGCGCAGCCACTAACGCAACGCTCGCAGCAGCCCGGCTCGCAGGCGCGAGCGTAACGTTTCCGAAACATGTCCCGCTCGAACAGGCGGTAACCCTCGCAAGATGGGCGCGTGATCAAACCGCGCGTCACGGCCGCTGTACGATTCACGCGTCTGTCAGCAGAATTCTCCGGATTGCTGTCGCTGCAAAGGAGCACGGAATCGACCTTACGGGAACCATTCTGCGCGGCGGAGGTGAGCCGCCAACACCTGCGAAAGTCGCGCAGATAATTGAGAGCGGCGCAACGTTTCACTCGAGCTATGCGTTCAGCGAATTGGGAACAGTCGGATCGTCGTGCCTCAACGCAACCGGGCCGAACGATCAGCACCTGATGCAGGATCACGTCGCAATGATTCAGGCGTCACGCAAAGTTCCCGGATTTGATATCGAAGTTCCGGCATTCTGCTTCACGAGCCTCCTGCCAACAGCTGCGAAGATGCTTCTCAATGTCGAATCCGACGACTACGGCACGGTCGATTCACAACCATGCGGCTGCAAATGGGAGCAGCTCGGCTTTCCTGTTCACATCAGGGACATTCGCAGCTTCCGCAAGCTCACTGGCGAAGGGATGACGCTCGTCGGGAGCGACATCGAGCGCGTGCTCGATGAATTCCTGCCCGCGCGCTACGGCGGATCATCACTTGACTATCAGTTCGCAGAAGAAGAAAACGATTGCGGCTTCACACGCATCGTCCTGCGAGTGTCGCCGGATATCGTGATAGATGACGAATCGGCGATGGTCGAATATGTCCTGGACTCATTGAAAAACCTGGGCGGTGCAGCGACCGTCGCGCAAACTACATGGCGCGATGCAGGCACTTTGATCATTCGTCGCGAAAGCCCTGTGATGACAGCAAGAGGCAAGCTCCTTCCACTCGACATGAAACGAGCGGGATGAAAACCATTCAGCTGATTGCGCTGCTGCTGCTTCTCTCTGCATGCTCGACTTCTGATGAGCGACCTGCTCAGGCGCCGCTGAAGAAAGTGCGCGTCTCCTTCAGCCCGCTGCTGAGCTGGGGGCCACTCATGATAGCGAAGCAGGAAGGCTTCTTTCGCGATGAAGGGCTCGACGTCGAATTCGTCAGCACGCTTAGCTCGCAGGAAGAGCTTGTCGCTCTGGTCACCGGCGACATCGATGTTCAACCCGGACCGCTGCACGCCGGATTTCTCTCAGCTATCGCTCAGGGAGCAAAGATCAGAAT
>DATEDH010000113.1:0-6087 GCA_035281765.1 Gemmatimonadaceae bacterium
CGCTTTGCCAGTCGTGGCCGGATATCGAAGTCGTGATCATCGACAACGAATCCACCGATGGAACCGAAGCGTGGATACTGCGCCGCTTCGAAGGTCGCGTGCGGTACTTCCGCCAGCGTAACACTCTCGACGGCGGTGGATACAATCGCGGTATCGCCGAGTCGACTGGTGATTTCATTCAGCTTCTGGATGGGGATGATTTTCTCGCGCCGAACAAGATCGCGCGTCAGATGGAGGTTTTCGACGAGCGCCCGGAAGCGGACATCGTCTATGGTGAGACGCGGCAGTTTCAGGGACAGCCCGGACGTCCTGCATGGTCCGACTGGACGACAACCGCGCACGACGACATGCTGGCAACTCTGATCGATCCTGCAGGCGATGGCGCTGGCCTCGTTCCGCACACCGCATTGTTTCGGCGCGACGTGTTCGACCGGGTTGGTCCATGGGATGAGACTTTCGTCGGAGCCGATTTCGATTTCTGGCTGCGTGCTGCGTGGGCAGGCTGCGTATTTGCCTTTTCACCCGGTGCCTGGTGTTTCCATCGGCGCCGGCCGGGGCAGATGAGCTCCGATCACGGTGAGATGGTACGCCGCACAATCGGGACTCTCGAAAAAGCTCTGACATACGTCGATCGCGAACCCTATCGCTCGATGGTCAAAAAGCGGCTCGCAGGGCTTCGGTATGCATCGGCCGTCACGAATCTCGATCTCGACAGGCAATCCGCCATCGAATCTCTCAGGCAATCGCGCGAGCTCGATCCATCGCGAATCTCCACCGTTCCATTTGCTGCAGCGTACGCTGCTGTCGCGATTCCGGGCGTCCGTCGCCTGATCAAGTCGGCTTCGCTTTCAACAGTGCGGCGCGGCTTAGGCCGCTCACTTGGAGTGCTCGACTGACATGAGCGAGCCGACTATCGTTGCCCTTCTCTACCATCACGTTGGTCCCATTCGGGAAGAGACGTGCAAGGGCCTGACGGTATTGACGCAGGCATTTGCCCGGCAGATGGGGACGCTTGCTGCCATGGGATACACAGCAATTCTCCCCGATGACTGGGTCACCTGTATCCGTGGGCAAGGCGAGATACCCGACCGTTCGGTAATGATCACGTTCGATGACGCATATGGCGATCTTGCCGAGCATGCGTTGCCCATTCTGGAGAAGCACGGGTATGCGGCAACTGTGTTCGTTCCAACGTCGCTCGTTGGCGGCGAGCTGCGATGCAATCCGCGACAGCCCGGCCCGCGGCTCTCGATAATGTCGCGCGACCAGATACGCGATTGGTCCAGGCGCGGAGTGACGTTCGGATCTCATTCGCGCACGCACACCGATCTCATATCGATTCCCGTCGATCAGGCGGAAGAGGAGATCGCCGGATCCAAGCTCGCGCTCGAAGAAATTGTCGAGCATCCCGTGACCGCATTCGCATATCCGTACGGCAAGCTCGACTCCGACGTCGAGCGCATCGTCGGCGCCAGCTACGCTGCAGCGTTCACAACGGAAGAAGGCATCAACGACTCATCGACGCCGCTCACCCGCCTCAGGCGGACGATGGTTCAGCACAAGGACACGGTGGCTGATGTCCTCCTGCGCGCGCGCTACGGAAAGAGCGTGCTCGACAAGGTTCGCAGCATGGTGGCTCCGCGCGCTTGAGTCATCGCATTCACGTCATTCACGTTCTCGGAACCGGTGAGCAGCAGGCCAGAGGCATCTCGCTCACGGTGGAGAATCTCGCCCGGACTCTGGATCCCCATCAATACCGGCTTTCCGTGATATTCCTGAGGAGTGACGGACCTGTAGGAGATGCATTCCGGAAGCTCGGCATGGATGTGCGCACGATCGACTGGCGCGGCGGACGCGGCGACATCGCCGGCGCGCTGAGGTTTGCCCGCGCGCTGCGCGCGATGAAGCCCGCTATCGTTCATCTTCACGCCGGCGGATTGTCACCTCGTTTTGTGTCGAAGGCCGCCGCAGGCGCGAGAGTCGTTGTTCACTATCACTCGCTCGAGGAAGAGAGCCGCGCTGACAAACGTCGTCGCGCCGTAAGAACTCCGATGGCCGCAGATCTTGTGATTGCCAACTCGCGGGCGACCGCGAAAAGCGTGACCAAGGGTGAGCCCCTCGTTGTGTATCCCGGGGTCAATGTTCTCAGAAAAGTGTTCAGGCGCACTCCTCATGAGACGATCGTCGTCGGGATTGCGGCGCGCCTGGTACCGGTGAAAGGGATTTCGTATCTCATCGAATCGCTCGCGTTGCTTGCACGTCATTCCCCGCCGATACGATTGGAGATTGCGGGTCACGGTCCCGAGCGCCTCAAGCTCGAAGCTGCCGCAGCCCGCGCCGGTGTAGCCGATCGCGTGGCATTCCTCGGCTGGGTGGATGACGTGCCTTCGGCGATGGACAAGTGGGACATTGTCGCGCTGCCTTCACTTGCTGAAGGA
Organism: Gemmatimonadaceae bacterium; assembly: GCA_035281765.1. Lineage (GTDB taxonomy): Bacteria > Gemmatimonadota > Gemmatimonadetes > Gemmatimonadales > Gemmatimonadaceae > UBA4720. Next base: position 2,439 of record DATEDH010000113.1, read on the forward strand.
CTCGGAATCGCTGCGCTCGAAGCGATGGCGCGCGGGATTCCCGTTGTCGCCACGCAGGTTGGCGGCTTGAGTGAAATAATCGTCGACGGCAGGACAGGCTTTCTTGTTCCGCCGAAGGATCCGCAGGCAATGGCTGATCGCATATCGCAGCTCGCAAAAGATCCCGCACTGCGAGCGAAGCTCGGAAACGCTGCACGCGAGCGTGCGGCCGACCTGTTCTCTGTCGAGCGAGAGTCGCAAGCCATTCAGTCTGCATACCAGAGCCTGCTCGCTTGATCATACTCGGCTTCACTTTCTGGAAAGGCAGTCACGATTCATCCGCTGCGCTCGTGCGTGATGGCAAGCTCATCGCCGCGGCAGAGGAAGAGCGATTCTCGCGCGTGAAGCACGATGGCAGCGTGCCGTTCGGTGCAATCGAGTATTGCCTGCGCGAAGCAGGTATCTCGATGAGCGACGTCGACGTGATTGCCTATCCTGACAGGCCTTTCAGGACGGGAGCCAATTCCCAGATCGCCGAGATGAAGGATGAGACGCTCGAGACGATGGTGCGTGAGGGTGCGGCGCGCAGGCGAAGCGTGCTTCACAAGAAGATGCTGTCCATCGGCGAGCGCGTGGGACTCGCACCTGATGCGGGAATGCATCCGATGGTGGGCGAAGGATTCGACCAGCTCGAGAAGCGATACGGAAAGCTTCCTCCTGTTCGATACTATCCGCATCACCTCGCACATGCGGCTGCTGCCTATCTCACTTCCGGCTTCGACGATGCCGCTATTGTAACCATCGACGGCCGCGGCGGTCCGTTATCGGCAGCAACATGGCACGGTCGCGGACAGGATATCGAGAAGCTCGACGAAGAGCCGTACACCAATTCACTCGGCTGGTTTTATCGCGATTGCACCCGCTGGGTGAACCTCGGGGATTTTGGCGAAGGCAAGCTGATGGGGCTGGCACCGTATGGTACGGCGTCCCGCGCGTTGCAATCAGTCAACCGGCTCATCGACACCGTCGATGCCAGGTGGTTCAAGTACAAATCGCTCCCGTTGGCTGAATTGACCGGGTTTCCGAAACGGACCGACGAGAATGTGCTTGAAGGCCCCTACGCGGATTTCGCGGCGGCAACGCAGCATGCGCTCGAGCGCGGGTACGAAAAAGCGGTGAGGTCGGCGTCAGGCCAAACGCATTCACGAAAGGTTTGTGTCGGCGGCGGCGTTGCGTTGAACTGCTCGGCGAATGGAAAGCTGCTCGCTGCGTCGATTGCCGAGGATATGTGGCTCTTCCCTGCCTCGGGTGATGCGGGGTTGAGTGTTGGAGCTGCATTGCTATGCGCGCGCGACAATGGAGAGTTGATTCAAGTGAGAATCGAGTCGCCATATCACGGTCCTGCCTTCAGTGATTATGAGATAGAGTCGACACTGGTTGCGACAGCAGGGATTGCCTATTCGCGTCCGGACAATCTCGAATCGGAAGTTGCGAAGTCGATTGCCGGAGGTTGTGTAACCGGCTGGTTCCAGGGAAGAATGGAGCTCGGTCCGCGCGCACTCGGCAATCGCAGCATTCTCGCCGATCCGCGCACGATCGCAATGCGCGACAAGGTCAATCGTGTAAAACGCCGCGAGATGTGGCGGCCCCTTGCTCCATCGGTTCTTGCAGAGCGTGCGGCAGATTATTTCGAGATCGTTCCTCCGAATGCGTTCATGCTGTTTGCGACGCAGGCGACGCAGCTCACGCGTGATGTTGCGCCGGCAATCGTACATGTGGACGGGAGCGCGCGACCGCAGCCTGTTACTGCGGAGCTCAACCCGAAGTTCTACAATCTGATCTCACTGTTTGCGGCGCTCACGGGAGTACCCATCCTGTTGAACACTTCGTTCAACGATGCAGGTGAGCCAATCGTGTGCACACCCGCGGATGCGCTGAGGACCTTTCTCGCGACGGATCTCGATCTTCTTGCGATTGGCTCGTTCCTCGTGAAGAAGTCGAAATGAAGTGGTACGAGGATGCTGCGCTCGTGCGTGAGCTCCCGCTTCGATACCAGGCGTACGCATTCTACTCGCGCATTGTGGGCGACCCGGATTCGCGACGGGTGCCGGCGGGGTCATTTCTCCTTCGCGCGATTCGGGATGCGAGCTCGATAACGGGCACATCGACTGTTGCGAGGATTCGCGGAATCGATGGACTCACGGTCGTCGCCGATTTCGCCGATGAAAGAATTCTCGAAGTGATTCACGAGATACGCGGCGAGAATCCGGAGTATCGTGTCCTGAAATCGCTTCTGTCCGCGGGCGGCAAATTCATAGATGTGGGTGCAAACTTCGGCACGTTCTCTTTGCTTGCGTCGCGAATGGTCGGCGCGACCGGTCGCGTGATTGCAATCGAGCCGCAGGCGCGCCTCGTCGCAATGATTCGTGAATCAGCAAGTCTCAGCGGCGTCAACAATTGCGAAGTCATGCAACTTGCGTTGGGCAATGAGCAAAAGACCCTTGACCTCATTGTACCCTCTGATGATTCGGGCCGCGCCGGTTTTTATCAGGGCTTCTCGGGCCGCCACAAACACAACACCGAGCGCGCAAACGTCGTGACGCTCGATTCTCTCGATCTCGGATCGGTATCGCTGATCAAGATCGATGTGGAAGGAAGCGAGCTGGCAGTGATCGCAGGCGCTTCCGGCACGATCGATCGCTTACATCCCCCAATTCTCATCGAGCTCAACCCGTGGTCGGCGCGGGCGGCAAACACCTCTACCGATTCGATTGTCGAGCAGCTCGTGAATCTTGGCTACAATCAGTTCGGGCTCGCCGACTCATATCCGGTGACCGTCGATGCTGCCGGGATACCACGCGACCGCCAGATCAACCTGATTGCACAGCAGGTCGCGAAGCAGCAATCAACCCGCTGAAGTCGAGCGGGAGAGGATTCCTCGCTTCACAGTGACGATGCCGCGCACCATCCGCGTTGGAAGCATCAGCCGAAGCATCGTACGCACGGGGGTTACAGTGAGTGGCTGCAGCATCCACGCGCGCAGCATCAGCCTGAACGCTGCCGGGCGCTGACCTTCATAAATCATGAGGTGCTCACTCCAGCTCAAAGATTCGCGAGACTCGACGAGGCGTCGTTCGCGCTTCGTCAGACCACTTCTCCATGCGGAGCCGGTCGTGACATGTCGTGCCGTTCGTAAATCGGGAACGCGCGCGAGGCTTTTTCCGGTGCGCGCTGCGAAAACTTCGATCGCACGATCATAAGCTGCTCTCACACCCTGAAGAGTCTTCTGGTCGTGCATGCCTTCGACCATCGTGCGTCTCGCCTCTTCACCAATTTTTTTACGAGCAGTTTCATCTTTCCAGAGGCGCACCGTCTCGCGCGCAAAAGACGATGGATCGTTCATCTCGATGAATACCGCATTCACACCATCGACAACGACATCGTTCGCGAGACCAACACGGGTTGTCAGTGCGCAAAGGCCTGAGCTCATCGCTTCGAGAAGCGGAACAGGGCCACCTTCAACGCGCGCAGTCACCCAGTAGAAATCGAGTGCGCGATACAACACCGCCACATCGGATATCTCGTTCACGAACGGAATCCACACACAGGTAACGCCCGCCTCTCGCAGATCATCCACCATCTCGCGCCACCCGGGCCCGACGATCAGAAC
>DATEDH010000114.1:0-2027 GCA_035281765.1 Gemmatimonadaceae bacterium
ATTCCAGAAATGGGCGCGCGAATCCCGCGATCCTTCCCGCGCGCTGCTCTGGATTCACGCGCCATCAGTTGGTGAAGGATTGCAGGCGCTGCCGGTGATACAGCGTTTTCGCGCAGCGCACCGCGAGGTGCAGCTCGTGTACACTCACTTCTCCCCAAGTGCGGAGCGTTTTGCAGCAACCGTCGGCGCTGATTATCACGATTACCTGCCGTTCGATCTCGATGAAGAATCGAATGCCGTGCTCGAAGCAGTTCAACCAACTGCGCTCGTGTTCAGCAAGCTCGACGTGTGGCCGCTGCTCGTCTCACATGCATCTGCACGCGGCACCAGGCTCGGACTGCTGAGCGCTACCGTTCCCGAATCGTCGAGACGAAGGTCGGGAATCGCACTGCTTGCCCTTCGCGATGCCTACACTTCGCTCGATGCAGTCGGCGCGATCTCTCCATCGGATGCCGAGCGATTGCTCGCGATGGGAGTTCGCGGCGAATGCATCAGCGTCACCGGAGATACGCGCTACGATCAGGTGTGGGCGCGCGCTACTGCACCGCGAAAAACGCGAGATGAGATCGCCGCTCGATTCAGCGATGACCGGCCAACGCTCGTTGCAGGCTCGACATGGCCGAGTGACGAAGAGCGGCTTCTTCCCGCATGGATCCAGTTGCGGAAGCAGGTGAATGACGCGCGACTGATCATTGCACCGCACGAGCTGTCGGAAAAGCATCTCGAGTCAATCGAGCGATGGGCGCGCGCGTCATCGCTGTCGCTGTCGCGCACGAGCGAATCATCGGGGCAGCCGACCGACGTCGTTCTCGTCGATCAATACGGAATACTCGGCGACATCTACGTAGTTGCCCACGCTGCATACGTTGGCGGCGGCTTTCACGATGCGGGATTGCATTCGCTTCTCGAGCCCGCGGCTTTTGGAGTGCCGGTTCTGATTGGTCCGAGGCACGCGGACAATCGTGATGCGCGATTACTCGTATCAGGTGGAGGAGCAGTGCGGTGCCCCGGCCCGGGGGATATTACTGCGCGATTGCTCGCGTGGTTCAGCAACCCCGGTGTGTACGATCGTGCTGCCAGGGGCGCGAGGCGGGTTGTCGAGGCGGGACTCGGAGCTGCGGACAGGTCACTCGAGCTGGTTGAGGGACTGTTCGACTTCTCTACAGGCGCGTAGGCGCAGTCGTAACGCGGACTGCGTGTTACGCAGGAACTGCGGACTGCCTCGGCTCACCTTCAGGCGGATGCAGATAGAAACCCTGCACGAGATGCACACCGAGCTGCTTGACAGTCTCGTACTCTTCCGCGGTTTCGACGCCTTCCGCGATTACCATCGCGTTCTGATCGTTTCCAAAGCCGACCATCTTCTCGACGAGAGACTGCTTGATGAAGTTCACATCGATACAGTTGATCAATGAAATGTCGAGCTTGATAAAGTTCGGCTCCAGATTGGCGATCGAGCCAAGACCCGCGTATCCGCTGCCTGCATCGTCGACCGCAAAGCGATAACCCTTGTCGCGAAATTCCTTGAGGCGCCCGCGAAACTTGGGATAATCGCGAATCGCGGTTCTCTCAGTGATTTCCAGGACGACCTTCGATGGATCCGGCACGTCCATGTCGAGATCATTGAACATCGGATCCGTGAAATCGTGCGGATCGACGTTGATGAAAAGAAGCTCGTCGCGCTGAAGCTTTTCCTTCATCCCCGAGATCGCGGTGTTGCGGCAGAGCCGCGACAGCTCCCAGATCATGTCCGTCTGCTCAGCAACCTCGAACATCACTTCCGGGCGACGCATCGACTTGATCGTCCCGCGGGCAAGGGCCTCATAGCCGAAGATCTTCTGCGTCTCCGTCACGACGATTGGATGGTAGTCGATGTACAATCCGCCGGTTCGCAAAGTCTCGCGAAGATCGGCAGCCTTCCGCGCGAACTCGCGCTGCTCGACTGAATTCGAAGAGCTCGCCGCATCGCGAATCGCGCGATAGATCTGCCGTTCCAGGCGAACCTTTGGATCGTAGTGAATGTGCGC
>DATEDH010000115.1:0-7254 GCA_035281765.1 Gemmatimonadaceae bacterium
GTCTGACCGATGCCTGCGCGCGTGAGCTGATACACGATCTCGTACGTGAGCGTACCGGAACGACTGACGACGCCAACGGGACCTGGCGTGCAGATGCGGCCCGGAATGATTCCGACCTTCGACTTACCCGGTGAGATCAAGCCAGGGCAATTCGGTCCCAGCAATCTTGCGCCCTTCTCCTTCACGAACGGATACACGCGCGTCATGTCCAGAACCGGCACGCCTTCGGTAATGCAGACGATGAATGGAATACCGGCATCGGCAGCTTCCATCATCGCGTCCGCCGCGAACATCGGCGGCACGTAGATCACCGTTGCATTTGCGCCGGTGTCCTTCACTGCCTGGTGAACCGTGTTGAAAATCGGAACCTTGTCGTCGAACTTCTGCCCGCCCTTGCCAGGCGTGACGCCGCCTACGACCTGCGTTCCGTACTCGATCATCTGCCGCGTATGGAATGATCCATCGCGTCCGGTGATTCCCTGAACAAGCAGGCGCGTGTTGTTATCGATGAAAACGCTCACGCTGCCTTCCCTGTTGCGAGTGAAACTGCCTTCTGTACCGCTTCGTCCATGTCCGTCATCGCGGAAAACCCATTCTCCTTGAGAATCTCGAGCGCGATTTCTTCGTTCGTCCCCGTCAACCTGATCACGATCGGCAGCTTGAGCGGATTCTGTTTCGTCGCGGTGACGATTCCATTGGCAACGTCATCAGTGCGGGTGATTCCGCCGAAGATGTTGAACAGAATTGCCTTCACATTCGGATCTGATGTGATGATTCGAAGCGCATTGACGACTTTCTCGGGATTCGAAGATCCACCGATGTCCAGAAAGTTTGCCGGGTCACCACCGTAGTATTTGACGAGATCCATCGTCGCCATGGCGAGGCCGGCGCCGTTGACTACGCATCCGACATTTCCATCGAGCTTGATGAAGGTCAGGTTCGACTTCCGTGCATCCACCTCACTCGGCGCTTCAGCCGATTCGTCGCGAAGCGCAGCGATATCAGTCAGCCGGTCGAGCTCGTTGTCGTCGACAACCATCTTCGCATCGAGCGCAACCACCTCTCCCTGAGGAGTAGTGACGAGCGGATTGATCTCGGCGAGCGAGGCGCCGCTTTTCATGAATGCCGCATACAGCTGCTGCATGATCTTCGCTGCTGCGCGCGCCTTTTTTACGTCGTCGTAGAGAAAGAATCCAAGCTCCATCGCTTCATACGGCTGAAGTCCATAACGGACATCGACCGGGTGGCGCATGATTTTTTCCGGAGTCTTTGCAGCAACTTCCTCGATGTCGATTCCGCCTGCGGGACTCACCATGAAGACCGGCTTTTTCGAAGCGCGGTCGACGATGATTCCGACATAAGCCTCGGTATCGATATCGGCGGCCGGAGTGACCAGAACCTTCTGCACAGGCAGGTCCTTGATCCGCAGCTTGAGAATTTTCTCCGCCAGCTCGCGCGCCTCTTCGGGCGATTTAGCGAGCTTCACTCCGCCTGCCTTGCCGCGGCCGCCTGCATGAACCTGCGCTTTAACGACAACAGTCCCGCCGAACTTCCGTGCGATCGACTCTGCCTCCTCGGCCGTCGATGCAACCTCTCCAGGCGGGATCGGTATTCCCTGCTTTCGAAAGATTTCCTTTGCCTGATACTCGTGGATATTCACACGCTCTCCGCTCCGCGATTCGCGGTTGTTGGGTTCGGATTATCGAGTAGGAAACTAACGGGCTATGGTAGTCCCTGCCCGCCCGTGAACGGCGTCAAGTCCGCGGCTCAGCTCGGTGATAACCGCGCGCCCGCCAGTGCTTCTGACAAAGTCCGCGGCGGCGCGAACTTTCGGCCCCATGCTGCCTTCGCCAAGCTGTCCCGCATCGTCCATTTCATCCGCTTTCTCTACCGAAAGCGAAGTGATCGCTCGCTTCGTCGGCCTGCCCCAATCCTCATAGACCGCGTCCACATCGGTGAGGATCAGGAGAAGCTCTGCGCCGAGGTCGCGCGCGAGGACGGCTGCTGCAAGATCCTTGTCGACTACAGCGTCGACACCTTCGAGTCCGAGCTCCCTGTCCTTGTATACGGGTATCCCGCCGCCGCCACATGCGATGACGATTGTTCCGCTTCGAACCAGCGACCGGATGAGGGCAATTTCATGGATGGCTGCAGGGACTGGGCTTCCAACAACCCGTCTCATGTGGCCGCGTGAGTCCTTCCTCACTGCGACGCCGTCGCGCTCGAGCTTCGCCGCTCTCGATTCGGGAATTCCGTGACCGATGAATTTTGTCGGGTGCGATAATGCCTCGTCGTCGGGATCGACTATTACCTGAGTGATCACCGTAGTGACTCTCCGCTCGTTCCCGGCACGACGCAATGCATTCTCCACTGACTGCTGAATCATGTAGCCGATCCATCCAGCCGTGCTCGCAACGAGCACACCGAGTGGAAGCGGCGCCACTTCTGCGCTGGCGACCTCGTTGCGTACCAGCTCATCCCCAACCTGGGGCCCGTTGCCATGCACTATGCACAGATTCCACCCTTCCCGCGCGAGGTCGATGATAGGCCCAAGACTTTCTCGCGTATGGCGAAACTGATCACCAATAGTTGAGCGCTCTCCGGGCGGCGAGAGCGCGTTGCCTCCGAGGGCAACCACAGCTGTGCGGGATTCTTCCACAGTTAACGACCGATGAGGAGACCAAGTGAATCGTATGCGACACCAAACGCCTTGAGATCTCCCGCAGCGAGCGCGCCGCGCATTCGAAGGTACAGTCGAACCACGCTCGCTCTGAACAGCGAATCGTTTCCAGTTGCGGGAAGTAAAGGGATTTCAGCCATGCGTGGAGTTGCTGTTAACGCATCAAGAATATCGGGTGCGCCAGCTCGAATATTTGAAGGGAAAGTTTTTCTCCATGCAACCGCGATCGGGTCAGGCGATGCACCGGGAACCATAGTCACCTTGCCGGTCATCGCGTTCACGAGCGCAGTGCCGCTGTGACGAAAGTACGTTCGCTCCGAGCCTGCGAGATCGTAATGGCGGCTGAGCGGATACGTGCGGGATGCTGAATACAATTCGAGCACCCATGTGAGTGTGTCGGCCACGTACGCGGGTGTGACTCGACTTCCCTGGGCAAAGACCGGGAATAGTGCACGGACGCGATCTCTTACGTCACGCCTGCGAGCAATGTGCGCGGATTCCGGTACATCGCTCCACAGGAGATCGAGCCTCTGCTCGGCCCACGCGTTAGCGAGCCGTCTCAGCCCGCGTCCCAGCGGGGGCGCAGCAACCTGCTTCACGCCGCGAACGAGCGCCGCGCCGTACGCGCCCGGGTATACGACTGCGCTGTCGCGAGCTAGTGTCATTACGCGTGCAACCTTTGCCGAGTCTGCGAAGGAATCGAAACGCGTGACTTCGTGGGGTGCAGTCGTGTCGCCTTTCGGGAGATTGTAGGCGCGTCGAGTGAACGCATCGCGAGTCGCGATGTAAGCCCGTTGATGCGCGGCCGGAACGCTCGTTCCACCAAGGCGTCGCACAAATGACGGGAGCACGAGATCGAGTGCGATCGAAAAAATCAGGACAGCGCTGATGGTGAAGAAACCGGCGCGTACCTGTCCCATCCATCCGCTCACAAAAACGAGAGCAGCAGCGGCAACTGTTCCGATTGCGAGTGACAGATATGCGGGCAGCAGCCATTGATGGTCGACGTATGAAAACATGCCGTCGCTGCCGCTCCCGTTGACAAGAAGCTCATAACCGTCGAGTCGGTAGCTCCACGCCATCGTGATGAGAAAGAGCGCCGCTAGAATGGAAAGGTGGCGGCGCACTCTTGTCGATACGTGAAAGGCGCGCCCCTGCCATCTGAGGCTCGGTGTCAGCGCATAGAGAGCAATGACGAGCCCCGAAACAATGAGGAGCAGTGTGAGCGTCCACACGTACACGCTCGTCTCCAGAGGAAGCCAGCCGGTGTAGAAAGAGAGGTCCATCTGGAAGAACGGATCCGACTCGCCGAATCTCGTTCCCGTCTGGAGCGCGATGAGCTGCTCCCATCGGGGCACGACGAACGACATCGCGATCGCAACTCCCGCAGACAGGACGAACGCCGCGATGTCGAGAGCGCGCTCTGGCACTTCCTCGCCGAATTCCACGTTGCCCAGTCGCCGTGGGAAAGCGAGAGATACGATGCTTCGCCTTATCGCGTAGATATTGACCAGCGCAAACAGGCCGGCGAAGACAACCGAGATCAGGTGGATCGTGAACAGGTCGCGCGCCTTTGCCTGCCACAGCTCGGGGGAGCCAAGTGCGGTATACCACGCGTGGTCGGCGTACAACAGCGCGAAGAGCCTGCCTGCAAAAAGAACAGCCGCTGCCGCAGCGATCGCCCAGGCGAGCCGCCGCCGCGAGCTCATGTCAGACCGTCACGCCCTGCTGCTTGAGCCAGCCTTCCATCTCTGTACGGATCTTGTCGAGGTGCTCCTGCGTGCGCGCTTCGAAGCGCATCACGAGGACCGGTTGAGTGTTCGATGCGCGGATCAGGCCCCACCCATCGCCAAAGAGTACTCGAACGCCGTCGACATCGATGACGTTGTGCGTCGCTGACAAATGCTTCGTCGCCTTCTCCACGATTCCGAACTTCACGTCATCCGGACAGTCAACTCGGATCTCCGGTGTCGAGACGAACTTCGGCACATCGGACATCATCTGCTTCACGCTCTTGCCGGTATCGGCGATAATGCGAAGCAGTCGTGCCGCCCCATACATCGCATCGTCGAAGCCGTACCAGCCCTCGGCGAAGAACATGTGGCCGGACATCTCGCCGGCAATCGGCGCGTGTGTCTCGTGCATCTTCTCTTCGATGAGCGAATGGCCGGTCTTCCACATGAGCGGCTTCCCGCCCGCTTTCTCGACTTCCTCGGGCAGCGCCTGCGAGCACTTCACGTCAAAGATGATCGGCTGACCCTTGCCCGTCCGGGCCAGCACGTCGCGAGCGTAGATGATGAGAAGCTGGTCGCCCCAGATGATCGTACCATCTTCATCCACGAGACCGATGCGATCAGCATCGCCATCGAACGCAATTCCGAGCTGAGCCCCGCGCTCCTTCACCGCACCGATCAAATCCTTGAGATTCTCAGGGACCGTCGGATCGGGATGGTGATTCGGGAATGTTCCGTCGCTCTCGCCGAACAGAATCTCCGGTGAGAGTCCAATGCGCTCGAAGAGCTGCCGCGCGACGAGGGCGCCTGCGCCGTTCCCGCAATCCACTACGCAGTTGATATCACGCGAGATTTTTCCGATGCGCTCGCCGACATCATCTACATATCGATCGATTATCGCCTGGTCACGCAGCTTCCCTTCGCCGCTCGGGAATTTTCCGGCCAGCGCGATCTGATAGATCTGCTGGATGTCCTTGCCGTAGATCGATCGCGTCCCGATTCCGAGCTTGAATCCGTTGAACTCAGGGGGATTGTGTGATCCCGTGATCTGAATTCCACCAGCTACTTTCAGGTTATGCTGCGCCCAGTATGCGAGAGGAGTTGGAACGATGCCGATATCAACGACATCGAGCCCGCTTTCGAGCAGTCCTGCAACTAGCTCGCGATGCAGATCGTTTCCACTCGGGCGATTATCGCGGCCAACTGCGATTTCGCCCTTCACTCCCTGCTGAGCGAGAAATGCGGCGTAGCCTCTTGCTACGAGCCGCGCGACATCGGGTGTGAGATCCTTTCCTGTAACGCCGCGTATGTCGTATTCGCGGAAGATGTGTTGCGCGAGAGCCACTTTACCTCACTATCGACGCAGCACTCGATGGCGAAGCCGCCTGTGCAACGGGCACGGAATCGTTGCTGCGCTGCGTCCAGCGAACTACCGAATTCGGCAGCACTCCGAGCACGAGAATAAGTATTGCCGCGACTGCAATGACAGAACGCGTCCAGCCCGAGGGTGAGCTGATCGGCAGAGCGTTGTCCGCGCGCGGCCGCATGAACATCACCATCACCACATAGAGATAATAGCCCGCGGACACGAGGCTCGTGATGACGAGAATGATCGCAAGCTTGGTCTGCGGCTCAGGCGCCTGGAGCGCAGACTGAATGATCCAGTACTTCGCAAAGAATCCCATCCCGCCGAAGATCGGGAAGCCGAGCAGCGCCAGCATGAAGACCGCCATTGCACTCGCGAGCCACGGACGGACCTGCCAGAGCCCGGCGTAATCCTCGATGTTGAGACGCGCATCACCGTTGCGCTCGATCGCGCTGATTACACCGAACGCTCCGAAAGTCGCGAGAGTGTAGGCGAGCAGATAGAACATGAATGCGCCGGTCGCTGCGGCTGTGCCGGTGGCAACAGCAACGAGGATGTACCCCGCGTGTGCAATGCTCGAATAGGCAAGCATTCGCTTGATGTTCTTCTGAGCGAGCGCGATGAGGTTGCCAGTCGCCATCGTTGCAACTGCAAGCCACCACACCGGTCCGTGCCATTCCGACGGAACTCCCGAGAACGCTTCCAGCCACACGCGAAGGAATCCTGCGAATGCAGCTGCCTTCACTGCAGCCGCCATGTACGCAGTAATCGGCGTTGGCGCACCTTCATAGACGTCAGGCGCCCACATATGGAATGGCGCAAGCGCGACCTTGAATCCAAATCCTACAAGCAGCAGCGCGATTCCGATAACGAGAAGCATGTTGGAGCCGGCGCCTACTTCTGCTACTCGTGCCCCGATGTCGACGAGGTTGGTCGTGCCGGTTGCACCGTAGACGAGCGCAATGCCGTACAAAAGAAATCCAGTCGAGAATGCTCCGAGAAGGAAATACTTGATTGCTCCTTCAGCAGACTTCTCACTGCGGCGGTTGAAGCCGGCGAGTATGTACACGGCGACCGACATGATCTCGATGCCGAGGAAGACAATCATCAGGTCGCGCGCCGCAGCGATGATCATCATTCCCGAGGTCGCGAACAACACGAGCACGTGCGATTCGGCGGACGTGATGCCGTGCTTCGAGTTGTAATCGATCGAGAGGGCGATCGTCCCGATCGTCGCGAGCAGCAGAATTATGTCCGCGGTCCACCGGAAATTGTCGACCGCGATTATCCCGGGGAGAGCGCTGTCAGCTCGAGCAACATAGAATCCGATCGCGACCATGACAGTGACGCAGAGCACGATGCTCACGACGCCTATGCTTTTCTGGAGCGCATCGCTTTCCGGCTTCCAGGCCGACCACAGCAGAAGCAGCATTCCTCCACCAATGAGAAGCAAGTCCGGCCCGAGAGCGGACATC
>DATEDH010000116.1:0-4902 GCA_035281765.1 Gemmatimonadaceae bacterium
GCCTTCAACGTCAGGGGCTAACCGGCAGTCTCCTCCAGGAACTTCTCTGCAGCGCGCTTACCGCTCGCCAACGCGCCTTCCACAGTTCCACTGCTGCCGGAATCAGTCGCCTCGCCCGCAAAATAAATCCGGTTCTCGAATGATCTGGCGAGCGTGCGCGCAGCGAACGCTCCGCCGACACCAGCGTAACTATATGCGCCAAGCGTATGCGGATCGGTGGACCACGAGTGATAGTGAATCGAGTCGATGAGACTCTCGGCGCGCTTCCTCTGTATTCCAAACACCCGCGCCATTTCGCAAAGCACGACGGTCTCTACGTCACCGCCACTCATGAGCTCGCGCGCGGGCGGCCCGCCCGACCACGCTACTATAAGAGGTGCAGCAACCGGATTCTGAGTCCACCATACGTTGAAGGGTCGTTCGGGAGAGTGAACGAATGAAACGTTCTCCAGTTTCTTCTCCCAGAATCGCTCCTTCACGATGATTCCCACATGCGCAACGTGACCCATCATCAGAAGCTTTGCGGCATTTCGAATCGTCGGCAGGTCCGCTGTCAAAGTGACCGAGCCATCCTGAAGCATCGGCAGAGGCACCGTGAGAATTGCGGCAGCTGCCGTGTACTGTTCTCCTTTCCCAGTCGTGACAGTCACTCCTGCATCCTGCCAGTTGACGCGCGTGACGCGCTCGCCTGTCCTTATCGAGCGTGTGAGATCGCGCGACATGTAATCGATGAGTGATCCATAACCGTTGATAATTCGGGCAGCTTCGGCAGCGCCTTCGGTTGGATTGCCCTGTTGAGCAAGGGATTTCTCACTGATCAGTGACGCATCAGCTCCATTGAATCCTTCGATGAACCCTCGTGCGAGCTGTCGTTCGCGTGCGAGCGCACGACCGCCGGGATTGCCGTCGAGAAATTCAGCGAATGAGCGATCGGTCTTGCGATCGGCATTCATGTACCTGAAAACGCGCGACATGCGCTTCCAGACGGGCCCTTGTGGCGACAGCTCACCGTCATCGCTCCGGAAGTGGTCGCCAAGCACCGGAACGGTGACAAGCCGCGCCTCATCGAGCAGCTTTCTGGTAATCGGTGCATCGCCGTGGATGAACTCGGCGCCGAGCTCCACGGGAATTCCCGCGAGAGTGTCGTTGAGGGTCATGACGCGGCCGCCGATGCGATTCGAGCTTTCCAGGATGAGCACATCACGGCCAGCGGCTCGCAGCACGCGGGCAGCCATCAATCCGGCAGCTCCTGCTCCTGCAATGATTACGTCAGTCATTTGGATTCAGTTTTCTTACCAACGACTTTCTACGCAGCTATTGTTCCCATATTGAGAGACATGAAGCTGCTTCCCACACTTGTTACCGAGCGATTGCTCTTACGGCCGTTCACTGCGGCAGATGCTTTGATGGTCGAAGAGCTGGCAGGCGATCGTGCAATTGCCGATACGACGCTCAACATTCCTCATCCGTATCCAGGGGGCGCTGGTGCGCTATGGATTGCGACTCGTTCGCACGCGTTCGACAATGGCGAGGGAATCACGCTCGCTGTCTGCAAGTTGAATGAGACCGATCGAATCATCGGGGCGGTTGGAATTGGAATCGTCCCGCCGCATGCGCGCGGAGAGCTGGGATACTGGATTGCTGTGGCCGAATGGGGCAACGGCTACGCGACGGAAGCCTCCCGTGCGCTGATCGGTTACGCATTCAGTACACTCGGCCTGCATCGAATTCAGGCGAGACATTTCATGCGCAATCCATCCTCAGGACGAGTGATGCAGAAGCTTGGAATGAAATTCGAAGGCATAAACAGGGAAGCATTTCGCAAAGGCAGCAGCTTCGAGGACACGGCACTGTACGCAATCCTGGAGAATGAGTGGAGGGCAACATGAGCAAAAGACATCTTATCGATTCGATCGCCGCGGAGTACCGCCGATACAAAGCACTCGGAGATTCATCGCTGGAGCAGGTTCCGGATGACCGGCTCTCTCACCCAGGGCCGGGTGGAGGCAATTCACTCGCGATAATCTGCTGGCACCTGGCCGGGAATCTTCAGTCGAGGTTCACCGACTTCCTGACGACCGACGGGGAAAAGCCATGGCGACAGCGAGAGGAGGAATTCGCGCAGCGCTCGGTATCGCGCAATGAGCTTCTGGAGAAATGGAACGCGGGTTGGAAAGTCTTGCTCAGTGCTCTCGATGAGCTGACTGATGCTGACCTCGACAAGACTGTAACTATTCGTGGGCAGCCGCTGGCTGTGCACGAGGCGCTGCACCGCTCGCTTGCGCACGCGAGCTATCACGTCGGACAGATAGTGTACGTTGCGCATTCGATCGCCGGTAATACGTGGAAATATCTCAGCATTCCGCCGGGCGGATCGCAGGCTTACAACGCAGCTCCGACGATGGAGAAGGCTGCATCGCATAGTGAGAGGCTAACGGAGAAACAACGGGGCTAGACAGTCCTTCGTTATCGATCCTTTAGCATCTCTGCCGCGAAGCTGCGCATATCAGAACTCTTGTCGTTCTGTGCGACTCGCTTGAGCATGGCCATCGCCTGCTTGTCGGAGACTGCGTCGGCGTAAACCTCGAGCGCCTTCTGTCTTATGTCGAGCCGGTCGCCGCCGTCGATAATTGACTCGAGCGTCTTGAGCGCTGCGGCATCGTTCGAGTCGCCGAGTGCATCGATTGCGTCGTTGCGAACGTCTTCGCTTGGGTCGTGCCGAATGGTGTAGACGATTTCCTCGATTGCGCTCTTGTCGTCATGAAGAGAGATGAGTGCCTCGAGTGCTTTTCTTCGAGCGTCACTGACGGGATGATCGCGCACGATCTTCCGGAGGAGTGGAACAGCCGTCTCAGGATCATCGGTCTCTCCAAGAGATTCGACGGCCTCCGCCTGCACACGCTCGTTCGAATTGTGCTCGATGATGTCGGCCAGTATCGCGACTGAGCGCCGGTCGTGCACCGATGCAATTGTCTCTACTGCTTCAGCCTGCACGGATTCGTTACGATCGTTAGCGACGATCTGCCTGAGGAGATCGAGTGCGCGCGAGGCTGGCTCCATCTCGCCGATCGACTCCACTGCCTCACGCCGCATCTCGGCACTCGGATCGTGCTGCGCAATGTCGATTACCGCATTCATCCCGCGGGAGTTCGGCATATTGGCGAGTGATTCGATCGCCTCGCGTCTGACATCATACGAGTCCGAGCCCTTTACAAAACGCGCGAGGAAATTGAATGCCCTGTCGTCGCCACGATGGCCGAGCGCCTCGATTGCGACCCGTCGCAAGTCGCTTTCGTCGACCGTGTTGACGAAGGCAATCAGCGAGTCGGTTGCAGCAGGCGATTGCATGTAGCCGAACGCTTCGATCGATTCGCGCCGCACGTCCTCTGCCCGATCGTGTCGCGCGGTGCGCGAAAGAATCGTCATTGCGCGGGGATCGCCCGCGTGGCCAATCGCTTCCGCTGCGCGCTGACGCACGTCCTCGGTATCACGTGAGTCGAGGATTCCGACGAGCACTGGAACGGTGACGTTCGCGTCACGATGAGCTCCAATCGCCGCCACGAGATTTTCTCTTACGTTCTCATCGCGACCGTTCGAGAAAACCGAGCGCAGCAGCGCGACGCTCTCCGCATCTGTTGCCGAGTCGAGCCACACCAGCGGCCGGTTTGCAAAGTATCCGGGCAGCGAGAAGGTGCCGAAATGAATCTGCTCGACACTACGGCCGGGAGCGCCATCATGCATGCGCAGAAAAACCGCAGTCGAGGTCGGATCATGTTCTCCAACGAGTGGCGCCAGCGGTGTCCCATAGAACACCATGCCCGACATGTCTCCGTTGCCGAAGCTCATGCTGCCGCTCATCGTGACGTTTCCCTCGAGGCGGACAGGCAGATCGCTCGTGTAATACTTTTTCCCGGATGGATCGCCGGCGATTAGATAGCCGATCCAGTAATCCTTCGATCCGCTGTTCTTTTCAGCCCAGCGAGCGCGGTCTGCGAGCGACCCACTTGCAGGTGACTTGATGACAGTCGACGGCTTCGCCTGAGAAGTATCGACGCGCTTTGTCTTTCCCACTGAATCGCTGTTCGCCGAGACAGAAATGACCGGCAGATAAGCAGCGCGGATCGCTGCGAACGCGTCATTGCCTGCAAAAAGTCCTGCGCCAATGGTGATCACTCCAGCCATCCAGCGCGGTCCAAGCTCGAGGTACGCCGGGCGTCCTGAAAGAAGACGCTGCGCGCGTCTCAGTAATGATCCACCGGTCGCTGCTGCGGCGAGACCGAATCCCTGGTCGCGCGCTTCCTCGAGAACGAGGAGTGTTTCTGTATAATCACGCGCGTTCACGCCGCATGCCTCAATCGCGATATCGTCGCAGCAGTTCTCACGCTCCTCTCGTGCACGCTCCGAGATCCAGCGCGCGCCGGGATGATAAAACAGCAGCGTCTCGAAAATGGTTTGGATGAGATTGATCAGATAATCGTGACGCCGCACGTGAGCGAGCTCGTGCGCGAGCAGCATATCGAGCTGAACAGGCGTCAGTCCCGTTACGAGACTCAATGGGACGACAATCACCGGACGCAATGCGCCAACGACAAGCGGTACATCGATGTTCGTCGACTCGAGCAGGCGGATTGCGCGTGTGATGCCAAGTCGACCGCACAATTTCTCGAGGCGAATCTCGAGCGGGTGCGATGCGGGAGAAGTCGACTTGCGCGAAACGGCTCGCGTGCGCGCAAAGCCACCGATCAATCGGCCCGATGCGACAAGCAAGCCAAGCATCCACGCCGCAACGACGAAGGGAAGAGAATTCTCGACCCAGTTCGACACAATGCCGCTGTTGCCAGTGAACGATTCGACCGTGCCTGTGTTGATTTCGGCTCCACGAGCATCGATGGCGGGTGCTGC
>DATEDH010000117.1:0-7213 GCA_035281765.1 Gemmatimonadaceae bacterium
CGCTCGATGATTTCGCCGTCGATACCGGAGGCGCAGTAGTTCTTGCCTCGAGCGGTGATGACGGCAACGTGGATCCCGTTGGACGCGCAGCACCGCTGGCTCCCGGAGCGGATACCGCTCGCCCGAATCTGCTCGTCCGAATTGTCGGCGATGGCCCATCTGCAGATATAGAGCAGCTCATCAAGGCAATCGAGGGGGGTGGAAGAGCTGACGCGGCCACAGCAATCCTTGTCGTTGTACCGGAGTCCGAAATCCGGCGCACCAGATACAATCAGGGGGTCACGTACATAGAGGACGATGGCAAGGCCGCGATTCGCCTTGGCCTGCATACCGATGGGCAGCCAGTGACTGCGTTGATCTCGCCGGATAAAAAAATTGTGTGGCAGAAAACCGGTCGAGTCGATGCAGGGGAGCTGAGCCGTGTATTGAAGGAAAAACTCTCCGACTCAAATGCAAGGGGCTCTGCTGTTGCGACAGGCACTCTTCGCACTGGACAGGTAGCTCCGAACTTTCTGATCGGTGTCGACAGCGGTCAGCAGGCGACATTGAGAAAATTGAGCGGACGAAAAGCAACGCTGGTTTTCGATCACGACAAAAAAGGGTATCGCGTTTCAGTCGATCTCGGTTCCGGTGACGATACAAAACAGCGTCAGAGACAGAGCATTGTAGTCGACGATCGTGACGGCAGTATTACGCGCGCCTATGGAATCTCGATCTGGCCAACTGCGGTTATGCTCGACGAATCGGGAGTGATCAGGTCGGTCACGTATGGGAAGCCGGGTTCCCGTAATCGATCTCACACAGCAAACGGGAGTGCAATCTGATGTCCGACTTCTATCTCATACTGACACCAGTCCTCACGCTGCTCATCGTTGCACTGGTGGGCTTCGTCGGTTGCGACATCGTATTCGGGCTCGACCGCGTGGATGACCCGATGTATCCGCGCAACCTTCAGCTCACGCCGGACAACATGCGCATCGATCTCACGTGGGAGCATCCGTCGAACGGGATTCCCGATTCCTACAAGGTAGAGAGAGGCGATCAGCCAAACTCGTTTCCACTCGATCGAGATGTCGGGCTCGACACGTCATTCTCGGACACGCTCGATATCGTCAACGGCATGACGTACTACTACAGAATCGCAGCGTTCAAAGACGGTGGCGTGTCCGGCTACTCCGAAGAAAAAATGGTTGTTGCCGGATACACCGGCCTGACTGCTCTCGTTACGGGGATCACGATCGGCTCACTTCGCAGCGACTTCACGGGCGTCGTCGGAATGGGCTTTCAGGTTGCGGCCGCCCCTCTCACCGTGAGCAGGCTCGGGCGATTCAAGGCCCCGGGGAATTCGAGGACACACGTAGTGAAGCTCGTAGACGCAGCGACTATGGCCGACGTTCCGGGTGGCTCGGTGACGGTGGACATGTCATCGACGCCCACCGCCATGGCATTTGTCTATGTCGACCTTCCAGCTCCGGTCACGCTCAGTGCCGGCGCGGAATATTTTCTGATAAGCCAGGAAGAGACCGGGATGGATGACTGGTTCGATTCCAACACGAAAGTCCTGACCACAAATGTCGTGACTCGCGTTTTCGCGGTGAACGGCGATGGAGCCGGCACTTTCAACCGCGCTCCAATCAATGAATTCGTCTACGGACCTCTCGACCTGCAGTACTAGATCCTGACTCCCAGCGCGTTCACGGCATACCATGCTGTGAACGCGAGGAGCCCGGATAACGCGGCGTCGCCCCCATTTGCAGTGGCTCGACCACTCTCATCCACATTCTCCGCAGCGAGCCCTCCATCCAGGGCGGCGCGACGAAGCCAGTCGAGCGCGCGTGCCCCATCCGGTCCGTGCAATCTCCCGATCCACATCAGAAGAAGATCAGTATCGGCTGACTCGAGTGGCTTCACAGTTCTGCGATACATCGAGTCGTCACGATCCAGAAGATCGAAATACGGAAGCCAGTACGCAGCGGGCGACGATGGATGCGCCGCCGCGGGTGAGTTCAGATCGACGGATGACGTGAACACCGGCTTGTTGATCGCATCCGTAAACACGAATTGACGCAGCACTGCCGCCCTTACTGCAGCCGGGTCCTGTACTTTCTCGGCAGTTTTTTCATCGAGTGTTCTCGAGAGAACATCCAGAGCGAGTGCAGCTATTGTGTTTGCCTGAAGCGTGTATGAATGCAGCGGTGAAGTACCATCAGCATTGATCTCGGTAGCGTATAAGGGAAAAGTCTTGTTCCTGCGGGACTCGATATCCTCGAACGCGCTATAAAGCGCGTCGGCAAGAAGCGGCTCCTCGACAATCTTGTCGTCACCGCTCTGCACGATGTACTCGTCGACAGCAACCGGATATGCTGCAGCACCCTCGAGAGAGAATCCGGGCTCGAAAAGCGCGCCGTCCAGATAATGCACACCTGAGCCCGGCGCGTATCCATGCAGGTCGCAGATTCTGAGGAGAACTTCACGCGCAAACGCAGGATCGGCCAGCTGCAGCGCGGGCATCACCCACATCAGAGCTTCCCAGTCGCGTACGGTTGCACCGTATGAATTCCACGGTATCCTGCTGCGCACCACATAGATATGCGAGTCATCCACTGCACGCCCAACGCTGCAGAAATAGGCAAAGAACATGTGACGGGCGATCAATCTGTCTGCGGCATTGTTTCCCGTTGCCGGCTCGATCGACAGAAGAGCAGCGCGCGTGGTCTCTATCAATCCGGGCGCGCCGCGACGCCGCATCACACGGACAATGGATTCCGCCCCATCAGGCTCCTGCGCCACTGCAATGAAGAACGCAACGCTGCGACTCTCACCGGAAGGAATGGAAACCATCTCGGTAATTCTCCATCCGTCAGCATCACACGTGATGCCCGCATCGGGATTCGCAGCAGCAAATGCAATTGCTCCCGGATTTCCTGCGCCCGCGCCACTTGCAACGATGGTACGGTTGCGCTCGATCATGAGTGAGGGATCATCAAACGGTCGTGCAGAGCGAATGCGCAGCATGCGCGCGACATTCGCACCGACGGCCGAGACGTTTATGTCCGCTGTGTGACCACCTCTGTTTTCTATGGAGATCTCGAAAACGGCGCCCGCGATATCAGCGCTCGATCCATGCGGGGCGCAGATAAGTCCGCGAACAGCAAGATCATCGATGCGGCAGCTGAATGAAGGCAGCCAGCCCGATTCGCGCTCCCAGGCAATTCCCTGCTCGCCAAGCGAGCGGGTTTTGTTTTCGTGATCGATGCGAATCTGGAAAACGGGAGGCGATTCACCGTCGATGAAATTATCGCCGCCGGCAAACTCGATCGATCCACGAAGCCCTGCATGCAGCGCTGAAACACAGTGAACCGATGCGTCACCAGGTTGTATGCACGGAATAGTGATCCAGTGATTCCCGGTCGCCTGCCACGGAATGCGTGGAAGAGGAGCCATCACGCGCCCGCGGCGCTTTCCAGAAGCTCCTTCGCGTGGGCACGGCTCACCTTGCTCTCGGGATCACCGCCCAGCATGCGCGCAATCTCTACCACTCGCGTCGGGCCTTCGAGCACCGTGACATCCGCTGTCGTCACTCCGCCCTTCGCTGCTTTCGCGACAACAATATGATTGTGCGCGCGCGCAGCGATTTGCGGGAGATGCGAAATGGCGAACACCTGATGATGCTCAGCAACTTTTCGCAGCGTGTCGCCAACCTGAAGACCGACCTTTCCGCCGATTCCTGCATCGACCTCATCGAACACCAGCGTCGGCACAGAATCGGCGCGCGCGAGGATGGTCTTGAGCGCAAGCATCACTCGCGAGAGCTCGCCGCCTGATGCAACGCGCGCGAGCGGGCGCGCGTCATGCCCAACGTTCAACGCAACACGGAACTCGATGTTCTCTGCACCATGCTCATCGATCGACGATCTTGGCTCCAGGACAATCGCAAACTTCCCGTCGTTCATGCCGAGAGCGGGAAGAACTGCATCGACAGCTTTTGCAAGCTTTTTGGAAGCGGCGCTTCTGAGCGATGACAGTTTTTTCGCTGCGTCGATCAGCCTGTCGCTCGCCGACTTCTCGCGAGATTGCAGCTGCGCCAGATCGAACGATCCCGAGTCAACGAGATCGAGCTCGGCTCGTGATGATCTCCCAGCCTCGATGACATCGTCCAGAGTCGGCCCGTATTTCTTGACCAGTGAATAGATCTGCTCGCGACGACGGCGAACGCTCTCGAGCCGGTCGGGATCGAGATCGACCGATGAAGCGTAATCGTCGATAGAGCGCCCGAGCTCATCGAGTGCGTAGAAGCCGGAATCGAACAGCTCCTGAAGCCGCCCAACAGAAGGATCGACTTTCTGAATACTCGAGAGTGAGCGGCTGACGAGAGTGAGGCGGTCGAGAATTCCTTCTTCCTCATCAGACAACAGCTTGCTCACCGTCTCGGCGAGACCCTTGAGCTCATCCGCATTCTCGAGAACGCGCGCTTCATCCTCGAGACGCGCATCCTCGCCTGCGACGAGCCGCGCATCCTCGATTTCCTTCACCACATGACGCAGGTAATCCGCGCGCCGCTCGGCGTCGGAGCGCCTCGACGTCAGCTGCGCAATCTCCCGCTTGATCGCTGCGAGATCTCCATACGCTTCCGCAACTTCCCACGCGTTTGTGGTCGCGCCGCCGAATTCATCGAGAATGACGCGCTGAGAATCGGTATCGAGAAGAGTTTGCGCTTCATGCTGGCCGTGGAGATTGACGAGTGCGCGTCCAATCTCTCCCAGTACGGTTGCAGTGACGGGCGAGCCGTTCGCCCAGGCCCTGCCTCTTCCCGCACTCGAGATCTCGCGCTTGAGAACGACTGTCCCTTCGTCGCTCTCGATTCCGCGCTCGTCGATCATCGACGCAATCGCGGGCCGTGCAGAAATGTCGAACACGCCTTCGACTGTCGCCTTGTCAGCACCGGTGCGAATGAGATCGGAGCTGCCGCGCTCGCCGAGCAGGAATCCAAGCGCGCCGACAATTATCGACTTGCCCGCGCCGGTCTCCCCCGACAGAACATTGAATCCATCGGATAATGGCAGCGTCAGCGACTCAATTATTGCGAAGTTCCTGATTCTCAGCTCGGTAAGCATCTCTTACTCGTCCTCTGGCGGCCCGCCCCACCCGAGCTTCGCGCGCATACGCTCGAAGAAGCTGTTGCCCGGCAGACGAATTATTCTCACCGGATTCTCCGCCCTGCGCACGATGAGCTTTTCACCTGGAACCAGCTCTGTTCCGACCTGTCCATCAACGGTGACCATCAGCGTCTCGGAGCTTTGCGTTGTGTCGACGACAACTTCAGCATCAGGCGACACAACGAGCGGACGAACGCCGAGTGAATGCGCCGATATCGGCGTGATCAGAATTGATTCGACTGTCGGTACGACAACCGGGCCACCGGCCGAAAGACTGTATGCCGTGGATCCAGTTGGTGTCGAGATGATCACTCCGTCAGCGGCGTACGTGCCGATCGAATCTCCATCGACACTCAAGCCCACTCGAACGACGCGTGCGAAACCACCTTTGTGCACGACAAAATCATTGAGAGCGCGCCACTGCTGCCTGCTCGATCCCCCTCCATCTACGGCCGTCGCCCGAAGAACCATGCGCGTCTCGGCCACGAAATCGTTCGACGCGAGAGATCGGACCGCCTGACCAATTTCATCAGTGCCGCACGTAGTTAGAAATCCCAGCCGACCGAGATTCACACCAAGTATCGGAGCAGCGGCGCCATCCAGCCAGCGAGCACCGCGAAGCAATGTGCCGTCTCCGCCGAGTGTGATCAGTGCATCGATTGATTCCGGATTGCCGAGCTCGCCGCCATCGCCCGCAACTTCGAGCATGTCGGGCTCGAACATGAGCTCGACGCCAAGCTCAGGCGCAAGCCGATGGAGCCCGTTGAGAATATCCGGCAGGTCCTCATAGCCGGTGTGCCCGATGACACCGACGCGCATCAACCTGCGCGAAGCCTTGCGCCCCGCGCGTCACCATGCCGGATCTGCTTTGCTCTCGCCGCGATTCCCGTTGCATCGAGACCGACGCTCGCAAGCTGTCGCGCACGAGGTGCCTGTTCGATGAACCGGTCGGGAACGCCGTGCGCAATCACGCGCACCGATGCATCAATTTGCGCGACGACCGCGGCTATGTGCGCGCCGAATCCATTGACGACCGTCCCCTCCTCGACAACGAGAATGTCGCGATTCTCAGCCACGATCTGTGCAAGCATTTCCTCATCGTGCGGCTTGATGAAGCGACAGTTGACGACAGTGACGTTCAACCCTTCCTCGGAAAGTTTCTCCGCTGCGGCAACCGATGGGAGAACCATCGTGCCTGTCGCGAGAATCGCCATTCCACCATTCGGGTCGCGCGTGCCTGCGCCTTTGCGCAGCATCTCCCACGATCCATAGGGAACGGCTTCGATATCAGAGATCGAAGGAACAGTATCAGGCGCAGCGTCGCGCGGATATCTGATGCTGAATGGTCCGTTCTTGTGAAGAGCAGCAGTACGCATCAGCGCGAGCATCTCCGTTCCGTTTTTGGGAGCGGTGACTGTCATTTCAGGAACGGCCAGCATGTACGCGATGTCGTACAGGCCCATGTGCGTTGGGCCATCCTCGCCAACGAGTCCGGCGCGATCCATCGCGAACACAACGGGCAGATGCTGAATCGCGCAGTCGTGAATCACGTTGTCGTACGCCCGCTGAAGGAACGTCGAGTAGATCACACAAAAGGGATGAATGCCACGTGTTGCCATGCCTGCTGCAAACGTGACGGCATGTCCTTCGGCGATTCCAACATCGAAGAATCGATCAGGGTGCGCACTCGCGAAGATTCCGGTGCCGGTGCCACTCGGCATCGCCGCCGTGATCGCAACGACTTTCGGATCCTCGTCCGCAAGCTCGGCCAGTCCTTTTCCGAATACCGCCGTGTAGGCGGCATTGGCTGACGAAACTTTCAGCTGCTTGCCTGTTGCAGGGTCATGGCCCGGCGGAAGCGCATGCCACTTCTGCTGGTGCGCGCCCGCCGGGAACCCGCGCCCTTTCTCGGTGATGACGTGAACCAGCCGCGGACCTTTCAGGTCACGGACAGCGGTGAGCGTATCGATCAGTACATCCAGATCGTGACCGTCGATCGGCCCGAAATACCGGAAGCCGAGCTCTTCGAAGAGCACACCCGGCGTCAGGAAATTCTT
>DATEDH010000118.1:0-3301 GCA_035281765.1 Gemmatimonadaceae bacterium
ATGCACGGGGCCGATGACGATCCCCGGCGATGCAGGCATCCCGACGAGCCTTCCCTCGGCGAGAAAGCGGTCGCTGCTGCCCAACTACTCTCCGAACCCGTCAGCGATCACAGCTTCGAGGGCATCGAGTGCGGCATCTGCATCGGGCCCTTCGGCCTTGATGTCGATCGTCGACCCCTGCTCGGCTGCAAGCATCATCACGCCCATTATGCTCTTGCCATTCACCTCGAGATCTTCTCTCACGATGGTGATGTTGCTCCCGAACCTCGACGCTGTCTTGACGATCTCAGCAGCGGGGCGGGCGTGAATTCCGAGCTTGTTGACGATCTTCACGCTTCGTTCAGCCATTAGCGTATCACCGAGAAGAGAACGAACACTGCAAGCACGACCAGTGAGAGCCTCCATCCTTCCACCCTCCTTCCAAGCCGCGTGAGAAAAACACCGCCGACCATCGCAAGAAGGATGATCATCGCGGAAAACTGGCGACCACTCCCAATCACTTCACGCGCTGCGAGCGGAA
Source organism: Gemmatimonadaceae bacterium (assembly GCA_035281765.1). Classification (GTDB taxonomy): domain Bacteria; phylum Gemmatimonadota; class Gemmatimonadetes; order Gemmatimonadales; family Gemmatimonadaceae; genus UBA4720. The sequence continues at coordinate 521 of DATEDH010000118.1, forward strand.
TCGACAAACCCGCAAGGAGCGCAGCAAGCATTCCGAGAATCTGCGGCCCCTTGCGCAGTACCGGGTGGCCGAGTGCATCAGCAACGCGAAGACCACGCTGGAATCCGACGCGAAGTCCCCATGCCCGGAGTGCGAGATGACCGATGTTGTAGGTCACCAGAAAAATAGCGATCACAAAGAGAGGTCGCGCACCAAGACCAAACGCTCCGAGCGCAATGAGCGAGCACAACGGCAGCCAGCTTGCCCAGACGAGGCGGTCCCCTACACTGCCAAGAGGGCCCCCGAGCGCGGTACGAAATCGCTCGATCATCGCTGGCGGAACTGAATCGAGCTCAGCGCGAGTCAACGCGCCAACGGCGATTCCAGCGAGATACGGATGCGAATTGAAGTAGCGCGCCTGCCTTCCCATTGCGGCTTGATATCGCTCACCACCGATGCCGCCAGGAAGCTTTCTAAGCGCCGGCTCAGTGCAGAATGCAATTCCATTCCCGAGCATCGTCTCGTAATTCCACGCACCCTGAACCGCAAAGAGCCGCAGATACATGCGGAACCAGGTCCAGTTGTCGAGCTTTTGTTCTGCGGGAGAAAGCTGTGCGTTCGTCATGTCGTCGTCACCAGCACGTATGCGCCCATCGCGAGTCCTGCGAGAAACAGGATCCGTGCTTTGGAAACGAGATGAAAGATTTTCCAGATTGCTCCAGCAGAAACGGCGGCGACCATTGCCACAACTATTGCGCGTGAATAGCGGGCATCGGTTCCCCATGAAGCCACTATTGCTCTCGTCAGCGGCGTGAACAGGGTCATCGTTGCGAGCGTCACACAAAATCCGCGAACGAGATCAGCGGACAATCCAAATAATTGAAGACCGGTTACTGCGCGTCCGGACCCGCGAACGAGCTCATCATGCTCACGAGCAGCGAGCGATGCATTCAGCCGTCTGAGCCACACCATACTTTTGCCGCTGATAAGTGCAGTGACTAACGCGGCAAAAAGTGCCGCCGCGAGCGCGCCACCGGAGTTCGCCTGCTGCGAGGCATACAGCGAGCCGCCGACAACGCTCGCTGAGCCCCATTCGGGATAGCGCGATGCTCCGAACGGAAGCATCTCGAGCGCGAGAAGCTCGAGCACTGCGCCCATCGTCAGTCCCAACGTGGCATTGCCAATGAACGCGCCTGCGACAGTTGCAGCGACAATGGGACGGGAGATCATCGCCTGCGGAAACGTGACGACATCCATGCCGAGGACTGCACCAAGAAGCGCAATCGGGAGCAGGTCGATCAGCATCATGCTGTGCGCGCCTCGGGCTCGCTCGATGGGAGAATTTCGCTCATGGGAACTTCACGCGCGGCGGGTACATCCTGCGCCGTCACTTTGACACCGCTCTGCACAATTGCGCGAAGCTGAGCTTCCTCATCGGGCGCGAGGAAAACATACCTGAGTTTCTGAGTCCGCCCGTCGCGATGATGAATTCCGCCGACATTCACTTCACGAATATATGGAACCCCATATACCAGTCGCTGCATCGTGGGAATGTCAGGCGTGACGAGAATGCCTTTGCGCGGATCGGAGCTGTACTTGTCATGATCGCGGATTGCAGTCGCCACATCCGCAAAGACCAGCTCCATCTCCGGGGGGACGCCCATTCGATACAGGTCCTGCTCCCAGTCGCAGCACGCAACGTTGTCATCGACAAGCACGATGAAATCGATATCGAGTGGCTGACCCCACCCGACTACTACCTGACCGTGAATGAGCCGGTCATCGATTCGATAAAGCGCAATCGGCATCAGGCAGGTCCAAATGCAGCAAGGGCATTCCTGCCCTTCTCTACCGAGATCCTCGCGGCCGCACCGCAATCACCGCCGGACTGAAAAACAAATTCAAGAAGTGTGGCGAGGTTGGCTCCCGTTACAAGCACAACGTCTGGTCTCTCTCTCATGATGCGACGAACAGCGAGCGTTGCACTCCCGCCCGGCAAATCGGTGAAGAAAACCTGAATTCCATCCTGCTCGGCTGCAGCCTTCAGCTGCGTCTCGATGTCCTGACCGCTCAAACCCTTGTTGGAGACGGGCAGCAGCACCCCGCCGCGGCCGGATATCTGTTCGACAGCACTCACGATGCCGAAGGGAAAGTCTCCATGCCCTGCAACGATTGCCCGCGGTGGAGACGATTCGTCAGTGGTTTCGCCGGTACTACTCTTCATCTTCCTGAAGATAGTCGCGGACATTTCCAGCGGCAGCGCGCCGCATCTTCCCGATCAATCGTTCGTTGAATGCCTCGGCGGCATTCACTCCCGAATAACGCAGCAGGTGATTCAACGCGATCACCTCGGCGATTACAGTGATGTTCTTCCCCGGATTCAGTGGAACCGTGATCATGGGAATCTGCACGCCGAGAATCGTCGTAGTTTCCATATCGAGCCCGGTGCGATCGACGACTGCGTTCTGGTCCCACTCCTCGAGGCGCACGACGACTTCGATTCGCTTCTGCTGGCGAACCGCGCGTATTCCGAAAATCGACGGAATGTCGATGACGCCGACACCGCGAATCTCCATGTGATGACGCTGAAGCTCGTGACCACGCCCGATCAGGACATCATTACCGCGACGTTTGGTAATGACGAGGTCATCGGCAACAAGCCGGTGTCCGCGCTCGACGAGATCTAGCACGCACTCCGATTTCCCGATGCCGCTCTTTCCCGTAAAGAACAATCCGACACCGAATACGTCGGCAAGTGAGCCGTGAAGAGTTGCAGTCTCCGCGAATTCACTCTCCAGGACC
>DATEDH010000119.1:0-4611 GCA_035281765.1 Gemmatimonadaceae bacterium
CATCCTTCCATCTCTTCGCCGGATCCTGCTCGACGCGCTCGATGAGCTTCTCGATCCATTCCGGCGCAGCGCCTTCGGGCTGCATGGGACGGCACCTGAGACATGGCCGATATCCCGCAACGAGTGCATCGCGCACAGTTCGATAAAATTCGACGTTCTCGCGCAGGGGCTTTTTGGCCGAGCATGTGGGGCGGCAGAAGATGCCCGTAGTCCTGATGGCGGCGAAGAAAACGCCGTCGAACGAGCCGTCCCGCTCCGAGAGAGCGCGGTACATCGTGTCACCGGATGGAAGCGAAGTCATCGTCATGGAAAGGAATCTAGGAACCTTTTTAAGGCCTTCCATCGAAAAATGAACACTGAATTCGGCATGAATCCTGTACTGGGTAACGCTGCTGCAGACTAAACGGAGAGGGACAAATGCCCAAGGGAACACATTTTCACGCGAATAGAGATGGACGCTCGACGGACAAGAAGTTCCGTCCGGAAGACGAAGGCATATACGAGAACGAGCGGCAGGAATTTCAGGGATCCGAGCAGGACAAAAAGGCTGACGCGATGTCAGAGGAAGAGTTCATAACCGAGCAGGACAAGAACACGGAAGGATGATGATCATGAATTCAAAAATGCAGAGAGCACTCGCACTCGTAGTGACGGCAGGAACGCTCGTAACATCGGGTTGTGCGAGCATGAACAACAAGGAGCGCGGCGCAGTCATCGGCGCAGGTGCCGGTGCTGCTGTTGGCGGCGTCATCGGCAATAACACAGGGTCGACCGCACGTGGCGCAATCATCGGTGCAGTCGTCGGCGGAGCCGCCGGCGCAATCATCGGGCACCAGATGGACCAGCAGGCGAAGGAAATCGATCAGTCGATTCCGGGTGCCAAGGTCGAGCGTGTCGGTGAAGGAATCGAAGTGACCTTTGACTCGGGTCTGCTGTTCGATTTCGACTCTGATGTAATCAAGCCGACCGCTGCCTCCAATCTTCAGGAGCTCGCGCGGAGCCTCAACAAGTTCGGCGATTCGAACATCATGATCGTCGGTCACACCGACAGCCAGGGTGACGACGCTTACAACATGGGACTGTCGCAGCGCAGAGCGAATTCAGCGTCCGCGTACCTCCAGTCACAGGGCGTACCGTCGAGCAGAATAACGACAGCGGGGCGCGGTGAGTCGGAGCCGGTTGCTTCGAACGACACTGAAGCAGGCAAGGCGCAGAACCGTCGCGTCGAAATCGCGATTTACGCAAGTCCTGAGTACAGGGAGAAAGTAAAGAGCAGTTCAGGGAACTAACCGCGGCGCGAGCCGCACGACACGCATCGCAAGATGATGGACGAGTGGCCCCGTCACCCACCAGTGACGGGGCTCTTTTTACCGTCCCGCATCTGGCATATCAGGCGCAGCAGACGATCTTACACCATCTAATGGATCGAACAAAGACTGCAAGAGAAGCACGGTAGCATCACGTGGCAACGACAGTAACTCCGCCCGAAAAAGCAACGAGCAGGCTTCTCGGTTTCCTGAAGTTCGGCCGCGACGGAAATGAGAGAAAGCTCGTCGGCCCGATTCGCGGCGAAGTCTTCGGAGCCGATCGCCTGGCCAAGCACGCGCGCAACATCGCGCGCAAGCACCGCCTGCTTCCTCCTCAAAAACAGCGTGGACATGGCCCGCTGCTGGACCGGCTCGATGACACGCGCAGAGTCCTGGACGAAGTTCATGACCGGCTGAGCGATGCTGCGGATCGAGGGATAGACATCAGTCCTGCAGGTGAATGGCTTCTCGACAACTCGTACATCGTCCAGGAGCACATTCGCGAGATCAGGACGAACCTTCCCGGCGGCTATTATCAGGAGCTGCCGAAGCTCGCGAGCGGTACGCTTGCCCAGTATCCGCGTGTATATGACGTTGCCATCGAGCTGATCGCGCACACCGAAGGGCATCTCTCGCTCGAGAATATCACGCTCTTCGTTCGTGAGTACCAGAAAGTCGCGTCGCTTTCGATGGGTGAGCTGTGGGCGATTCCGACGATGTTCCGACTCGGCCTCGTCGAGAACATTCGCCGCATGGCTCTGCGCGTTCGCGCGCGACTCGATGAAGTCGAGTCAGCAGATAAAGTCGCTGCAGAGATAATGGCGGCAAACGATGAGTCGTCCGATGCGCTTGCACGAGCACTCGAGCGGTTCATCAACGATCATCCGCCGTTCAGTCCGACGTGGGTCGCGCGATTTCTTCATCAGATCCGCGGCTACCAGGTCAACTTCACTCCACTCGTGTGGCTCGAGCAGTGGATAGCTGAAGACGGTCCAAGCGCTGAAGTGGCGGTCACGCGCTCGAACCGGATGATCGCGCTGACGCAGATCACAGTATCGAACTGCATCACGAGTCTCAGGACAATTGCGCGGCTCGACTGGAAGGAATTTGTCGAATCGCAAAGCGCTACTGAAAAAATTCTGCGCAAGGATCTTTCAGGTCATTATCCATCCATGTCGTTCGGCACACGTGATCATTACCGTCACGTTGTCGAGCACATCGCGAAGCAGACAAAGAAAGCAGAAGAGGAAGTAGCCAATCTCGCTCTCGGACTGTCAGTACAGAGTCACGGGCAGGGAGATGAGCGCCGCGCGCACATCGGTTACTACCTGATCGATGACGGCCGATTGGAGCTCGAGGAAGCGACGGGATATCGGCCACCATTGAGCGAGCGGTTTTACAGGTGGACGCAGCGTCACCCGACGGCGCTGTACTTCGGCGGCATCGCCGTCACCACATCACTGCTGCTGATGCTTCTGATGTCGATCGTCCCCGACATCACGGTGATTCAATCAATTGCAGTATTCCTGCTCGCACTCATACCGGCAAACGAGATCGGCATCGGCATGGTGAATCAGCTCGTTACGATGCTGATGCCGCCCCATGTGCTGCCGAAACTGGAATTCCGCGATGACGGAGTTCCCGCGGAATTTCGAACTGCCGTTGTCGTTCCAACTCTGTTCAGCAGTGTCCGCGCGGTTAAGGAAGCACTCGCTCACATCGAGGTTCAGTATCTGGCGAATCGCGATGACAATCTATCGTTCGCCATACTCAGCGATTTCACCGACGCCGATACTGAAACAAAACCTGAAGATGCCGAGATCATCGCCGCTGCGATGAGCGGCATCGAGGACCTGAACAACAAATATCCGCGTCGCGATGGCGACACGTTCAATCTCTTTCACAGGCGGCGTCGCTGGAATGAGAAGCAGGGCGTGTGGATGGGGTGGGAGCGAAAGCGCGGAAAGCTCGGGCAGTTCAATCGCTTTCTGCGGGGAAAGGCGGCTGATGCCTTTGCCTATATCGCCGGAGATACGCTCCGCCTGCAGGATGTCCGATACGTCATAACGCTCGACTCGGATACAGTTCTGCCGAGGGATGCGGCGCAGCTGCTGGTTGGGGCGATGGCTCATCCGCTAAACAAGGCGGAGTACGATCCGCAGCTTGGCCGAATTGTCCGAGGTTACGGAATATTTCAGCCAAGAGTTGGTGTCTCGCTCACGAGCGCGCATGCATCGCGATTCGCGGCGATTCATTCGGGTCATCCAGGCGTGGATCCATACACTACGGCGGTGTCCGATGTGTATCAGGATCTTTTTGGTGAAGGAAGCTTTACGGGGAAGGGCATTTACGACGTCGATGCATTTGAAAAGGCGACGCATGGACGATTTCCCGAGAACACGCTGCTCAGCCATGACCTGATCGAAGGCGCCTACTCGCGCGCGGGTCTCCTCACCGACATCGAAGTTTACGACGATTACCCCGCTCGATATCTCACTTACACGCGCCGCAAGCACAGATGGATACGCGGTGACTGGCAGCTGCTGCAATGGCTCGGCCGCGAAGTACCCGGACCGCGTGGTGTTGGACGCAACCGCCTATCGACAATTTCGCGATGGAAGATCTTCGATAATCTCCGGAGAAGCGTCGTCGAGATCTCGCAGCTCGTGCTGCTCATTGCCGGATGGTTCTGGCTTCCAGGATCGGCACTATTATGGTCGGCGGTTGTACTCGCAGCGATCGCGGCGCCGTGGGTGTTCTCGCTGTTTCTCTCAGTGCTGCGCCCGCCTCGCGATCAATCGTGGCTCGCGTATTATGCCGCTGTTGCGCGCGATGCCGGAGTCAATGCGCAGCAATGGGCACTTGCTGTAGCGTTTCTTCCACATCAGGCCGTCGTAAGCGCGGACGCGATAATCCGCACACTCGTGCGATTGCTTGTCACGCGGAAGAATCTTCTCGAGTGGCAGACTGCATCGCAGGTAGAGCGCGCAATGGCGTCAGGATCGCTGCGTGAAGTGTGGCGGCGGATGTGGCCAGTCACTGCACTGGCGATCGTGCTCGTGCTTGCCATTGTCCTCGACGTGCAGAACATCTCCAGCGGGCTCTCGCGTCTCGCGCTGGTTTTTGCGACAGCGCCTCTCATCACACTCTGGTTCATCTCGCCAGTCATTGCGCACAAGCTCAGCGATCCGGCAACACCGCCGGAGCTTCGACTTACTGACGTCGAGCGGCAGGCAGCACTGCGATATGCTCAGCTCCACTGGCAGTTCTTCGACCAGTTCGTCACCGCAGACACACAATGGCT
>DATEDH010000120.1:0-44132 GCA_035281765.1 Gemmatimonadaceae bacterium
GTCAGTGCCGGCTGATCGCGGAGGTGAGCGGGCGCATCTCCGACAATCCCTTTATGGTCCTCGGAGCTGTACGAGAGGTCACAGATCATGAATGCAGTCCCTGCGATGATGAGATACTCGCGGCGATAAGGAAAATCTCTGCGTGGCTCGAGAGCAGGAATGCGATCGAAAGTGTGAGAGTTTCACGCGATCGGCGTCCGCAGCGGAAGCTGATTGAGCGACTCGATCGAATAGTCCAGCATTCACCACGCCACGAACGTCCCCTCGTCGCCCGTCGAGCTGCGGTTGCGCACGCTGTGCTTGCCTCGCGGCTCGACGCGCATGCGGAGAGCGAGCTCTGCGCACTCGATACTGTTGATGACGACCGCGTCATCGATCGCATCATCAGTATCGGAAGCCAGAATTCCGGTACCGCTCGTGAGGCGCAGCAGCCTTCACTCAAAGCGTTGATTTTTTTTCGCAAGTGATTGCGTTGTCAGACGCAAGAGAACGCTGACGCTCACGCAATAGCAGCTCGATACCCTTCGCCCTCTAGCGGGATTCACCCGCCCAATTCAATTTCGCGGAGGATACAAATGCGAACGCGATCCACCTGTGTCGCCCTCAGTCTGGCTGCGATATGGACATTGTCTCTTGCTGCAGTTGGTTGTTCCGCAGATTCGTCTCTTCCGGTCGATGCTGCATCGGGCAACGCGCGCGTAGTGGACAATTCGCCCTCGCCGCTGATCGAGCAAACCGCATGGATGGGGAAGTACCACAATGATGCGCTGGACTTCGCGCTCAAGCGGATCAAGGCAAACCGCAAAGCGTCGAGATTCGATCGCTGCAAAGTCGGCGTCGCAGCGCTGAAGGAGTTTCAGAAAGAGTACGCAAAGACGGCGCACTCTCCGGTATTTCTCGATCTGACACTTTCAGACGGCGAGTGTGAGAAGGCAGCCGCGGCACAATCCGCCAACGCTCCGGGAAAATCAGTGAACATCGGAATGGCCGGACCACGCCTGGACATCTCTGTCACCGCAATGAACTTCATGGATCAAATCGTCAGCCAGATCGATTACACCACGTCGGCGCTCGCGCTTTCCTTTGCCGTAAACAAGATTGTGAATCAGGCGAGCAACACCGTCAGTCCGCTCGAGGCCACGGCCGTAGCCGGCGCCGGGTCGATCACCAACAGCTCGGCATCGTACTGGGAAGCGAACGAAGGCGCATGGCGGGAACAGAATAAGATCGTCTACGACCGGGCCTCCAGCGGCATCGAGGCGATTCCCATCACACCCGCAAACATGTCGGGCCGTACCAAAGCCATCATCAGGGCCGATGCGCTCGCAGGCGTGAGCACTCTCCTGTCTCAGTGGTTCATGGGAGAAGCAGCGCTTGCCGCAGCATGTATCAGGGCAGCGGCGGCATCACTTGCCGCAGGCATCTTCGCCACGTGAGCACCATATGAAACAACATCGGTGGAGCCCGTCGGTGGAACACTACACGTTGATTGCAATTGCGATCAGCATCGGTGCTGCCGGTCTCGCTACGAGAATACCGTTTATAGAGTTTGGCTCTTTCCGCCACATGGCGGGGATTCTCGTTCTGTCGGATCTCGTCCTGTACCTGGCCATCAAGCTCGGCCTCGTGAAAGCTTTGCGCTCAGGCTGAACGAACCTGTAAAGACAAATCGCGGTGCCCCTGTGACGGAGGGGCACCGCGATCAGTTTTGCAGCTGGTGAAGCGTTAGAACTTTCCTTTTACGAGAAGACCAAAGCGCGGCTCTGCACGCTGCACTGTCATATCCGGAACGACAGCAACGCTGTAACGCCGTCTCCGATCGCGACGGTCACGGTCACGCCAGTGATCGTTCGACTCACGACGCGCCTCGAGCAGGCCGTAGATACCTGCGCCAAGTGATGCAGCGCCGATCGCCATCGTCGCAGTTGCTACCTGATCGGTTCCATCGTTCTCGTCGAGATTGTTCGCACCGACAACGATCGCCGCGCCGCCGGCGATCACTCCCAGGAAGCCACTGAGATAACTCGGCTTCACGACATTCACCGCAGCCGATGCGAGTGAGACAGAGCTCAGACCAATTGCTGCAAGCGCAAAGTCGTCATCGACTTTCTCATTGTCAGTGTCGTCGATGATTGGACCACCACCATACGACGGTTGGATCCGCGCTGCCTCTGCAACGGATAAACCTGCGCTGTCGAGCCAGGCTATTAAAGCAGGATCATCCGCCAGCTCGCGGATGTACGCGTTGTTTCGCGTTGCAGCGACCTTGTTCACGATGTCCGATCGCCCGGAGCGGTCGATGAGATAGCCCATCGCGCAGAGAACACCATCCTTGTCGCGGAAAAACGGAGTCGGGTCGGTGAACTTGTCGTTGGTCGGGAACGTTGCGGCGTCGCGATATTCACGCAGCCAGGAAACCAGCTGCGCGCGCCTCGCGAGCTGTAGTGCAGAAAGCGCGGAAACATCGCGCGATTTGAGCTCCGCATCCACCGAATCAAAATGATGCTGAAGCCGTTTGACCTCGAGCTCTCTTGCTGACGGCTCATGGTGGGGACGTGCACCTGCAAGGGCAGCGACAATGAGTCCAGCAGAAAGCATGACAACGCCTCGATGCATGAATCCTCCTTGAAATGGGTTATTGAAATAACCCTCAAGGATTGAGCCACCCTGACGAGGCTCAGGCCAGCGTTCTTACACCTTCAACCAGGCGATCGACTTCTTCATCGGTCGTGTAAACCCCGCAGCCCGCGCGGACGAGTCCCTGGTCAGCGACGTTGAGGCGCTCGATAACCGTCAGGGCGTAGAAATCACCGTGCGATACAAACATGCCTCGCTCGGCGAGACGCACAGCGACATCGCGCGCTTTCATCCCACCCACAGTGAATGCCAGGGTCGGAGTACGAGGCACACCGGGCTCCGGTCCATAAAGCGTGACGGCGCCAATACCCGCCAGGCCGTTCCACAAACGCCGCACCAGTGCATCGCCTCTCTCATGGAGATCGTTGAACGCTTCAGTGAGTCTCGATCGGCGCGATCCATTGCTTGCAGATAGCGACGCATAGAAATCGACGGCTGCCCCCGCTCCGACAATCCCTTCATGATTCAATGTTCCGGTCTCAGCACGTTCCGGCGCGTTGTGGTGTGCCGGCCTCAACCGCGGAAAGTCGAGTGAATCGAGCAGCCCCTGTTTCCCATACAGGATCCCGACGTGCGGCCCGCAGAATTTGTACGCCGAGCATGCGAGGAAGTCGCATTCGAGCGCGGCGACGTCGCATAATGTGTGCGGCGCATAATGAACGGCGTCGACATACGAGAGAGCGCCAGCATCGCGCGCCATATGCGCCGCGCGGCGAACGTCGCTCACCGTTCCCAATGCGTTTGACGCAGCTCCAACCGCAATGACCTTCGTCCGCTCATTGATAAGGCGCTCGAAGTCATCCCAATCGAGCTGTCCTGTAGAGGGAATCATCCTGACAGTTCGCACGCACAGATTCTTGTCCTGCGCAAGCTGTCGCCACGGGTCGGAGTTCGCGTGGTGATCGAGCTCGGTCACGATTATCTCGTCGCCTTCCTGCAAGCGCCGCCCGATTGCGCGCGATGCGTGAAGGGTGAGCGTCGTCATGTTCGCCCCAAAGGCGATCTCCTCGGGCGTTGCGTTCAGGAAATCGGCCAGTGCGACTCTCGCATCATGCAGCGCCTCATCGGTCTCGGCGCTCGTGGGATAAGCCCACTCCGTATTTGCATTGTGATGATAGAGATAGTCGAGCATCGCTTCACCAACACAACGCGGAACCTGTGTGCCGCCGGGCCCGTCGAAGTAGGCAACTGGATGTCCATTTTGAACACGCTCGAGTGCAGGAAACTGCGAGCGTATCTGCTGCACGAGGTCAGGTTTCATTGAAGTTGCCAGTCGCACGGGAAAGAAGGCGGGAGATCAGGCGATGCCGTTCAGAAATTCAACCTTTCCTGTATCCAGTGAGTACTCGGCTCCAAGCACGACCAATCCATCGCGCTCGATCAGGCGCTCGAGTATTTCCGAGCCATACCGCAGGTGTGACACAGATGCGCGAATATTGGCGCGCACCGCGGCCCCGACAAGACTCTCGCTCGTCCCACCGCGATGGGCATCCAGAACAGTCTCCACAGAGGGTCGCACGCGATCGACGATAGCACGAAGACCTCGCGACTGATTCTCCGTCGGACGACGCAGCTCTTCGAGTGTCGCCGTAATGGCTCCGCACTGAGAATGTCCAAGGACGACCACCAGTCGAGTTCCAAAACGCTCAGCAGCAAACTCGACGCTGCCGATCTGCGATGATGCGACAATGTTTCCGGCAACGCGAATCACGAACAGATCGCCGAGACCCTGATCGAACACGAGCTCGGCAGGAACGCGAGAGTCGGAACACCCGAGGATTATCGCGAAAGGCTCCTGCCAGGTTGCGAGCTCGACCCGCCTATCGCTGAGCTGTGACGTACTCGACTTATGTGTGCTGGAGACAAAGCGCGCGTTTCCTTCCTTCAGTCGGGCAAGTGCCTCTTGTGCAGTGAGCATCAGCGATCCCTTGACGTTGTTGATTTCATTCGAGCGACTGCCACCATCGAGTTGGTTCCGCAACCAGCGATGGCTCGACGGGCCGTCCGAATGGTGGAGTAATGATCTTCGAACCGGACGGCTTCTTCAATGACAGCAAAGTTTCGACCGGCTCTTTCCATGGATGCAGTGCGAGATCGAACGTCCCCCAGTGTATCGGCATGAGCGTCCCGCCGCCCAGCATCTCGAATGCACGCATTGCATTCATCGGTCCAAGGTGAATATCCGCCCATGCAGGATTCGAAGCACCAATCTCGAGCAGAGTCAAGTCGAACGGACCGTGGCGAGCTGCGATCTGCTCGAGCTCATCCGTCAGGCCCGTGTCGGCGGAGAAGAAGATGCGATTTGAAGGGCCTGCAATCACCCACGATGACCACAGTGTGAGGTTGCGATCGCCGAGGCTCCGTCCGGAAAAATGCTGCGCCGGTGTCGCGGTGACAGTGATCGAAGTGCCGGGGATTGTGTGACTCTCCCACCAGTCGATCTCCGTGATCAACTCAGGCGCAACCCCGAACTGCTCCAGTCGTTTGCCGACACCAAGCGATGTGAGTACGGGGATGCCCAGCTTCGCAATTCGCTTCCACGATGTGCGTGAGAGATGATCGTAATGGTCGTGCGACTGAATGATCGCATCGATCTTCGGCAATCGCTCGATTTGCACCGGCGGCGGATGGAATCGTTTGCGGCCAGGAAGCGCGAAAGGAGCAGCGTAATTACTGAAGACGGGATCGGTGAGAATGCGAACACCATCGATCTCGAACACCAGAGTGCTGTGCCCGATCGATGTTACCCGCAATCCCGATTCGGGCGGTGTTACCCACGTCGGGATCGGGTCTTCGACTGGAAGAGGCCTGCGCGGAACGCGCTTCGCGCCGCCGAAGAAAAACTCGCCCATCAATTTGAGTGACGGACCGCCAATGGGGCGCATCGGGTACGTGTTGCGAAACCTTCCGTTGTGATATTGCTTCGACCGGCGGATCCTGTCTTCCCTTTCGCTCACTCGTCCAGTTCCTTCTCCTCGGGAGCGTCAGTCGGACTCTCGAAATAAAGCTCGTATCCGTCGGGATCGGTCACTCGCGTCACCCACATCCCGTTCCCAACGAACGGACGGGACGCCTCGATGTTACGGGATTGAAGCCCGCGATAAACTGCGATTGCATCCATTGCGATGAAGTTAATTGCAACTCCAACGCCTTTCGGTGCATCTGCCGCCGTCCGACGCGTGTCTTCCGTCTCGATCTCCTGCAGCATCAACGCCGCATCGCCGAGCTCGAGCCAGCACCACTTCAGTTTTCCTTCAACGACCCATTCGCGCGTCTTCTTTAAGCCGAGCCCATCGACGTAGAAAGCGAGCGAGCGGGTGATATCGGCAACACGGAAAAAAGGAACTGCCTGCCGGGCGTTTGCCGGCGTCACCGGCTGCTGGATTGTCTTTCGATATACGATGACCTTGTCGACTTCCTCGTAACCCGCTGCCTTGTGCGCGCTGTGACTTACCTGGTAATCGAGCAGAGCGTCAGAGCCCATCTCGCGATATCCCCGCAACGCACTCCATGATTCGGCCGCTTCCAGCAGCAGCTTTCCATAACCCTTGCGGCGCACATCGGCATCCACGTACCAGGCTTCGATGTATCCGACGGGACTTGTTTCGCACCCATCCGCAATCGAGCGCGTCCCCACTTCTACGAACCCGGCAAGCGATCCTTCATCACGTTCGAGCACGAACACAGCAGCGTCAGGACGCGCGAGCGTAGCCTGCATTTCAAGTTTGTCCGCGTCGGACAAGGCAGGAAACAGCGCGCGCGACATGCGAACCCATTCGCTCCAGTCCCGCGTCTCGAACCGGCGTATCTGCAACAGGTCTGTCCCTCATGAAATGAAAGAGCGCGCTCATCGAGCGCGCTCACAATCCTGTCACAGCGAGGGTCTCGCGGATAGAGGTCTACACCAGACGGATACTGAGTCCGGAGTTAGGCCGGCCGAGTCGCGCGGTGTTCTCCTCTCCACCGGGCTCACCGCGGAGCCATGACAGAATTTCCTGCGGTTTCACTCGACGTCCCTCGAGCTCCGCCGACTCAGGCCGCTCGTCGAGCGAGAGACGAGCCCGGTAAATTTCCACCACGCCGCGCTCTTCATCGATTGCGCGCAGACAAACACCGCGCATGTAGTATCGATTGAAATCGCCTTCGGTGAGCATCCGTACAGCCATCGTCGGCACGCGCGCTTCAATTACTCCGCCAGTGCGTGTCCGTCGCGGCTCATGCTCGACGAGAAGATCATCTGCATGTTCTTCGAGCCAGCGGTCATCGTAATACCTGATCGCCTCGCTGAGCAGTCTCTTGTACTCGCCCACTGCTTCGGGGCGTAAGCGATCGGAAGCATGAAAGGTTCCGTTGTCGATGTCGCGCTGCAGCTCTTCAAACGCGTAGCGACGCGTGGTTGGATCCAGATTTTCATAATGGAGTGGCATCCTGCACCTGCCTGTTCGCGAAGTCACTCTCGTACAATCGCATTACGCGGACCACCATCAGCTCTGCGTGAATGCTTGTCTGCATTCACGAATACGAGCTCACACCGGCGAGATTCGCAGGTAGATGTGAAGCAGGCCTGCAATGATCAACGCAGCGATGCCCATGCTTGCCAGTCGCCGTGCGGGAACGCGGCGGCCGGCAAACCATAGAACGATCGCGGCGATCACCAGCAATGCGCCGAAACCAAAAAGCGACTGGATGACGTTGATCATTTGAACCTCTTCAGGATTTGTGGCCTTGTGATGTCCCTTAGAACATCCTTCCCGATCCATCGCTCTGTTGCGTCTGTCGATTCCGAAAGCTTCCCTGCCAGTTTCTGTGCTCTTGCATTGAGATTGGCATTCCGGTGACCGATCGAGCGCAGCGACCAGCTAACGCCTTTCTTCACAAAGTTGCGACTGTCGCTCGCTTCCCTCTCGATAATTGCCAGCGATTTAACAAACGGAGCATCCGCCTCTTTTTTTCGATGCAGCGCAACCGACGCAAGAAGTGCAAAGGCTGCACGCTTCACAAACTCATCACTGCGCCTGCTCCATGCGTCGATCTTTTTCCAGGCATGAGGAGTCTGGTCGAACAACTTGAAGCAGACCGTGTCGCAAATTGCCCAGTTGTCGAAGTCGCGCGCCCACTGATCCATCTGACGGCTCGTGATCCTTTCCGGCTCATCGACAAACGCAGCGAGCATTCTCGCTTCGAGCCACTCGGTATCCCATAAGGCAAGTGCGAGCTCGTGATCCCTCCCGAGCTTCCTGGCATAGGGCTGCATCGTTGCCATCGATACACCAAATGACTTCGGTGCAACGATTCCATATCTCGCCATGCCGTCACGATTTCGCTTTGTGCCGCGCTTCTGGAGCCATTCAAGTGAAGTGGCCACTCGAGGATCCTCCTGCGACGCGCTCATCGTCACGCCTTCGGCAATCCCTTCGTGATCTTCATTGCGTTCTGATAATAGACCTTTTTCAGCACTGAATCCGGCAATCCGATGCCGTACAGCTTCCAGAATGCGTGATAGTGCCGGTAGTAATCGAAGTATTCATCGCGCGTCTCGAATACGCGCCAGTAGTACGGATACTCCTCGGGCTGAAACGAATCCTTTCCGAACATGATCCTGTCCTGATACTTCACGAAGAAGTCATACGCCGCGTGAGGCTGGCGGCCTATGTCGTAAAGTACCGCGCCGACTTCCGTGTACACGTTGGGATATTGATCGAGCAGTTTTCCCAGCCGGCCAAGATCATTTGCATGCCATCCCATGTGCGCCGCAACGAATGTTGTTTTCGGATGTCGCCGGAAAACATTGTCGCGCTCAGTCATCAGCTCATCGAAGCTCGGAAACTGATCCTGCGGATATCGACGCCCGGGAAAGAGTGAAAGCTCGAGCCACCGCTCGTTCGTATAGTCGATTTCCTTCCGGAAAAATTCCTGCGGATCCGCGGTGTGAATGAAGACGGGCACCCCGAGTCTTGCTGCCTCATCCCAGATGGGATCGAGCTGCGGGTCGTCGATGCGAAGTCTCGAACCGTCCGGCTTCTTGTAGCGAAGCCCCAGAAATTTTGGTATCTCGCCAACACCGACTGCGCCGGCAGCTATGTCAGCGTCGAGCTGCTTGACCGCCTTTTCCGCCCAGCCCGGGCCGACGTTGTTGAAGTCGATGCCTGTCAACACTCTGACGCGATCCTTCATCTTCGGCGAGGATTGAATCGCGCTCAGCACACGCTTGAGTCTGTCGCCTGAGATGTCGTCGGCTGCAATCATGAGACGGACATTGATCGAGTCCATCGCTGTGCCGAGCCGCGCGAGGCCTTCCGGAGTGTCGATGAGATCCTGTGGATGCCCGTGAAAATCGATTGCCGGAAATTTTGCGCGCGGTACCAGATGCTCTGCCGTTACGAGCGTTGAGACAGGGCGGTAATCGATAATGCTCGGCGGAGGAAGCTGTGGCGCTCTGCAGATTCGCGGACGAATCTCGGTTTGACCTGCAGGACATGACTGGCCAGGTCCGATTCTGGTTTCTGCAGCGCCTGGCGCGCCCGGCGGCTGTGCATATGCTGTTGATGAAACGACGAGTGTCGCGCATGCAGCGACACATAACCTCGAGCGCATCTGACTTTCCCCTTTTTGAGAATTATCGCAAAGGGGAAAGTGATGTCGCGCGCTGTTGGTCGAAAGGGTGTGACGCTACCTGCGGAGAGGTGACGACCTCGCGTTCACCACTCTATTCCCCACTGCAAGCGGTGTGAGTGCCGAGTTCTCCGCCTTCGGTGTGCCGCGTCCGCCCGCACCGTAGACCGCCGTCACGGCTGCATCCGCCCAGTTCGATCCATCCATGTTCGAGTTGTCGAGAGATGGATTCTTGAGCTCACGACTGATTCCTGCCTTGGCTGACACGCTGGCGTTCGAATACTGCGTACGATCTATTGTGACAGTGTCCATTCCAACGACGCGTGCGATCTTGATTGCGTCGAGACTGTTCGCGAGCGCCAGCGCGCCGCCATACGCATAATCGACTGGCACTCCCTGATTGGAGACCGTATTCGTCGAATTGCCAAGGACGACATATCCACCCGGCTGAACGACGACAGACGATGAAATCAGGTGGTACGGGCGGCGGCCGGATGCAGCCGAGTCAGCGATCACGAGGTTTTCGAGATCGACTGGCTTGGAGCCCGCATTATAGAGCTCGAACCATTCGCTCATGGCCTCTTCCGCTGTGCCGTTCGGGTTCGCCATCACCTCATTGATGACGAGCTTCGGCTCCCAGTCCATGTCAAGAAGAAGCGAGAAGGTGAACGAATTAACAGTGAGCGGCATGCCGAGCTGCCATGCCTTTGCGGATGATACCTCGTCCTTGTCCAGTATTTCGGGATAACTGTAGTACGGCTGGCCGGCGGCAGTGAACGCATCGATCCCGTCAGCGTTGGCTACAGTGATCGTTCCACTTCCCGACGTTACAGAAGGAAGTGTGTGGAAGAAAACGCGGATTCCATCGGGATCAGGAATACCACCGCCAGGAGTGCCAACGGTTTCATTGAGGAGATTCTGCACTGTCAGGTCGAACTGAAAAATCTGCGTCTCGGTATCGTAGCTGACGTTGCTCGAAGTCAGCTTGACCATGACGTTCTGGCCCCCGATGATGTCGGCCCTTACGCCTTCGGGAATGGAAGGAGAATCACAGCTCACACTGAGCGCAGTGCGCGATGCTGTGCATTGGAACATCACCCGCTGCCGATCGGCGCGCGCGTGACTTATGGAAGGCTCTGTTGATATGAGCTCACTGCACGCGGCAAGTGCTGCGCATGCGAAAACAACGAGCGCGACTGCCGTGCTCGATTGGCGTACAGACAAAGACATGTGATCGTTCGTTCGAGTGGGTAAGTGCCTACAGCGATAGACAATTACGAGAAGCGAACGTCACAACGGCAGTGTACTGGGGCGGCAGGACTCGAACCTGCAACTTCCGCATTAACAGTGCGGCGGTCTGCCAATTGACCTACACCCCAAGTTGAAGAACCACTCCGCTCACCTGTACTCATTGTATATAGCGGTTTGGGAATCTCCAAGCGCGACTTTGCCGAAAAAGTGCCCTACGGATTCAGTATTTCGGCGAGTGCGTCGAGCCGTTCGCTCCAGAACTTCTTGAGCGCGTTTGCGGTTTCACGATCAGGAAGCTTCGTGTGCTGAATCGCCACCGAGCTCTTCGATTCACCTTTGGGATAAAATCCGAGCGCGATGATCGTCCCATCAGCCCACCGCACGCGCATCGATTTCGGTGAAGTCGCAGTTGTGACCTTCAAGTCCTTTCCGTCGAGGAATTTCTTTCGAGACGCTGCATTTGCCCATGCATCGTAAAGCGTCTTCACCGGAACGTTGAATGTGCGCGACTTGCTCGCTTCGTACGTTCCATCTCTTCTCTGGCCTCGCGCACGCAGTCCTTTGATGCGCTCGTATCCAACTGCTACTGTCTGAGTCCACCACGGCCCGACTTTGTATTTCTCGTGGACGAGCTTCGCGATGTCACGATGCTCCATCTTGTCAGCCCCGTAATAATCCAGTGACTTCACCCACTTTTCCCACGTGCATCCCGTTTTTTCCTTGATCGCAGCATCGCTCATACCTGCAAGCGCGGCGTAGTCGATCTTCGATGCGGATTTCGTGGCTATCTTTCTGGCGAGGTGCGACCGCGCGGCAGTGTAGGATTCGCCGGTCTTTTTCATGCGGGCGCGAACGAGCCGCTTGAGATCCTTATTCTGAGTCATCGTCTATGTCCCTTGTATGCACCACGGGCTACTCCCCAGCAGCGCTCGCGGTGAACGCAAGGAATCGACGAAACTGCATCCCGAAGGTGTACCCTCCTTTGCCTCAATTCCGACTCCTGCTGGGGAAGAGTCATACGAGGTTAGGCCCGGGACATCGGCCTCCTTGGACGATGCCCCGAACCTTACGGGGTGTCAAGGTTCTCGGCGGAAGCGAAAAATGACCGCTGGACCAGCGTGCCATTCCCGGTCTGACCGTCCAGGCATCGAACGTCTATTATTTCTGGAATTCCAAAAAATGGGGGGCGGAAAATGATGCTCGTTCGCGAAGTGTTCTACTGCAAGCCGGGAAAGGTGCGCCCCATGGTCGAGAAGTTTCTCAAGATGTCATCGATCAACGAGCAGGCAGGCTTCGGGAAGATGCGCATAATGACCGATTTTGCCGGCGAGCACTACTGGACCGTAGTTGCCGAGGTCGAAGTTCCGAGCATGAAAGACTTCGAAGAGATGATGGCCGGCAAAGGCATGACGCCGGACCTCATGAAGCAGATGGAGCCGATCATGGAAGGCTATCACGATCTCGTAGATCACGGCCGCCGCGAGATCTACAAGATCGAAGGGACCTGATTACACCTCTTCTTCCTCGGAAAGCCCGCCACTGACCCTGAATACATGGCCATCGGGGTGTCGCACGTGCATCTCGCGCACACCCCAGTCCATGTCAGTCGGCGGCCACGCGATGTCATATCCAAGCCGCACGCACTTTTCATGAACGGCATCGACATCATCAACCCACAACGACATCCAGGCTCCCTTGTCCGCGCTTTGATCCCCATCAGGTCCGAATGTCATCTTCACCGGACTCTTCCCGCGTCCGCCCTGGCCGCCGAGACATAGAAAGATCTGTACGCGTCCCGACTTGATGCCGGCGAACGTTACGGGATCACCCCAATCGAATGTCCTGTGCCATCCAAGATTCTCGAACCATTCGAGGCTCTGCTGAATGTTCGAGACATTCAATATTGGATTTACTTCATGCACGAACATCAGCAGCTCCTGTTGCGAAGGCGGGAGTCACTGATATGTGCACGCTCCCCGCGACATGTCCAGATACACAGTTCCGCGCGATGCTCCGGCCACCTTTCGATACGTGAAATAGTTGGGCTCATCCTCGAGATTGCGGTATGCGAAAATTAGAACGCTGTCAGCCCGGGGAACGGCGAGAGTGAAATCGCCATTCGCGTTGGTTCGCGCGCGAGCAATCGCGCCTGGTCCGCGAACCAGCGAAAGTAATTTCGCCTGACGAGCATTGAACTGGTTCATTGCAGCGCTGTCCGTAACCACCAGCACTTCGCTGCTCATGGCATTGAGAATCCCTGTCAGCTCCGCGTTTCGCGCCGGATTGAACGCCGCTACGGAAATCCCCGACAGGTGAATTTCGACAGGTCCATCGCAATCACGGACTGTCCCACGAAGTGTAGCAGCGCTGCGATCTGCCGCTGCCAGGCTGAGCGCAGCCCAGACCAGTGCAATTCCACGAATCATGGTGCCTCTACAAGAGTGGACTTCTGGACGAGCGGGCCAGCCCGCTACTATAGATACTGTGAGAATAACATCCGGAACTCACCGAAACCTCATTGACCGTTCAACTCCACTGTAACGAATATGTTGAAACGCACTCGCACGCTCGCCATCGCGACTATGGTTGCCGCCTGCGCACCGTCGGTCACGACCACCAACGCTCCCGCCTCAGCGACCCCCAGCACCTCACGCATGGCCGAGGACATTCGCACCGTCTCGGCTGATGCATTTCTCGGACGCGGACCAGCAACTCGCGGAGAGGAGCTGGCGACCAATTACATCGCCGATCGATTGAAAGCTGCCGGCCTGGAGCCGGGCGGACCTAACGGAAGCTGGTTCCAGGATGTTCCCCTGCTGCAATCCGACATCACCGGACCCGCGTCGTTCTCATTCAATGTCAAAGGCCAGAACGTCGCACTGGCACAGGGTGAAGACGTTGCCATTCGCGCCTCCATGCAGAATGTCGACCATGTCACGATACAGAACGCGCCGGTTGTCTTTCTTGGATACGGAGTAAAAGCTCCTGAGCGAAACTGGGACGACTTCAAGGGGCAGGACATGCGCGGCAAAGTCGGAATTGTCCTCATCAACGATCCCGACTTTGAAGCGGGTCAGGGAGACTTCGGCGGCAAGGCGATGACCTATTACGGCCGCTGGACTTACAAGTACGAGGAAGCCGCGCGACAGGGTCTCGCAGGACTTCTCGTTGTGCATGAAACAGCGCCCGCGTCCTACGGCTGGCCGACGGTCAAGAATTCGAACACGAACACGATGTTCGACATCGTCCGGCAGAATCCTGCGGAGGTGCATCCGCCGATGGAAGGATGGATACAGCGCGACGATGCTGTGAGTCTGTTGAAATCAACTGGCCTCGACTTCGACTCCCTCAAAAAGAGCGCGCAGACGCGCGAATTCCAGCCCGTGACGCTCAACGGCGCGACATTCTCGGCGAACTATAAAGTCACGCAGAAGACTATTCACTCGAAGAATGTCCTCGGCAGAATCCGCGGGAGCGCTCATCCCAATGAGACCATTCTCTACGGCGCGCATTGGGATCACCTTGGAGTGGGCGCGCCTGATGCGCGTGGCGACACGATCTACAACGGTGCTGTAGACAACGGAACTGGCATCGCTGCTGTGCTCGAGCTTGCGCGCATGTTCGCCGCGGGACCCAAGCCACAGCGCTCGCTCGTGTTCGCGTTCTGGACAGCGGAAGAAAAGGGACTGCTCGGATCAGAGTATTACGCAGCGAACCCTGTGTATCCTCTCGAGACGACCGTTGCAGGATTCAACATCGATGCGTTGAGTCCGTCGGGACGCGCACATGATGTTGTCGTTGTCGGATCCGGTCAGAGCGATCTCGAAGACCGCCTGCAGCAGGTTGTTACAGCGAGCAGCCGGGTGATCACTCCTGATGCGAGCCCCGAAGCAGGATACTTCTTCCGCTCCGATCACTTCCCGATGGCGAAGCGCGGTGTCCCCATGTTGTATATGGATAGCGGCATCGACCTTCTCAACGGCGGCAAGACTGCAGGCGATTCCGCAGATGCGCGATATCGCCGCGACGCATATCACCAGCCCGCAGATGAATACGATGCGGCAAAGTGGGATCTGACAGGCATCGCCGAGGATGTGAGTATCCTGCATGCGCTCGGCTCGCAGCTCGCCAATTCACGCGACTGGCCTAATTACCGACAGTCATCGGAGTTCCGTCCGGTACGCGACAAGAGTGCGTCGAGTCGCAATCAGTAGGCGCTCAATAGGGACTTGAGCCGCATGTCGTACACAGCTGCAGTTTTTCCCGCGCCCGGTGTACCAGTTGAGTTGCGCGAATTTGCGGAGCCGGCACTGGAACCGGGAGCGGCACTGCTGCACACCATGTATTCCGAAGTTTGCGGGACTGATGTCCATCTCCACCATGGACGTCTTGCTGGTGTTCCGTATCCAATAATTCCGGGGCATGTGAGCATTGGCGTGATCGCCAAGTTGCGCGGCGCTCTCACAACCGTCGATGGCGATCAGCTTCGAGAAGGTGACGTCGTAACATTTCTCGATGTGCACGAGACATGCGGCTCATGCTATCACTGCTCTGTTGTCAATCAGCCCAATCGATGCCCGTCACGCAAAGTGTATGGAATCACGTATTCCGCCGACGACGGATTGCTTGGCGGGTGGTCTCAGGCGATTTACATGAAGCCCGGCGTGAAGATGATTCATATTCCGTCATCACTTTCCCCTGAAACGTTCATCGGTGGCGGATGCGGTCTGGTAACTGCATTGCATGCAGTCGACCTGGCGGGAATCAGACTTGGAGATTCAGTCGCGATCATGGGCGCAGGACCGGTTGGGCAGAGTGTTGTCGCGTTGTCGTCATTGAGCGGCGCGTCTCAGGTGGTTTCTGTCGACATTGTCGACGACCGCCTTCGGTTTGCCGCGAGTATGGGTGCGACATCCACGATCACACTTTCTATTCCCCGCGCTGAGCGGATGGACAACGGGCGTTCTCTCACGCGAGGGAGAGGATTTGACGTCGTGATAGAAGCGAGCGGTGCTCCGGAAGCAGTCAGTGAGGCACTCGACCTCGTTCGTGATGGCGGGCGCGTGGTTGTCTGCGGTCACTACACCGACAACGGTCCAGTCGAGATTCATCCGCATTGGCAGATCAACAGGAAGCACGTTGAGCTGCGCGGATGCTGGGGCTCGCGTTACGAGCATTTTCACCGCTCGGTCGATATCGCTGCGCATCACGGTTCCACAAAGCCATGGTCGAAGCTTGCCGGCAACGTGTACGATCTTGCCGACGTTGCATCTGCGCTCGAGGCAGTCGAGAATCGATCCGCGGTAAAGGCGATTGTCCGCGTGAATGCGTGAGCGATAACGATCCTCCCGCATGGCTCGTTCGCCTGGGGCGAATCGGCTACGCTGCAAAGGGCTTCATCTATATAGTTGTCGGTCTTCTCGCTGTCCGCGCCTCGATGGGCTTTGGCGGCGAAACTACTGACACACACGGCGCAATCGAGGCAATCGGAGAAGCTCCCTTTGGAGTGCTCGCGTTGCTTGTCGTATCGGTCGGTCTGCTTGGCTACGCTGCCTGGCGTCTGGTGAGCGCGCTTGTCGATGCGGAACGTCGTGGGCGCTCCATGAAAGCGGTCACACTGCGAGTCGGCGAAGCGCTGAGAGGACTGGTTTACGGTGTATTGGGAGCATCGACGCTCAAATACCTCGTAGATCGTGAAGGCGACTCCACAGACAAGGCGCGCGAAGTCACGCGTTGGGCCCTGCACGTTCCTGCAGGCCGATGGTTTGTCATCGGCGCCGGCATCGTGATAGTCGGCTACGCAGTGTACCAGATGTACCGTGCGTTCAGGCGGAAGTTTCTCCGGCGTCTCGACCTGTCGGGAGCTGGTGCTCAGACACGCAAGCTTATCGAGCGGCTTGGCGGATTTGGAGTCGCGGCGCGAGCCATCGTATTTGGAATGATCGGACTCTTCATATTGAGAGCGGGATGGAACTACAATCCTGCTGAAGCAGGTGGTATCGAGAAGTCTCTCGATGCCATCAGAAACCATTCACTGATCTTTGCAATTGTCGCCGCGGGCTTGATTGCGTTCGGAATTCTGCAAATTGTTATTGCACGGTATCGCATCATGCGAGCGTCTGACTAACAAACACCGACTGACATGTTGAAAAAACTTTTCATAGCGTGCAGCGTGCTCTCGTTCACTGCGAATCCGCTGGCGTCGCAGTCCTTCGAAGCGAAAGTCGACTCGATTGCGACAGGTGTACTGCGCACAACGGGCGTGCCGAGCGCAAGCGTTGCGGTGGTGCAGAACGGAAAGCTTGTGCTTTCCAAGGCATACGGCTCGTCGCGGCTCGATCCAGTGCAGGCTGCAACCACATCGATGCGATATGGCATCGGGTCGATCAGCAAGCAGTTCACTGCCGCCGCGATGCTTCTGCTTCAGGAAGAGGGCAAGCTCAGAATCGACGATCCCGTTGGGAAGTACGTCCCCGGATTGTCACGCGGCAACGAGGTGACAATCCGCCAGATCCTCTCTCACACGTCGGGCTATCAGGACTTCTGGCCGCAGGATTACCTGATGGAGCCGATGAGAAAGGATGCTCCTGCGCAATCCATCATGGATCGCTGGGCAAAGCAGCCGCTCGACTTCGAGCCGGGCACTCGGTGGCAGTACAGCAACACGGGTTTCGTTCTGGCTGGAATGATTGTCGAGAAGGTGAGCGGCATGCCGTTCTTTCAATTCATCCAGACCCGGCTTCTCGATCCGCTCGGCATGAAGTCGGCTCGTGACTTCGACTCGAATCCGCGCGCGGTCGACGCAACAGGTTACATCCGTTACGCACTCGGTCCTTTGCATCCTGCGCCTGACGCGGGACACGGCTGGATGTATGGAGCAGGCATGCTCGCAATGACGCCGGCAGATCTCGCTAAGTGGGATATCTCCCTCATCAGGAGGAGTCTCCTCAAGCCGGCATCGTACTCGGAGATGTTTCGCGAGACTACGCTTAAGAATGGCGCGCCGAGCTCATACGGTCTTGGTGTGTTCACAACCATGTCGGGCGGACACTTTCTCGTCGAGCACAATGGCGAAGTCTCCGGATTTACAGCAGAGAACTTCGTATATCCTGAGGACAGTGCTGCGATCATAGTGATGACGAATCAGGACGCTGTTTCTGCGGCAGGGACTATTGCTACTCAGATCTCGCGATTGCTGTTCACCGTGGAGGATTCGCTGACGTCTAATCAGACGGCTCAGGCGCGCGCAATTCTGGAAGGACTTCAGCAGGGCAAAATCGATCGCTCGCTCTTTACCTCGAATGCCAACGGTTACTTCGGTGATGTTGCGCTCAAGGACTTCGCTGCGAGCCTCGCTCCACTTGGATCGCTCGTAAGCTTCACGCAGACTTCGACGTCAAAGCGCGGCGGAATGACGCTGCGGAATTATCGCGCGACGTTCAATGGCCGCTCGCTTCGCGTATGGACCTTCGAAACAAGCGATGGGAAGCTGGAACAGTTCCAGGTAGCGCCGATCGCCTAATGTCCCTGCTCCGCATCATCGTCGATGCGGAGTCCAAGCGCTCTGTGAGTGTTGTCGCAGAACGGGAGATGTTTCGAGCGGCCGCACCTGCAGAGCGCAACACGCCAGTCGTCACGAACTATTGCGCCGCTTGCATCCGTGATTTTGACCTGACCCCTGACAAAGAAGGGGCCATTGCGAACCGATGTTACGGTCACGTCCTCTGGCGGCTGTTCCTGCGCGCCGCCGTCGGTTCGCACAAAATGCAATGCACCAGTGGGGCACTTCACAACAGCTTCGGCAATCGCACCCGCGCTCGCTGCATGAACATTGACCCACGGACGCTGGCGCGGATCGAATACCTGTGGAAGCGCGCGAATGCACGCTGCACTGTGAATACAGCGCGATGCATACCATTGAACTTTGATAGTCTCGGCGCTGTACTCGCGAGTCGCCCTGTCGTGAACGCGATTCGACTGATCCTCCTCAGGAGGAGCGCCCTTTCCACCGTCGGCAGCGTTCGGCTCGAGTGTCTCGTCGCTCATGCTATCACATTCAAAGAGTTTACGTCGGATAGCAAGTCACCTTGCGCGATCCGCCTCCGCCGGACACCCTTCCTTATGAAACGCGAGCGGAGAGTTGTGATGTCAAAGCTGATATTCGCTCTGTTTATCATCCCGCCGGCCCTGTTTGCGCAGGAACATTCGCACCAGCCGGCCGAGCGGCTCGGCACCGTCCACTTCCAGACGTCCTGCAGTCCCCAGGCCGCGCCTCAATTCAACCGTGCTGTCGCGCTGCTCCATTCGTTCGAGTTCGGCGCGTCGATCAAAGGATTCAATCAGGCAATAGCAGCTGATTCAACCTGTGCAATGGCCTACTGGGGCATTGCGCTAAGCCAATGGGGCAATCCCATGTCGGTAGCCAACAGGCCGAATGCACTGCTCTCGGCGGGGGCTAAAGCAATCGACGCTGCCCGCCGCATTGCGTCTCATTCCACTGAAAGAGAAAAGGCGTACATAAACGCCGCTGCAAAACTTTTCGAAGGATCGGACCACGTCGCTCAAGACGTCCGTGTCAGAGCATATGAGCGCGCGATGAGTAATGTGGTCGAGTCAAATCCTGCGGATACCGAAGCAAAGATATTCTACGCACTCTCGATCGTCGCAGCAGCGCCTTCCAATGACAAATCGTACGCAAGCCAGAAAAAGGCAGCGTCGATTCTCGAGCCGTTGTGGAAGCAGCAGCCAGATCATCCCGGTCTCGCGCACTACATCATCCACACGTTCGATTATCCGTCGCTCGCAAAGCGTGGATCAGATGCAGCCCGCGAATACGCGGTCATCGCACCGTCTACAGCTCACGCGATGCACATGCCATCTCATATCTTCACGAGAACCGGCATGTGGAAAGAGTCAATCGACACAAATCTCAAGTCGATGCGCCTTGCAGAGGAATCAGGATCGATAGCGGAAGCGCTGCACGCTGCTGATTATGCCGAGTACGCATACTTACAGCTCGGTCGTGATGCCGAAGCGAAGCGCATTGTCGATAAGCTTCCGCAGCTCGCAGCCCGGTTTGATGTGAATGCGGTTACGGGAGCGGCTCCAGGATCGGCTGGCGTCTTTGCACTCGCTGCGATTCCAGCGAGATATGCGCTGGAGCGGAATGCATGGTCTGAAGCCGCAGATCTAACGCCCGCGCCGAGCAGTTTTCGCTGGACTGACGCTTTGACGTGGTTTGCGCGCGCGCTTGGGGCATCCCATCTGCGCGACACAGCTCGCGCGCGTACCGCGGTCGACTCACTGGAAGCAATCAGGAATCAGCTCGCAGGCACAGGTGAGCCTTACTGGACCGAGCAGGTTGCGATACAATCGCTCGGCGCTCGGGCATGGCTGGATCTCGCGAGAGGAAAGAAGGATTCCGCCGAATCCCTGATGCGCGAGGCGGTGCGCCGTGAAAATGCTACTGAAAAAAGCGCCGTAACCCCTGGCCCACTCGCTCCTGCTCGCGAGCTCCTTGCCGACATGCTGATGGCGATGGGCCGCAAGCAGGAAGCAATCGTTGAGTATCGCAAGACTCTCGAGGTAGAACCTTCAAGGCGCCGTTCTCTCGAAGGCGCACGTCTGGCACAACACTGAGCTAATGGAACCGATGATAACTGATGATGCCGCTTCAAATACAAAAACGATAATCGACCGGGCGTACCAGCTCATCTCGGGACCTGCCGGCGAGCCACGCGACTGGGATTCGTGGCGCAAGCTGCACGACGCTGGAGCACGACTCATTCCGATCGAAGGCGAGAAGCGAATCGCGAATGTCATGACTCCAGAGCAATTCATCGCGTCGCGCAGCATTTTTTTTGAGACCACCAGCTTTTATGAGTGGGAATCAGCCCGCAGCGAGATACACTTTGGCCGCCTCGCTCACGTATGGAGTGAGTACATAGCGGCGCACGAGCCAGGTGGCGCGCCCATCAGGAAAGGAGTAAACAGCATCCAGCTGTGGAACGACGGCACGCGCTGGTGGATTCTCTCCGTTGCGTGGGATGCAATCGAAGCGCTCGACGTATCCAGGTAAACTGCGATGCGTATCGTTGTAATCGGTGGAACAGGACACATCGGGACATGGCTCGTGCCTCGACTTGTTCGTTCCGGCCACGATGTCGTCGTTGTCTCTCGAGGAACGCGGCATCCCTATCAAACCAGCGATGAATGGGAGAACAGCGATCACGTTGTGATAGATCGCGAAAGCACGGAACAGGATGGGACGTTCGGCAGCCGCGTTCGAGCGTTGCGGCCGGACGCCGTGATCGATCTCATCTGCTTCGATCGTGCGTCGGCCGCTCACCTTGTCGATGCGCTTCGTGATGATGTCGGGCACTTCATTCATTGCGGAACGCTCTGGGTTCATGGTGTTCCGGTGTCGAGACCTTACGACGAAACTGCACCGCGACAACCATTCGGCGATTACGGCATTCGAAAGGCAGAGATTGAAGAATTTTTATTGAGTGAAGCACGAACTGGGTTTCCTGCGACGATCCTGCATCCCGGTCATATCACCGGACCGGGGTGGAATCCAATCAATCCCGCGGGACATCTCGACATGCGCGTGTTCGAACAATTGCGCAACGGCTCGACCGTTGTCCTTCCCGAGGACGGAAGCGCGACGCTTCAGCACGTTCATGCAGACGATGTCGCCGCTGCATTCGCTCTGGCAATTGCGCAGCCGGCGGGCTCGATTGGCGAAGCGTTTCATGTTGCATCACGAGAGCCCGTAACGATGGCATCCTATGCACGAACGGTCGCGGGATGGTTTGGCCGCGAAGCAGTGCTGGAGTTCCTTCCGTGGGAAGAATGGCGAATGGGCGTAACCAATCGCGACGCCGAGCTTACTGAGGATCACATGCGTCATTCACCTTGCGCCAGTATTGCGAAAGCAGAACGTGTTCTTGGATTCAGTCCGCGATACACTGCTGTGGAAGCAGTGCGCGAAGCCCTGCTGGGTTAGCCTGCTACGCCTTCCCTGCCGCGGACGTTCATGATCGTCGCGATCATTACGGCGACATTGCGTTCGGAGCCGCCTTTGAGTGCAACGACATCGGCCTGACATATACTCAGTGTTCGCCCTGACTTGATGACGCGTCCCCGTGCGAGAAGTGTCTCGCCTGCACCGGGCGCCATGAGATTGATCTTGAATTCGACAGCGAGAACTCCGCAGTCGCTGTCGAGTAAAGTCAGCGCAGCGTAACCACATGCGCTGTCCGCAATCGAAGCGATTGCGCCTGCATGAACGAACCCATGCTGCTGGCTTATTTCCGGCCTTATGGGAAGCGCGATATCGACTTCTCCAGGCGCGACACGCTCGACGCGCGCGCCCAGAGTCGACATGAGATTCTGCCGGCTGAAGCTGTCTCGAACTCGTTGCCCGATGTCATTGCTCATCGGGAGAAAGTTCTAGCGATTCAGCAGGAGCGCAACAAGCAGATCATCCCACCGGAAGTCACGATTGGTATCCACGAGCTCGGCAACCGGATATTGTCCTGAATTGACGAGCAACATCTGCGGTCCGGTCTGCTGCGAAACCCATCGGCCGGTCAGCGGCTCTGCAAACCCAAGCTCAACTGCGTGCAGAGCTAGTCGATTGTAGGCATTCGTGCCGAGTATCGTTTGAAGGAGTGTGCCGGCGATGGTGGGCTGATACACCGCCTGCGGATATACAAAATCTCCGAGGTCGGTTGTGCGTCCCCATCTATAATCGTCGTAGTCGCCGAGCCCGAATCCTTTATCGAGACACCATTGTCTTCCCCACACCGGATGACCTGCGCCCGACCTGCAGAAGCTTGGCGCTCCCTGCTTCACATCGTCGTCAAGTAATCCTACTCGCCATTTGCCGAGCTCGCGTGCCTCGTTGTCAGTAAGATAGAGAAGCGGTGTGCCGGAGCGATTCACAACCACGACTCGATCACCTGAGTCTTCAAAGCGAAAGTCGCTGCCGTGTCCGCGCGACGATGCGCGCGCGATCGCCGCGGTCGCCAGCACCGCGTGCGCGCGCATGCGACCGTTGCCGTTGCTCATCTTCGATACGCCTTTCATCGAGGCGTTATTCGATTTGGCGCTACCGGGCCCTTTTGCCTGAGAATTTCCGCGGCCGGAGTTCTGCGGTTTTGATTTTTCCGGACCGCGTCCCTTGTCCGCCGAGTTGCCCTTGCCTGGCTTGGAAGGCTGGCCGCTCTGCGCCTTTCCTTTCCCGTTGCCCTGCCCTTTGCCGCCGCCTTTACCCTGGGCGGTTGCATCGTAGTTCAAGCCACCGAGTGCCAGAGCAATTCCCGCGGCGTAAAGTGCGATTTTGTTTCGCAGCATGATGGTCTCCCTGAATCGTGCGGCTTGAACAGGGCAAGCATCCTGCCACGCAAAAATGTTTATCGACAGCCTGGGGAACAGGCAGCCGTCATCACTCGCTAACGCGAGGGATCAGATTGTTGGGTGTAGATCTCGATACGAGATGGATCGAAAAGCGCTACTGCGCTGCGCGCGCCGCCTGTGCGATTTGGGTCTCGAGCAGACCATGGCAAAGCTCGACGAGACCAGCAGTGTCGAACAGCTTGCCATTCTCATCACGCCAGGTCGCACCGTCTACAGTCGCCTCGATCGGATACATGATCCGCTGGGAAACGAGCGTTGCGTGCGCCGCCTTTCTATAGGATGCGCCACCGCGCGAAACGACGCCGTCCCAGACACTCACATGAAGCTCGCCAAGGGAATCGACGCGATTGTCGGAGAACCAGGA
This sequence comes from Gemmatimonadaceae bacterium, assembly GCA_035281765.1. GTDB lineage: Bacteria > Gemmatimonadota > Gemmatimonadetes > Gemmatimonadales > Gemmatimonadaceae > UBA4720. The sequence continues at coordinate 23,288 of DATEDH010000120.1, forward strand.
TACGCTGAGCGCCGCACGAACTGCCTGGAGCACGCATCCGCGGGGAGTCCGGTGCTGCTCGATTCGCTGCCGGACATCGTCGCCGCGTTTTACGACGCGCTCCGGTGCCAGCGTAGAAAGAAGTGCCGAGACTGAGCGCTGCACTGCGCTCTTTTCCTTCTGGGTGAGTGCGCTGTTCCAGCCGGGCCGGCTCTTTTCCTGTTCTATCATTTATCCCCGAAATAAGGCCTATGTGAATATAGTCGGTCGCGCACCCTCTTTGTCGTTTTGGCTCGCCAAACACCAATAAATCGACAGAATGGCCCTTATTAGCGTCCGATCGGTCTCTTTTCCTTGCTCTGTAATCAGCCGCGCTCGTAGAACGGCGGAGGATCGATGCCGAGTGCGCGCAGGTAGACGTATCCCTGGCCGCGGTGGTGGACTTCGTTGTCGATGATGTAGAGCAGTAGATCATATACAGGCATCGTCCATTGTCCGAACGCCGTATCGGTCTCCTGAAATCGGCCTTCCGGAATCTTGTTCCAGAGCTCGTTGATTTCCTGAGTGGCTGCATCCCATCGCTCGAGCAGCTCGGCCTTTGTCGATGGCTTGGGGCTCTTGTCATCCATCGCCCATTCCCGTCGAACGACTCCCTTCAAGGTCGGCGTGGCCATTCCGAGAAATTCCATCGCCAGCTCCGAAAAGGGACGCATTCCGCCGATCGTGAAGTTGAACAGATCCGTTTCCGGAAATGCCTCGATCATCCTGCGGGTAAGCGCGCGATGCCCCTGCCAGTGTTTCAACAGGGCATCGGGGGTGATTACCACTTCTGATTCAGCCACAGCTTTCCTCGAGTTGAACGGTGATTGTGCCAAATCTACATCACGCAATATCACGCAGCACCTCGAGGCATCGATCGATCTCTTCTTCAGTATTGTAGTAATGGGGCGAGATGCGAACTGCGGATTCGACCTTGCGTCCGCCGAAGTCGAGCAATCCGTACCACTTCAAGCTCGCCGTTGTATTGATCGATTGCTTCCCGAGTTTCTTCACGATTTCGCGCGCATCCTGTTCTGCAAACGCTGCCGTCACGATTGCGCACTGATTCGCTCCCCTGTCGAGCACGATTGCTCCGTCGATTGAGCGAATCCCTTCGCGCAATCGAGCAGCAAGCGAAAATGCGCGCGCTCCGGCACGAGCTACGCCGACTTTCATAGCGTACCGCGCGGCTGCACCAAGACCGAGCACAAGTGCATATGGAAATTCCCAGTCTTCATATCGTCTTGCGTCACTCGCGACCTCGTATTGATCGGATGCCGTCCACGTCGCGCCGCGCATGTCGACGTAAAGCGGATGATCGCCGCGCTGCATCGCGCGATCAGATGCATACAGAAAACCAATGCCGCGAGGACCCCGCAGAAATTTTCTTGCGGTCGCGGAGAGGTAATCGCATTTCAGACGACTGACGTCGATTGGAATCTGTCCGACTGCCTGGCATGCATCGACGAGATATGGAACGCCGACGTCCTCGCAGATGTCGCCAATTCTTTCGACATCCTGCATCAATCCGGAGTGTGTCGGGATCCATGACACGTGCACGAGGCGGCAGCGTGGATCTTTCGCGAGATCGCGAACCGACTGCGGATCGACTCCACCCTCGGCCAGATCCTCAGCATGCTTGACGACCACGCCGAGTCTCTTTGCGAGTGAGAGGTACATGATCTGGTACGACGTGTAGTCCGCGCGGGTGGTGACGATGACATCACCCGGTGTGAAATCGAATGAGGAAAGTGCCTGTATGAATGCGGCGGTCGCGTTCGCGGCTATCGCGATGTTGCGCGCGGGCGCGTTGACAAGTGTGCCGACGTCTTCATATACCCGCGCAATCTTCTCCTTCCGCGCATCCGATGCTTCGTAGCCACCGATCTCAGCCTCGAGCTCGAGGTGTTCCTTGCACGCATCTAGCACTGGCTGCGGCATCAACCCAGCACCGGCATTGTTGAGATGAATGCGATGGGCGGTGCCCGGCGTATCGCTGCGCCATCGTTCCAGCTGCTCGGATGAGATTTCTGTCACATTCGCTTCCCGAACCCGCGTCAGGCCGGCCAGGAGAATCGGAAGATGCCGTCAGCGCTGACAGAATCACGGAACTCCTCGAAGTCGCTGTTGCCGAGTGAGAGATTGTTCTCCACGCATCCGGCGGATGCAGCAGCAACGCGAAACGTAGTGACTTTCTCATCGAAGAGATCGACGGCCAGCAGCGGCATGTCCGGGTGCTTGAATGTTTCCTCATCTGCCAGAAACATGAAGGTGTGACCCGACTCGGGCTGGATCAGCAATGGTATGTCTTCCGGCTTGACACCGGCGAGCTCCGGATCGCTGAGGTAATTGAGATTAGCGAGGAAGATATCGTAGTGAACCTGCGCGAGAACCGTGCGCAGTGTCTCCCAGCTCGTGTCATCGGAAAAATCGGTGCGGAGGACCAGGGCATTGTCCATTTCCGGTATCCGGTACATCAGCAGGAAGAAGTCATTCGTGGAAGTCTACCAGTCTGTGTCACGGTAATCCTTCAGAAAGCGGCCCCATACGTGCTCACCGGTGTTGAATCCGGAGATGATCGGGTCCACGATTCTCGCCGCCCCATCCACTATGTCAAGCGGCGGATGAAACCTGTGCTCGGCAGTTTTCTTCGCGGCGATTTCTTCAGGATCTTCATCGGTGATCCAGCCTGTGTCGACACTGTTCATGTGGATGCCGCTCAGCATGTAATCTTTTGCCGAGGTCCGGGTCATCATGTTCAACGCCGCCTTCGCCATGTTCGTGTGCGGATGCCGCGTCGTCTTGAACGAGCGATAGAACTGGCCTTCCATTGCCGAGACGTTGACAATGTGCTTGTCGCGTTCAGGAGTGCGCAGCATCAGCGGCTTTAGCCGCGCGTTGAGTACGAAGGGAGCGACAGCGTTGACGAGATGCACCTCGAGGAGCTCGACCGAAGGAACCTCGTCCATTTGAAGCCGCCATGAGTTGCGCCCTCGCAGATCGATCTGCTGAAGGTCCTGATCGAGCTGACCTTGTGGAAACAGCGCGTGCGATTCGGTGTCGTCGTCGGGAACCAACAGCGCGTCAACTTCGCCTGCAAGCTGCGGGAGTGGAACGCCCGCACCTGCAAGAGACCTCACAGGTTCGGTGTGGTGAGAAAGCAGTGCTTCATAGGATTCGAGAAGTCGTCGCACATCGCTTCGCATTCCTGCGATCGACGCCACTTCGGCATCATGCATGTGCGCATAAAATTCCCTCGGCCGTCGTACCGTCTGACATGCGTTGTTGATGATGAAGTCGAGACGGTCTCTCGTGTCGAGCATCTCCTTGCAGAATATCTCGACGCTGGGGGTGTGCTTGAGGTCGAGCCCGAAAATTTCGAGGCGGTCGCTCCATTCATTGAAGTCCGGCTCGCGCGAATAGCGCGCGGCAGAATCGCGCGGGAATCTTGTAGTGACAATGAGATGTGCGCCCGCGCGAAGGAGCTTGATTCCCGCCTGGTATCCGATCTTTACGCGGCCTCCGGTAAGAAGCGCGACACGTCCTGAGAGATCCGCGGTTTCGGAGCGCTTCCGGAAATTGAGCTCAGCGCATTCGGGGCAAAGATGATCGTAGAAATGATGGATCGACGTGTATGTTCGCTTGCACACGTAGCAGTTGCGCGCTCCGCCCGCATCGCTGAACTGCGGCTCTGTCGCTGTTTCCTCGCCGGCACGTGGCGGAAAGTACTTCGGCGTAATGAATACCGATTCGCGTCTCGATCTCCGAATGCCTGTATCAGCGAGAACCGATTCTTCGCGTCTTACCCGCTCTGCCTTCCTCTTGCGCTTGCTGACTTTCAGAAGTCTTCGGCGATCTATTACATCGGGACGCGAAACCTGACCGGCTGCCTGCAGCAGCCGGTTTCGCGTTTGGACGTCGACTTCAGCGAGGATCGCGCGATCTGCAACGATTTCCTCGAGAAGCTCAGTTGCCCGGTTTATCCTCCGCTCGAGAGCATCGGACTCCGTGTCGGGCCTCGGTGTTGTCAGCGGCGTATGGTTGTCCATGCCGCAATTTAAAGCTCACTCGCGCGGGAGGTACTCGAGCACGAATAACATCACACCCCTGCGGTGACACGATCCCGCAAAAGCGCCCGACGTTCGCATCCTTCAGTCTGAAATCAACGAACCCGGCCTGTGGGTGAAGGTCTAATCTTCAGCGAGACTTCCGCTGCTCATGTATGGCATGAAGAAAAGCTCCCTGCCGGCGATGATCCGCCATGATCCATCTGGCCGTCTGCGGCAGGTCACGGTGTGCAGACGTGAGCGATGCGCCAGCTCGCGACTGAGCTCTCGTTCGTCTGCGGGAATCGTGTAGCTATCGCTGTCATCCTCGTCGACGATTTCGTCCCTCTCCCAGTGATCGCGACATACGACGTGGGCGAACTCATCACCATCGCGCACGGAGCCAAGTACAGTGTAGCGCAGCCGAAGTGTGGGGCTGGTTTTGCGGATTTCGACAACCTCCATCCCGGGGATCGGCTCCCACGTGCTCGACGCGTATTCGCCGGTCTCATCCAGCATTTTCGACTGCAGCCATCGCCGCAGCACTTCGCCGGCATCCAGCGATCTCAATTCCTGCACGCTCGATATGGTGGGGATTTCGAGCTTGAGCCTCGCCTCAGGGTCGAGTCTGCTTTTCTGTAACGCCTCGAAGTTATACTCGGCGACTGCCCGCGGAACGTCGGGAATCTGGCTCATGAAGTCTTCGAGAGTTATGTCGTCTCCCGCGAGAGGCTCCTTGAACTGCCACTCGAGGTCCCGCTTGAACGCATTGACGCTGACGGGATCGAACAGCGGAACGAATGCATTCCAGTCGCGCCGCGACAGCGCTGCGATTGCGTCTGTTACAATCTGAGCTGGATGAGCCACCATGCGCCTCGGTTTATTGACCCGCCAATGATCGTCAGCGACCCGCGCATCGTCGTCATCGATCCTTTAGGACTGTCATCCATTTGTTGCGGGACGGGCAAGCCGCCGATCCCTTGGACTCAGCGGGGGCGCGCAGGCGCCTGCAGGGCTTCGGCCAGCGCCGGAAAGTGCGGAACGGGAGCGCTCAACGTTCGGCCACGCAGGTTTACACCCTTGAGGAAATCGACAATTGCCTCCTGAACCGGGGTGATAGGAAGTGCTTCGTGGGCTGCGTTTCCAATTTCGAGAGAGATTGAGTTCGTCAGTCGTAGTGCAACGTCGTTTGCGTTTTCTATTGGATTGGTGGCGTCGAGCGCGCCGGTTAGCAGGAGAGTTGGAATCGAGGTTCTCAATGGCTGCGCGAATTCCGTCGTCTTTCCGATGAAACCCACTGAAGCGCAGAAACGGCTTCGCAGGAATGCGTTATCGATCGGCTCTCCGAACGGCGCGGTGGTGCTTTCGCTTTCGATCAGCGTCCATCGCGATTGTGGTCGATCAGCGGCGCAGTTCACTGCTCGCGCCATCAATGCCACCGGACTTGTCGTCAGTCCGTTCCAGCCTGCTTCAACAAAGCGCGTCAGCAGCCGGTCATCGCCTTGCGCCACCGACGTGATCAACGCTGGAAGTCTGAGGTCGTCGAGGTTCAGTGCGACGATGGCATCGAATCCTTCCTTGCCGATGGTGACCTGAGTCTCGCGCCCCGCGCGTTTATCCGTGATGCTGATTATGGCGGGGCTCGTCTTCAGTCTGGCACGCGCGTTTCGCGCTGACATCGCCAGATCGGTAGCCGGGCTCCACGCTGAGTCGGCTTTCAGCAATGTCGTAATGCGCGACAACTTTCGGGCGACCGGCGAGGGACGCTTCGCGACGAGCCCCGGACCATTCACACCCTGAAGCACCATGCGTCCAACGCTTGCTGGATGACGGTCGGCAATTGCCAGCGCCCATCTCGTGCCGTAGCTGAACGCGAGGATATCTATCTTGTCGAGCTTGAGTGCCTTGCGAAGTGCGTCGACGTCGTGGGCGCTCTCTACAGTATTGTATGCAGTTGGCTCGATCTTCCTGCTCCTGTTCACCGCTGCGCAGATCGCCACCTGGTCGCGCAGGAACGCTACGAGACGCGCTGTACTTACGAATGCATCGGCGGGAAGCGACCCTTTCGCATTGCAATCGAGGTGCGGAGTGGAGAGTCCTATTCCGCGCTGGTCGACGATGATCACGTCGCCGAGCTCTCGCAGTTTCTGAAAGAGCGTGAAGTAGGGCGGGATGGGCGTCATGACGCTGCCCGGTATTCCCGGCCCTCCCATGAGGAAGACGATGGGTTTTCCGGGAGTCGCAGTCGTTGCAGGCAACCGGAGCGCTCCCACCTTGAGCTTGTTCAGCGGCCGCGCGTGCCGCTCCGGCACCGTAAGCTCGAGCACTTCGCCTCGAGTCTCCCTCCCATCAAAGGATCGAATCGTTGTGTCGCGGCGGATGAGGCCCGGTGCCTGGGCGGTCGCTGCGTTGGGATCAGCGATGAGAGAAAAGAAAACCGCCAGGACGAAAATAAAGCGCACGAATGGAGACTCCGAGATTTCCGGACTGGTTCAAATTAGGTCAGAACCGTGAAGCCCGCGTCGACCTTCCGATTGAAATGAAGTCTAGCGCCGAACGGTCTGCTTCAGGCGGGATGCAGCGAGCGTCGGAATTACAGAATTCCATCGCACTGCCTCGTCCGTAGATGCCCACCGCATCATGACAAGGCCTTGCTCGGGATCTGCAGGAATCTCCAGCATTGTGTCGCTGATGCCTCCTTCTTCGAGCCTGACGAGAAATACTGTGCGTGGCTCACGTACGAGGAGAAACGCGCCGGACGGGGATGTGAATACTTCGACGACGCCTGGAAATCGCTGTTTGATGATCTCGAGAGGAACGGGCAGCGGGCCGGATGCTGTGAATTCCTGCGGGATGCCCGTTTTTGCGCAGCGCGACTCTGCTCCCGTCCACCAGTAGCCGTCATCGCGCGGAACAATCAGTCGCGAATTTCGCGCGGCAATCTGGAAGTCGCCGTCATCTGTCGACGTGATCCAGAGAGTCTCGCCGCATGCCATGCCGAGGAGCAGGCCGGCTTCAGACTGTGCGCGAGCCGCCGACGGCGAAATGACTGATGCCAGCGCTGCGCAGGCGAAAAGGATACGACGAACGCCCATACTCATGGACGATCGAATTGGCTTTTCGCATCAACCTACGTCAAAAAAGTCACGATTTGCTGTCGAACTTCTCCGCCAGCGCCTGCTTGAATCGCGGATTCTCACGAATGTTCGCCAGGTCCGAATCCGTCAGATACCATTCCTTGTGAAGGAACCCAAGGTCGAGCGCCTTCTCGACGAAATCGATTGCCTCTTCCGGGCGCCCCGCCACTGAATGAAAGCATGCGAGGTTGTAGACCATCACCGGATGCTTTGGATCGAGAGCGTACGCGCGAGTAGCCCACTGCTGCGCCTTCTCCGACTCACCGATTCTTTCGAGATTGATTGCACCCAGATACAGGGCTCTCGAATCACCCGGATTGATCGAAATTGCGCGCTCCGCAGCCTTTGCCATTCTCTCCGATGCTTCACGAGTCTTCGCCGTGTCGCCAAGCGACTGGTACGCCATTGCCAGATATGAGAGCGTCTGATATTCGTCGGGTCTTATGCTGACCGCGCGCTCGTACATTGCAGCAGCTTCCTGAAGCTTGCCCTGTGATTGGAGTGCACGACCGTAGAAGTACGGCGCCTCGTAGTACGTTGGATCGAGTCGCATCGCCTCCTCGAATTCGCGGCCGCCTTCGTCGTGGCGTTTCTGATATGAGAGCGTTAGTCCGCGCGAAGCATGCGCCTCAGCTGAATTCGGATCGAGCTCCAGCGCTCGGCGACTCGATGCTTCTGCCTGCTGCACCGCTTCCTCGCCTGCGCCTTCATCCTGCGCGCGAAATACCGAGCAGTCGGCAAGTCCGGCATATGCCAGGGCGTAACCCGGATCCAGCGCGATCGCACGCCGATACATATCCTCGGCAGCATCGAGCGTCTCCGACCTGCGCTGGTGAAAGAGCTGACGACCGCGCAGATAGTACTCGTATGCGCGCACGTTCTGCGTAGGAATTTTCTTTATCGCCGCTTCTTCATGCGGCGTCAGGACGACCTTGAGTGCATTGACGATGTTCGTCGAGATCTCGTCCTGAATTTCGAAAACATCGGCCATCTCGCGATCGTATCGCTCAGACCAGAGATAGTTGCGCGTCGATACATCGATGAGCTGGGCAGTGATGCGAAGGCGATTGCCGGCCTTGCGCACGCTTCCCTCGAGAACCGTTTTCACCCCAAGCTTTTTTCCAATCTCGCTTACGTCTTCGTTGCGCTGCTTGAATGCGAATGCAGACCCGCGGGAGATCACGTCGAGCGCCTGAATCTTCGTAAGCGCATTAATGATCTCTTCAGCGATTCCATCGGCGAAGAACTCGTTTTCCTGATCGGCGCTCATGTTGGAGAACGGCAGAACTGCGATCGATTGTTTCTGGCTGTCCTCCGCGACGGCAGTATTCGAGGGAGCCGCATCAGCAAGTGCCTTTGCGAAATCACTCACCGTCGCAAATCGATCGACTGGATCGAGCGACATCGCTTTTGAAACGACTTTCGACGTGTCGATGCCTACCTCAGGAGCTTTCGACGAAAGTTCCGGCGCCTTGTCAGTGAAGCGCATCGCGATTACGCGCTGCGGCGTATTTGCCATGAACGGTGCCGAGCCCGCGAGCATCTCATATAGAGTGCACGCAAGACTGTACTGGTCGCTGCGTCCGTCGAGACTGGATTCACCGCTGGCCTGCTCAGGACTCAGATAGGCAGGGGTGCCAAGTGCTACTCCGGTTTGCGTCAACGAGCTGCCACCGGCGGCGGTTATTGCCTTCGCGATTCCGAAATCGAGTATCAGGGGCTCGCCTTCGACGAGCATGATGTTCTCAGGCTTGATGTCGCGATGCACGACGCCGCGCCGGTGCGCGAAATCGAGAGCTGCTGCAAGCCGCGATATGATCTTCACTGCATCGTCAACCGAGAGCGCGCCCTCGCGATTCATTCGCTCGCGAAGTGTTTCGCCTTCGATGTGCGGCATAACGTAATACACGACGCCGTTGTACTCGCCGGAGTCGTGGAGCGGTACGATGTTCGGGTGGCTCAGCCCGGCCGCAGTTGTGATTTCAGAGAGGAATCGCGCGGTGCCCATCGCCGCCGCGATTTCCGGATTCATCACCTTTACGGCGACTGAGCGATTGTGACGGAGGTCGCGTGCGCGGTAGACGGTCGCCATCCCGCCGCGTCCTATTTCGCCTTCTATGTGGTAGCTCGCGCCGAGGTTGGGGACAGCGCCATTGGATTCGGGCATCGATTGGAATATGCGGGGTGGACGGCTGGATGGCGATTCTCGTTCATATGGTCGCTCAATGTCGAACAGATGTCGGGTCTCATCCCGAGCGTTTCGTCATCCGCCAAGCAATTCACTTAGGCGAAACACACGCTTCTTTAGTCCCAGCTCCACAACGTGTTCGAGGATGTGAGCATTCCAAGTTGTAAGATACGGAAAGGTTGCGTAAACGCTGTTGTCCGTCTTTGATACAATCGAAAACTGTCCGCCCTCGCTCACCGTTCGAACGCCGGTCCATGGAACCTCGACGTCGGTCGGCTTACCAAATATTTTGCGTTTTTGCAGGACCACCGATGTGTCAGAGTAGAGCGTCTGCCCGATCATCTGCTGACGTCCACCGCCAAGAGACCTGAGGAGCTCCACCAAAAGGCGAATACAAACAGCAGGCCAGAATCGCTCGAGGAACTCGGAATATATCTTCGAGCTGCCGGTTTCAATCACAGCACTGTAATGATCGTTACCGAACCCTATCGTGAAGTCGCTCCCCGTAGGTATCCCATTGAGCGAACGACTGATTCCACCCCAGCGAACCTTTGTAATCAGTCCGAGCGGATGAAAACGATCCTTCCATGTGATACCATCATCCGTCAGCCGAAGGGTGTGCCGCATGATTCCAATTCGAGCTTCGAACGGGGCGTCACTGCTGGGATCTTCTTTTTCCTCCACTTCTGAGGCTCGCTCAGCAGCAAGTCTTTCCAGAGCTGCGTGATCGTCCTCGAGCCGCTCTCTGACGTCCGGGACTTCGGCGAATACTTCACCAAGCATCGATGTCAGCCGCCGTGAAATATTCAGTAGCTTATGGTCGTTCCAAAGATCGATAGCGAGCGAACGCACTTTGAATGCGAGCTGCCTGCTTGGCTGGTGCGCGATGCCTCTGGCTTTCGCACTGAGTTGAATCGGCTGCGCTACAATGTCCCAGTTCTGTACGACACGCTCAAGCTCCACCACGGATGGAATGACGGCGGCTTCACCCCGCGGTGCAATTTCCCGGATAAGGTCGAGAAGCCTGTATACGTTCACTGCCTCTGAATCGAGGAACGCGCGCGCCTCCAGCTCATAATTGTCGACAAGCTCATCAATCAATTGCGGAGCATGGAAATCACCCCCGATCGTCGCGTCATCGACGAGCTCGGTAACAACCTCAACAATCTGTTTTGAGGGAAGTCTGTTGAGCGCAACTTTTGCCGCGTTTTGATAGTAACGTTTATGTTCGGCGAGGACTGGGCTTACGATATCAACAGAAGCGATGAGTGGGAAACCGGAAATAGATCGGTCTTCGTTTATGTCTCTAAGGATCGCCATCTCATCCAAACGATCAACTGTATCAGCAAGATCCTCGATCAATCGTGCCACCTCAGCCGAATGAGCCGACGGAGGGAGGCACTGGAGTGCGGTAGCCAGCAGATTGGCCTTTGATAAATCCGGGATGTTGTTTTCGTCGGAAATTGAAAGTGGGGAGATCGCTGCGGCCTTTGATAATTGTTCTGCTCGTGCTGGCGACAGGCCAGGCAACCATCCCACTTCTGCCACTACTCTCGAACGCGGATTGGTGAGATCTGAACGTGCTTTCTGACACACCGACTCAGAAAGCTCCAAGGAACGAGCATCAGCTAATTCGATGACGCGTCGACGATCGTCCCGCGAAGAAGCTCCAAGAAGAAAGAATGGATTTTGGTGGACACTTTGACTCTCGGTCACGGACGCAGAATCCTGATTAGCATTTTACGCGACAACGACGCTATCGGAAGCGTGAGGCTCCTTCGGCCTCCAGTTCCAAGCGTCTTCCGGCGATTTCCGCCTGGATGATTCCAAGCGTGCCGTCCCGGTACTTGAAATCGGAACACCGATAATTCCAGTCATTGACTAGTAAATTGAATCTGTCCACTTGTGCATCTTCGGCTCCGTCTAGGATTTTTCGTGCTCCGTCAATTCGCGCAAGCTCGGCCAGACAATATCTGATCTGACTGCCTGATAGAATGTGGCCGCTTCCCCCCGGCGGCTTCGATTCATAACTCTCTGCGGGTTCGTTCGCCGAGCTGGCGAGCAGGTCATCAATCGAGTAGGGCTTCGTTTCGCCCTCGTTCGCAACTTCGTCCGTCGACTCCGGGTTAACAGGCTCGGAGTTTCCGTTATCGACGGTTGAATTAACATCACTCTCAGTTGTTGCCACACCAGCATCAAGCGCCGCTTCCGCAGCCACTTTAGACATTGGCACTCCAGTATCAACTGGAGCATCAACGTCATAGCTGTGCCGGGATGAGTTGGACGGAAGATTGGCAAGCACAATGACAATCGCTGCAACAACCCCCAAACCGACGAACTTCCCGCGACCAGACGCTGGCGGCCCGGGCTTCGAAGGAGCCGCTTGACCTGGAGCGTCCTTCGGACGTGCGGCGCTTCTTGCCGTCGGCTGGTCTCCCAACGCGCTTGATCGGGCACCCGTTATCGGCCTCGACGCAAGGTCCTTGGGCTGCGAGCTCGCACGCAAAGAATCTGCGTCAATCGAAGAAACCATCGACTCAAGCCCGCTAAATCCTCGCGGCCCCTGGGATTCTGAAGTGGTCCTCCTTTCCGGATTGTCCTTCATACAAATCCTATCTTTCTCGGCGCGTACCCGTCAGGCGGTGGTGCTTTTGTCAGAGCCAGCAGAAGGCTTTCTTGATCGAGTCGATCTCTTCCGCTTCGAACCGCGGCTCTCGCTCCTTCACGTATGACAAAAGACACGTCGGAAAGTGGCCGACGCCGAAGCCGTTCGGCGATCGCTCGCAGATCGAGATCAGAGTCGGTTGCAATAGAGTCGGTCAGGCTCTTAAGCAGTGAGTACACTTCTTCATAACTCGCATATCCTACTTCCTGGATATGATCGAACCGGCCGCGCCGAAGAATTGCGGGATCGATCATGTCAACCCTATTCGTCATCGCAATGATCAGAACTCTGTTCTTAACAGCTTCAGGAATTCGTCTCAGAAACTCGCCAACTTCCTCGACACGGTGGTGACCACTGCCGTCCTCGCGATTAGATAGGAAGGCCTCCATCTCGTCGATGACAAGAACTGAGGGCGCATTCTCGATTGCCGTGTCAAACATTGCAGCGATCTTGCGACTCGTTTCGTGGATATATGGACTTGCGAGCGAAGCGGCATCCATCTGGTAGCTTGGCCACCCGAGAAACTCGACAAGTCTTTCAACCGCGAAAGTCTTGCCGGTTCCGGGCGGTCCATGTAGAACCACGGCGCCTGGAAAGCCAATTCCAAGCGCCTCGTAACGGGCGCTGTTCTCGACTATGTCGATGACATGCTCTCGAAAAAAAAGTTCGAGCTCAGTTCGCCCTGGCAGTGTGAACACACGCTCGACAGCATCCTCCGCAGATGAGCGGTCTAACCGAGTCGAACGGACTGCGGTTTGCATCGGAGCCGCGGCAGTTGTTCCGGATTCCATCTGTGGAATCGCAATGCCGGCGGATTCCACAATCTCAAGCAGCTGCTCTTGTGAGAGCCAACTGAGCATCTGCGAAAGACGCCGGAACGACTTTGCAGATGTTTGCGCGCCTCCCGAAAGCCAATATCCGAGCACCAGATCGTCGTCCGCTTTTGGCGTCAGACTATATGTTGGAAGCAGTCGACTCAAGCGCTCAACATAGATCGCATCGTGAAGGGAGGCTTGGCGATCGATTGCACGGGTCTCTTTCATCGCGAGCGCGAAAGCAAGCGCTTCGACTTTGGATGTCGGCGAGCTGGATTCGGCGACAGGCTCCAGTCGGTTGCCAGTATTTGTCGACAAGTACCCAAACGTGCTGTCAGCAAAAGTCCCCTGCAAAACATTACCGCTATCGATCAGTCCGGTCTTCACCCATCGTTCGTGCAAACCGCGAGTCAAAAGTGCTTGACCCCCGGGACGAACCGTGATGATCTGCCAGTCTAGACCCTCGTGAAGAACGGCACCTGCAGCACAGTTATCGGGCAGCGTATACCCGATCGGCAACCACGAGTCGATCGGCATCTGTTAGCCGCGCACGATGTTGGCGCCTGACATAAGATCGTCGTCGTCGGGCGTACTGAAGCGAACGGAATCCATTTCAAAGACAACTTCGCGAAGCTTGTCAATATCATTGGCTCTGAGAAACTCAGAACCCGCCGCGACGAGGCGGCGATGCTCAGCTGCATTCGGAAACTTGTGCGGATTTGTTGCCATCGACTTGAACCGATCGATGACAAACCAATCCTGCCTCCAAAGAATCCTGAAACTATTAGACCACATTTCGTCAAGCCGGCTTTCAAAGTCAGAGCTGCCTGAATCAATTGACCGCTTGGCAGTGATTGTCAGGTTCTCAAAAGCCGTCACCTCCGAGGGGCGCGCGTACTGCTTTACGGTTTCATTGAACGCAGCGATCAGCCGATCTAATTCGATTTGACGCATCGCCTTCAGGTGATCTTGTCGCACTCTCGCCAGCAACTGCTTCGCTTCCTGTATCCGGTCCATTGCCTGCTTCACAACTTCCGGGTCCTTGTCGTCCGATTGAACTGACTGGGCATCCCTTATTTTCTGACGTGCGGTGTCGAGTCTTGTATCCGAAACGTGCTGCGCGATTTCATCGAGCCTGTTAGCCGCCGCCTCGGACTGATCAGCGACCAGCTTTGACGCATTGCTATAATCGATCTGGCCTTCCTGCCTGGAATAAAAATTCTGCTGAGAGTTGAACAAGCCGCCAATTGAAGGAACTGAGACTCCAAGCTTTACATTACCCGAATCACTGATCTCGTATTCGCATACAAGTTCAGCACCGGCGGCAATCACTCCGTCTGGGAAATCGGATCCCGAGATTTTAAATGTTCCGATGGGGCGATTGTCGGAAATGGGATTCTTGATCTCGCCCTCCCATAACTTGAATCTCAAAGCGCTTGGGCTGCCGGCCTTTAGACTCTCTTCTGCTCTGTAGATTTTTTTCCCTTTAACTGGCAGTTGATCTCCCTCTCGCACGAGGTAGTCGAGCACGGTAACGCCGCCTAGCTTTTCTTTCACCTCGATTCCAACCGAATGCGATGCCGGAATGGCATCAACGCTTGCAGCCGTTCTGGTGATGACGATTCTCTCGTTCGCTAGCGAGACCACTGCGCCCGTGCCGTCGAACACAAAGAATTTGAACGTGTTCTCACCTGGTTTCGACAGAGTTACGTCAATCGTCGCGCCTTCCTTCAAGGGCATTCGACCAGACGACCACCCGGTATCAAGGTTATCGATCTGGAACTGCGCACCATCACCAATCCGTACATCTTTCGCCATCACGCGGGCTTTCGTGTCGGGAGTGCGAGAAACGAAGTTGAATGAAACGGAGGAAGGCCCGGGTCCCGCCGTCGTTCCACGCGCTGACTTTCGGCCTCGCGACTCTGAACTCCAGTCAATCGATTCCGCAAATACCGCAGCACCCTCAGCCACTGCTGTCATTGGATTGACCTCCGTGGAAGGAGCAATGCCAAGTGCGTGTGCGACCTTCTCGCGCAGCGGCGGATAATGTGTCGGTCCCCCAACAAACACGATTCGCTCGACGTCCCTCGATGTAAGCCCTGCCTTAGCGAGTGTTTCTTTCGCTGATTCGATGGACTCCTCAACCTTAGGACCAATCATCTCATCGAACTTCACCCTCGAAAGAGTTGCGTCGATGTAGATGTCGGCCCCAGAACGATCTCGGATTCCCGTTTCGGACTCTGACAAACTGACAATCGCCTCAGTCCGCCCTGACAGTTCTATCTTGGCCTTTTCCCCCGCCCACGTGGCAAAACGCAATAGGGATTTGTAGTTGTCATCGGATGTCCATCCGTCGGGCAGGTCCGCATGCGACTCCAACCATGGTACGATGACCTGTTCGAGCACCATGCGGTCGAAATCTCTCCCTCCGCACATCTCAATTCCGCCGCATGCCAGCAGGCTCACCCTGCCGCTTATGCTCTCTGCGACGGCGATATCCAGGGTGCCACCACCCATGTCGTAAACCAGAAAGACTCCATCAGTCTTTCGTTGGCGCATCACGCTCATCACGGCAGCAACCGGCTCCTGCATAAGTGCGACTTGCCCCATCCCAGCCATTTCCGTTGCGGAAAGTGTGGCAGCCTTCTCCATTTGATTGAATGCTGCCGGCACGGTCACGACTGTACCTAACGCGCTGCTCTCACGTATTTCGGGCGGGAGATAGTTGAACATCGTCCGAAGAATCTCAGAAGAGCATTCCTCTGGCGTCATTCGGAGATTTGCACGCGGCAGCTCGAGCGTTGTGCTTGTTCCCATCAGGCGCTTAAATAAAGTCGCCGCCCGGTCTGGGTCCCTTGCTGCATTTTGATAAGCTCTGGAGCCTACGAAGCGGTTGCCTCGCGGATCTACGTAGATAGCCGATGGCGTGACATCGTGCTGCTCTGGGCTCTTGTACAGACGCACGTTTTCCCCATCATACGTCGCGATCGCGCTATTTGTGGTCCCTAAATCGATACCTACGTAGCTCATGCAATCACCTTTCGTAGCTTAACGGTTCCCTGTTTTCTGATGCCGTCGACTCCCATGATGATTGGCTCGAGCATCTGATCTACCAGCAACTCGTCCTCAGCAGCAAAGTCGCCGATATTGATGGCTGACGCGGCGGTACCGGCCTCGAACGGTTGCCCCTCGACATTGACGAGTTTGAAGCCGGCAGTTTCGAGATTGGATTCAATCTGTTGTTTGAAATAACGAAGCTGGCCGATATATCTCTGAGCGTCGCCGGCATCGAGCTTGGTGAGGATTCGCTCTACAAGCTTCAGGAGCCGCCAAGTATCGCCTGCGAGGTTGATAAGGGAATTTTCGGACGCTTCGACACTCATCTTCCCCTCAGTGGTTGAGGTATTGTTGTCGGGGTTTAACAGCGTTGGTATGACGAGCGATATGGCAGCGTAATAACAACAGTTTCTCCCTACGGTAGCGATCCCTCGATTCAAAGGTCAATATCGAACTTGGGTCTGACAGACCACGTTGAGTTCCTTCGGCGCGGGTGGGGCCCGTCACAGGCCCCGTCAAAGCGCTACGCCGCCCAATCTCCTAAGTTTGAGTGCACTGTCTGCATACTGCGCTGGTGTGATTTGCCACCGTTCCCTTAATACAACAGATGGATTCTCGGGTGCGGATGCAAGGATCGCTACGGCGGTACGTAAGTCGCAAGGCCACCTACCTTTGCTCTTGTAGGTCGGAGCGCGTTTCTGAGCAACCCGTTAACTGCTCCTTTATTTGCTGCTTGCGCGGATGCTGCGGTTGACTGAATTTCTGCACTCACGCTTTCGCACTGGCCCCGGAGCAATATTGCCTGTGTCCGATGCAGTCAGCTTTTTGCTTTTACGCTTAACAGCGGCTGGCGTCGATAAAGCGAGTGCGGAGCCACTACTTCTGTCGCTGGCGAGTGATATCGACGGACAGCGCATGGCGTATTGCCTTGCTATAGACCTAGCAACTTTGGCGATAGATATCGCGTCACTTGTCGAAGTTTTCCCACCGAAGGATACCGTACCCAAGTCGAAACGCGAAGATCTAGGAGTGGCCCTCAATGGACGGTTTGGAGAATCGTACGATGAGATAACCACGAGCAATGGCGTTGGTGTCACACCAGGAGAAAAGCTTGTCTCGATAATGAGCATTTATAAGTACTTGGCCGTGTTCAAGGGAGCCTCTCGGGGGTCCATGGGTCCTGCAGCGGTAGCATCCCAAGTGCAGCGCTTGAAGTATTTTGGCGGAAGCGATGGACTTTACGAGTACTCTCTTGTTGCTAAACTCCGGGGTGCTGCACGTCCCCTAACATGGGTGACCGAGTTCGCGAATGTTGATGCGGTGCTGGGAAGCAGCAGCCCGACCGAAGACAAAATAGTAGAATTGATTGAACGACTCGGACTGCCATGGGAACCGCTAGTACCAACGCATACCGTTATTTTGAAATACCCGTCGAACTGTCGAGAAGTGTCTCGGATCGGAAGGCCGAACAGCCTTGCAGAAGACTGGAATTCGCCGGGGTTGTTTGTAGCTGGATTAGGGGATACAGGTTGGGGGTTAACGTGTCCAAGAACTGACTCTCGCTGTAAAGGCATTCCGGAATTGGTTCACGATACTATCGGCCCATTGACTTTTTCAAATCCGGTGAAGGTCCAATACCTAGGACAAGTCACCTTACAACCTGCAGATCCCAGAATTGCAAGAGACGAAGCTGCAATGCGATGGCAGAGCGTCTTCAATGCGGTTGCGGGTTAACACATGATCGATGCATCGGAGCTTAGAGCTTTACTATCGGGGGAGCGTGAGATCCCTTCGGGGGACCCTTACTCTGATCTTTATACGCGATTGAAGGCTTGGTCGCACCGGTTAGACGTCGCGAACAGGGAACAGCTCGGAATCGCAGCCATCAATTTGCTCGCTGGCCTCAGCCCTGATCACGATTCTGGGGATTTCTACGCTGTAGCGTTCAGGGCGTTGTCGATATTGCACCCAGTTGGCGGCAGCGATCCACTCGCGCGGATGTTAAGGTCAAACGAACTTGATGGGCTCATGGTGGACGGCGAGCCACTCGTTGGTCTTGCGCTGCTCGTGCTCGCGGAATATGGGTTTCCCTCATGGGCATCGGCGTGGGGCACACAGAAGCTAGGCGAAATTCGGGGTCAAGGCGGACAGGAAATGGATCCGCAAATCTTTTCTTTCGCAGCCGCATTGGCGCAGGCCGAAAGTCTCGCTTATCAGCCAAGGCTTGCGCTCCCCTTGATCGAACTCGCGGAAACTTATGATTCAAAGAAAAAGTTTGGAGAGCAGAGTTCCACCGAGATACTTCGTGAGACCTTCGAAATGCTTTGTTTGAGGCATTGCGCCGAATCCGTTTTTCACAGCGTTTATGAAGAGAACCTGGAGCGAATGGCTGCCATAGAAGGATCGAATTTCGCTGAATTTCATACCCTTCTTATTGACGTCTTGAATCGCTGGAACGTCGATGATTCCGCGCGCTATGCGCTCCTAATCGCTTTGGCTCCGCTCTCCCAAAGGATGCCTTCCAGTATCATGGCGGAGCTTAAGATCAGGGATTCTGCGCTGTATTCGCGATCCACTAAGAGCGCACTTAAGCTCGCTGATTTAAAAGAGATCGATTTTGATGAGCAGCTCGCTGTTGCAACTACAAGAATGATCCATACGAACATGGAGAATTTGTTCCCCAACGGAACGTTCATCTCTTAGGCCATTTAAAAAGGCGAAGTCGTGATCGCAGAGAAACGAACCGTCGCTGAGAGACTTCAGCGTGACCTGCTAGAAGACTTGCGCGCGGACGTCGCCTTTGCCGAGAGCAAAGGGCGATTTCTGTTTGCTCTGGATTCTTACGACGTGATTCGATTCTGCTTTCCCCGTGCGACCGGGCATCAGCAAACCTCTATCGGCGCAGAAGCGGATTATTTCGCGGCACTATCCTATGTGTTAGACCGACGGGCACCGCGTCCACTGCTTTTCCCCGAGCACTTACTAGAACTCCATGACTATGTGGCAGCGGCACAAAGGCGACACGTCAAGATGGGTTTTGAAGATGCGGCTATTGCCCGGGAAATTGAGTCCAAGCTGACACAGGAAGTCGATCCAGAAAAAACGCTTCGAACGACTGCCGAACAGGTAGCGTTTGTTGGGGATCACTTCTCGATGCTACTCTATCTGCAGTCAGCGCAACGCCAACAGGTAGGATATGGGGAAATGGCCAGGTTAATGACGAAGCGACTGAGCCGACTCGTACCGCCCGATTGGTCAGATGAAAGCGAACCCAACCTTCCAACAGTCTTGGCTGATTTTGCGAGGTTATACAAGCCGGATCGTAGCTTCGTTCAACTTTGCACCGACCTGCTTCAGCAAATACAACCGGGCTTTGAGTCAAGTAATCGAGCCGATGCGCGCGCCCTAGATCGTCTGCGCCAACTGAACAGCAGGCTGGGAAAACTTTACGCAGTAAAAACCTTGCAGTCTCCTTGGCGTGCATTCTTATTGTCCTCCTCAGTCCGAATGCTGCGGTTAATGCGCGCGCTGGCGAATATGTTGGCGAATGAATCCGTCAGACTGGTGAGAGTTCCAGACCAAATATTTGCATATGTCATCTCTGAGCCTCAGGTCACAACTCTCGACAACCCAGACGGAATTCCCGCTAGCAAGCTAGAAGCGTCTCGCGAGAGCGTCCTCAATTCTATCGATTGGCTAGTCGGCCTTGACCCGGAAGGGACAACGCTCCCCGGAAGGGCGACACACTGTGTCGAAGGTTGTTTGCTCGATGGGCATGTAAATTCGACCTGCCCTAACCGCACGGTGTGTGAACGGTTCGTGCACCTGGAAAGGGTAAAATCCGAAGTTCTGAGCCCCTTTATCGACCGAACTGAAAATTGGGCCCTATATACAAAACTCCGCGAGAGTCTACGAGGAGATAGCCACAACTCGGAAGTCGAGGCAGATGAACTCATTCGGCGATTTGTTGATAGTGACGCCGTCGCAAGCCGATCGTTGGCCCAACTTTCCGTTCAACGGGCGATTATTAGAGCGCATTCGGCGTTGCTGTATCAGGGATTGGTAGGGATCCCTGCAATGAAGACTGGAGACATTTATGATTCGCCGCCGGCAGACGGTGTTCGCGGCGCGCAATCTGCCCTTCCCTGGCTTCTCCAGTCGCTTGATCCCGCTCAAAAAAAGCTTGTCGAAGGGCTTCGGGCCGCATTCTTCGACTCTCCCGACAATATGCAAGTCAGGATGACCGCACTCAACGAGATTTGGCAAGAGCTTGTTCAATTTGATACGTTGAATGCGGCATCAAATCAGACGGAGCTTGCATCCAGCCTCTGGGATTTGGTTAGAGGGTTATGGTTTCTAGCGTTGACCGATCACGCTGCCGAGGAATCCGCTGTCGATCTGGCTAAGATTGTCCTACGAGTAGCGAACGACGGAGTTATCGCCGATTCCTTGTATTTGCTTGTGTGGGCGACCCGACGTTGCGGAAATACCCAAGAGTCTGTTGACTGGGCAAACGTCGGGATTAGCAGGGATCCGATTGATCCGCGCTTTTGGCACGGGCGTGCGCTGGCGAAGTACAGCGACGTTCGCAGATCACCGCTTGGTAAGGTAATGGTCGCTTCTGTTGTCTCGGATTTCGAAACCGCAGCGGCACGTTATTGCGAGTGGCTCTCTATTGAGGAAGGGGATCGAAGTCTGTTTCGCGCAACTTGCTTAAACGCCATGGTTTTCTTGCTTGCTGATAATTCGCCGAGCAAGGAAGACCTTAGTCGCGCTCGAGAAGCCTTGACGGACTTAAAAACGGGGTTTAAGCGGGAACAGCGATGGTCCCCGAAGTTTCCCGAATTTTTTCATACTGAAGCACTCTTAGAGTTAAGGGAAGCTGCGATCATTCCTAATGTGGGGGCAAAGTTGTCTAA
>DATEDH010000121.1:0-27015 GCA_035281765.1 Gemmatimonadaceae bacterium
AGCTTTGAAGACGATTCATCAGCAACATCGGGATTCGCACGTGAAACTGTGAATCGCTCGACATGAGTGTCGCCAACTTTGTCGGTGAAGTTCACGAAGAACTGGCCGTTGGTTCGATAATCCGGATGGAACGCCATGCTCAACAGTCCCTGCTCTCCCCCGGATTTGACGCGATCTGCAATGTCGAGAAACGGCGTCGCCAATGCTGCACCGTTCTTCACGATGCGAATGCGCCCGGCCTGCTCCACGATGAACAGGCGCGGATCGCCAGTCGGCGCAGTGAGATAAACCGGGTTCCGGAAATCTCCGACCTGCTCCAGTCTCATCGTCGATGCAACGCTTGCAGCGGGAGCAGCATCACTGGCAGGAGATGACGACGCAGGACGTGCCTGCGTGTCATCGCATCCTGCGATCAGAATTGCGATCAATAGAAGTCGCATCATTCCGGTTTCCGCGGCGCACGACGATGCTGCTTTGGATCGAGCGCATCGCGCAGTGCGTCACCAAGCAGATTGAAGCCGAGGACGGCGGCGCCGATCGCCATTCCTGGAAATACCGAAGTCCAGGGCGCGCGACGCAGCTGATCGAGATCGCGCCCATCGGCGATCATCGATCCCCAGCTTGGAGTCGGTGGCGGAACACCGAGTCCGAGAAATGACAGCGCAGCTTCAGCCATGATCGCGCCTGCAACACCGAGTGTTGCCGCAATGACGACGGGTGCGATGACATTGGGAAGAACGTGCTGAAGCATCACGCGAATATCGCGCGCGCCGAGTGCGCGAATTGCCTGCACATATTCGAGCTGCCGCACGACTAGAACCTGACCGCGAACGAGTCGCGCCATTCCCGCCCATCCGACTACACCGATTGTCGCGAACACGACTCCCATCGACGGCTGAAATGCAGCAACCATTGCGATGAGAAGCAGCAGCGTTGGAAATGCGAGCGTCACGTCTGCGAGACGCATGACGAGCTCGTCGATCCATCGCCCGTAGTATCCGGCGAGAAGTCCCAGCGATACTCCAAGGAGCAGCGCGATCCCCTGCGAGATGAGTCCCACCGTGAGTGATACGCGCGCTCCATAAACGAGCCGCGACCAGATATCCCGCCCCTGCACATCGGTGCCAAGCCAATGCTGAGCCGACGGCTTCTGCAGAAAATTCGTGAGATCGATCTTGAGCGGATCGTGCGCAATCAACGGCGCTGCGATCGCTGCGAGCCCCATGATGACGATAACGGCGATACCGAATCGCGCGCGATTGTCGCTGAAGAGCCGCTTTCGCTGGGCGGGATCGAGCATCAGTCGCTCATCTGGATGGAGTCCACAGCGAAGGATCCTTCAGCGCGGGATCGCGCAGATGCACAGGCGTGCCTTCCGGCTGCCTGCGCCAGCGGCGGTGCTGCCAGAAATACTGCTCAGGATATTTTCGCACCCACTTTTCCAGAAGCTCGCTGTAGCGTGCTACCATCGCGTCGATATCTCTCTCTCGCTCACCTGTTCGCTCGATCTCGAGCGGCTCGAAGACAGCCTTGAATTTACCGCCCGGCTGCCGGAGCATGTCCATGAAGAAAACCTTGATGTCGAATCGCAAGGCGAATACCGCAAATCCGCGGGGGGTCTTGGCCGGGCGCCCGAAAAACGGCACGAATGAAGATGCAAGCCCGAGAACACCCTGGTCAGCAAGGAGACATACCAGACGCCCTTCCCGCATCGCGCTGGTAAGGGCGCGCACAGCCGCTTTGTCGTGAATCACGGTGAGCCCGAGCTTCTCGCGGTTGGCATTGAGATAATCCTCGAAGAGCCGGTTATCCATGCCTCTTACAATTACTTCAGGATTCAGCCCGCGCGCTGCGAGATACGCCCCGAGGATCTCCCAGTTGCCGTGGTGACCTGACACTCCAATCGCGCCCTTGCCGTCGGCGAGCGCGGCTTCAACGTGCTCCCACCCATCGACACTCTCGACCATGTCGAGCAGCTCGTCGCGCGATTTGCCTGATGCCAACGCTGCTTCGACAGCGTTTCGCCCCAGATGACGATACGAAGCGCGCGCGATACGCTCTACTTCTGCCTTGTCGATCTCTGGAAACGCAGCAGCGATCTGGCGTTCGACAACATCGCGCCGGATTCGCGCCGGACGATACGCAAGCTCTCCGACGCGTTCGCCGAACCTGCACGCCGTTTCCCACGGCAGTTTCGACAAGGCACCAAACATCGCGCGCATCGAGTGGAACTCGACTTTGTGCTGGAACGTTGGCGGCCGCTGCTGGCGAATTTCGTGATCGTTCAACGCTTGTCCCGGATCACGCTCAACGTGAAGTCGCGCGTGTCGCGCGCCACTCGCTCCCAGTTGTAGTAGCTCTCGACTGCAGTTCGTCCCGCTCGGCCAAGCTCTTTGCGCCGATTCTCATCGTGAAGAAGTGAAAGAATCGTATCTGCCCATTTGTCAGCATCCACCGGGTCGATGACGATTCCTGTTTCACCTTCGCGCACCGCCGATCGCACACCGCCGGAGTCGCCCGCCACGACAGGCAATCCCGATGACGATGCCTCGAGAAACGAGATACCATACCCTTCTGCGTTTATCGCTCGATCGATGCGCGAAGCTCCAGCATAGATCGTCGACGTCGCATATGCCTCGGGCAGCTCTTCATCGGAAAGCGCGCCGGCGAAGATTACGTTGCTTTCGACTCCCAGATCCTTTGCAAGACCATTCAGCCGGCTCTGATCGACGCCTTCACCAACTATCACGTACCGCACATCAGGAAATTGCGCTGCCACTTGTGGCAATGCACGAATGATCGTGTCCTGACCCTTATGCGGAACGAGGCGTCCGACGGTTATGAGAATCGGATTATCGGGCGCATTCCATCGCTGGCGCAACTTGCCGGAATCGCGCGACGCAGAAAATGCTTCTGGATCAGTGCCGAGCCCGAGCGCGGCAACCGGCGGCGGTTTGCGTATCGCGATCTGATCCATGACCTGACGCGTCAGGTCAGCCACCCACTCTGACGTCGCAGCGACACCGGACGCTTTTCCGAAAATCCTGTGCGCCGTCCTTTTCTTGAGCGAGCTCTTCGCGGTTTTCTCCAGCTCGCGCAGCAAGTCGCCACCGTTTACGTAGACGATATACGGGATTCCGAGTCGGGAATTTGCCCACATCGTTGGATAACCAGCCGGCCGGATGTTGCCGCAGTGAATTACATCGACAGTATCCGCATTCGTCACCAGCCATCGAGACCACTGCAGCTGCCGGCCGAACCGGTTCGCTTCTCGAAAATGAAACGGCTGCCGGTAAATCCTGTAGCTCTCGCCTCGATCGAACGCCTCAGCGCCGTCGAGTTGAATGGTCGACACGACCATCGATTCTGTTTCGTTCGAGAACCTGCGGACGAGCTCGACGTGCCGCCGCGCCATTCCGCCTCTGTCAGGCGGATAATCCTGCGTTATGAAGAGGTGTTTCACGCAGCGAGTGGATTTATGAACGGCTTATTCTCGAGAAGATTCGCGATGCGCTGGTCGTAGGTATGATGCGCGCGCACGAATTGCTCTCCGCGAGCGCGAATTGATTCCCGCTCGGCACCTGCATCGAGATATCGCCGGCATTGTTTGAGACACGACTCCGCATCATCGTAAAATCCGCAGTGCTCGCCTTCACGGAGCATTGACGCCACTCCCGGCGTGCGCTGCGCGAGATAGAATCCGCCGCCCAGCATCACCATCCACGTGCGGTCGGATGTGTACGACACGCCGCCTGCAGCGCGCGTTGGATTGATTCCGAGAACAATGCGTGAGCTCGAGCACACTGCGGCGAAATCTCTTCCCTCTACTGAACGCTCGCCCCAGTTGAGCTGACCTTTCCATTCATCCCATCCGGGGCCCCAGACTTTCAGCTCGAATTTCTTTCCAACTTCAACGAGCAGACGCGCGCGATCCGGATCGTATCCTGTGCCAATGAACGCGATATCGGAAGCGAATCGCGCGTCGGGCTCGACAGGATTGATGGCTGCATCACCTGCTGCGGGAAGGAACATCGCGTTGAGACCATGCGCGCGCCATTCATCCTCGAAGCCGGTAACGAAGAAAGTGCGTGCAAGCCGTCCGATCGCCGCAATGTGACCGATGTCCTTACGCCCAAGATCGCGGTGCCATTGGGGATCGTGATACCACATCGCGTTGGGCCTGTCGCGAATGATCGATGAAACCGTTTGTGGATCGAGTGCGAGACACTTCGACAGGAACACAAAATCGGGCGCGAAGTTCTTCGCCTGGCGTTTGGCCCACATCTGCGTCAGCCGCCACCCAATCAATCGCTTTGTGCGGCGGTCGTCGATCAACAAAGTCTCGTGGCCGGCGCGAATCAGCGCTTTCTCGACTGCGGCTTCCATTCGCCATGGATTATTGCTGCCGATGAGAAGAACTCTCACCGGGTTTCTCTACGCGAGCTCATTGCCCACAGCTGAGCGTATTTCGCCATCACACTCGTCGCTGCCATCGCGGCGAGCAGCGCACCGCGGGCGCCGTCCATCCACCCGCCCCGCACCAGATACATCGCGAGAAATCTGAGCGGCGGTCTGACGATCACGGATCCGATACTGCCTCGCTTTCCGCGATCATGCCTGTCTTCGGCCCACCATTGACTGTATCGGCCGAGTTTCTCAAACCAGCTGTCGAGCGTGGGATACGGCTCGTGCGTGAGATGCGATGCAATCTCTCCGATCGACCCGTCGAAATCGACATGCTCGTGAACCCGGCTCTCGTTGTACCGGATGGTCTTGCGAAAAAGTCTGACCGGGCGATCACTCTCCCATCCGCCGTGGCGAACTTCCTTACCGAGAAAAAGATTTCGCCGCGGGACCCTGTACGCATCGAACGATGGTGACCGAACAACGCGCGCTACTTCATCAGCGATTTCGACCGAACCACGTTCGTCTGCATCGACGACGAGAATCCAGTCGCATTTCGCATCCGCGATGGCCGCATTGCGCTGAAGACCAATCGTCTTGAACGGATTAGTCATAACGCGCGCTCCGGCCTCGAGCGCGCGATCGACAGTGTCATCCGTGGATCCATCTTCTACGACGATGATCTCGCTTGCCCAGCGCACACTGTCGATGCACGCCGCGATGTTCGCCGCTTCATTCCTTGCGGCGATTACTACCGAGACCGGCGTCTCAGCGATGGCGGATTACCGCCTCGAAGCCATCGATCATCGCGGTCTCGGGAAACTCTCGCGCGACGCGTGACTTCGCCGCTGCACCCATTGCGAGCCGCTGCTCCTCGCTCGTGAGCAGCGTCACCACGGTCGCGGCAGTGGTCGATGCATCCTCCGGAGGAACGAGCGTGCCGCTGATCAGGTTCGCAACATACGTCTCGGCCACACTTCCCTCGGCCGCAATCACAGGAACACCGAGCGCCATGAGATCGAGAATTCCATATGCCGCAGTATCAGCTTCGGCAACAACCCAACCGAGCTCAGCATCACGCATAAGAGTGAGATGATCGTCGCGCTCGCCGAGGAAGCTCACGAGATGCATCACATCCAGCGCTGCCGCCTGCATGCGAAGATCCTCGCTGTCAGATCCGGCGCCGAAAATGATGAGCCGCAGATACGGATGCCGTGGAGCGAGCATCGATACAGTACGGATCGCAGTTGCAGCCCGGCCACGCGATGTCCGGTCATAAACGCAGATGATGTATCGGATATCCTCCGGCCGCGGAGGCTGCGCGGGAACCGGACGCTCCGGATAGCGCGTAACATCGACGCCGAGTTTTCCAACGTGCGTGCGCGCTGTCTTCGGGAGTCCTGACTTCCTGACCTCATCCTCCGACCCGAACAGGTATGTGGTCTCGCTCATCCAGTTTGCGAGCTTCGCAGTGAATCCGTTGTGCAGCGCCGACCCGGACGGCACGCGTCGTATTATGCGACCACGACGGCCAAGCCAGCATGCGGTAGCGGCAACGAGATGCTCGCGCTCGCTGTGAACGAACACCACATCGGTGTCCCAGCGCCGAAACAGGTGGCGAAGCCGCCACGCAGCCGCGAACCAGAATCCGGTGCATGGGAACGCGGTAACCTCGAACGGTGCGACATCCTTTTTCGGAGCGACGGGATCGTCTCCGCCAATGCGCGACGCAACCGTCGCCATTCGCGTTGCCTGCTGCTCCACGCTCGTGTGCGGCTCAGCGAGAAACGTCACATCGTATCCGCGCGCTGCGAGACCACGCGCCGCAACTGCAAAAGCTCGCGACGATCCGGACCATTCGCGTGCGCAATGAAGAAATAGTATGCGCACCTACACCGCCGACGAGATCATTGTGTCATTCCTCGGCGCTCGGCCGAACTGGAGCGTGTAAAGACGATTGTATGCGCCGTCGGCGGCAAGCAGCTCAGCATGCGTGCCTCGCTCGATGATCCGGCCCCTGTCGAGCACGAGGATCTGGTCAGCGTGTACGATTGTCGAAAGTCGATGGGCAATCACGAATACGGTTCTTCCTTCGAGAAGTCTGTCCACCGCCTCCTGGACCAGCCGCTCGGATTCAGTGTCGAGAGCCGAAGTGGCTTCGTCGAGAATGAGTATCGGCGGATCCCTGAGCAAGGCTCGTGCAATCGCGAGTCGCTGGCGCTGGCCGCCCGATAAACGTGTGCCGCGCTCACCGAGCATCGTATTGTATCCGTCGGGGAGCTCGGCGATGAATGCGTGGGCATTTGCGGCGCGGGCAGCCGCTTCGACCTGCGCATCGGTATACGTCCGCACCGTGCCGTATGCAATGTTGTTTCGCACCGTGTCGTTGAACAGGACCGTGTCCTGGCTGACGATTCCGGTGAGAGCCCTCAACGCCGGCAGCTTGATCGTTCGCGTATCGATTCCATCGATTGTGATCCGTCCGCGGTCGATTTCGTAAAAGCGCGGGATGAGATCGACGAGCGTCGATTTCCCGGCCCCGCTCGCTCCGACAAGGGCAAGAACTTCGCCTTTTCTCGCGACGAACGAGATGTGTGAGAGCACATCGGTTTCACCGTACGCGAATGAAACGTCCTCGAACGCGATCTCCCGATCGAACGACATCGTCTCACGGGTTCCGGTGTCTGTCTGCGGCTCGGACGGCGAGTCGAGTATCTCGAATACACGCTCCGCCGCCGCAAACGATGATTGCGCGCTCGTCGGAAGCTGCGAGAGAGCTTTTACCGGCTGGAGCATGCGCAGCGCATATAGCAGGAACGCGATGAGATCCGCCCCTGACATGCGATTGTCTACTAGAACCTCGCGCGCTCCAAACCACAGGAGTGCTGTCGCGACTGTGGTTCCAACAACTTCTGTAACCGGGCTCGCAAGCTGAGACAATCGGGTGAGCCGCACAGTGAGCGACGCATATCGTCCGCTCGCCTCGGCAAATCGCGCGATCTCGACGGGCTCTGCAGCAAATGATTTGACGAGACGGATACCACTCACCGCTTCCTGCACGACACTCGTCATTTCGCCGTGCTGATTTCCCTTTCTTCGATTCCCCTTGCGCAGCTTTCTCAACAGCGGCGCGAGCGTTCCGCCGAGTATCGGCACGATGACAAGCGCCATCAAAGTCATCTTCCATGAGATCAGGAACAGGAACGCGAAATAGCTGATGACGAGCGCGCTGTTCTGAAGTGACGACGTGACGATTTGCGTCAGGACGAGCCGTGTTTCCGCGGTGTCGGTGAGAACGCGCGACAGAATCTGCCCGGTCTTTGTGCGCTGGAAGAAACTCAGCGGCAGCTGCGCGATGTGATTGTAGACCGCGTTCCTGATGTCCCGCGTTACGTATTCCTGGAGTCTCGCCCCAAGCTGGCCTGCTATCCACGACAGGAAATTCTTGAAGAGGATGAGGACAATCACGATGAAGATCACGCTGCGCAGTGATCCCATCTTGTCGTTCGGATCGAGAAGGAATCCGATCGTCTTCGACAACAGCGTCGAAAGACGATTGCCGCCGACCGTAATCGGCGGCTGGTCGAACAGTGTGTTGAGGAACGGAATCAGCAGCGCGAGCGAGAACGCATCGAGCACCGCGGAGCCGAGGTTCGCTGCGATGGCGCCGACCATGCGCCACCTGTGCGGCTTTACAAAAGGCAGCAGCCGTCCGTAGACGGACACTCAGGTCCTCGGCGTCAGCAGCGCGAGTGGGAGAATGACTTCCTCCGGACTTACGCCGCCATGGAGAAAGGATCCGCGATACCGGCTTTGATATTCGCGCAGCTTCGTGGGATACACGAAGAAGCAGTCGTTCGTCGCGAGGAGCGTGTTGGCGCCCGATCCGCGTCGAGGCAGTCGAAGATCATCCTCGTTGGTGAACAGCAACGCCTGGTCAGAACGCTCGGCTCTCAGATCCTCGCCGAACTTGTATCGGAGATTGGGCGTTGCATCACGCTTCGCGAAAACCGTTGCGGGGGTGTTGCAATGAATCGAGCCGTGATCAGTCGTGAGCAGCACTGAGATCTTTCGGCGCGACGCTTCCTTGAGGACGCTCAACAATGCGGAACGCTGGAACCACTGCCGCGTTATCTGTCGGAGCGCAATCTC
This sequence comes from Gemmatimonadaceae bacterium, assembly GCA_035281765.1. Classification (GTDB taxonomy): domain Bacteria; phylum Gemmatimonadota; class Gemmatimonadetes; order Gemmatimonadales; family Gemmatimonadaceae; genus UBA4720. The sequence goes on from DATEDH010000121.1 coordinate 8,557, forward strand.
ATCGCGTGCGACTTCATAGAGGATCTGCGATTCACTGCGTCCGTGTGTCAGCAGGTCGACAAAATTGAAGACAAAAGCGCTGACACCTTCAGATCCAATCGCTGTTCCAAGGTGTCGCTCGAGCTCATCCGAATTCTGCGCCGTGGAGATTTTCTGATAGCGCACCGGTGTCGGACCATTCAGCTCTTCGAGGTGATTTTCGAGGAGCTCCTTTTCGTGCGCGTTGAGCGATTCATCTTCCCTGTCGGCATTGCCCCACCAATCCGGCAGGCGCGCGGCGATTTCACCGGGGAACAATCCGCTGAACAGTGAATTGCGCGAGTACGGCGTCGCTGTCGGAAGTACTGCGTAGTAGTGAGTGGTCTCGACATCGAAGAACGGTGCGAGAAGCGGCTCGAGAACGCGCCACTGGTCGAGACGAAGACAATCGACGACGACAAAAACTGCTGCCCGATCGCGCTGAAGAATCGGGAGAAGAAACTCGCCAACAACGTCGATCGAAAGCGGCGGGCGATTGCCCTCGAGATGCTTGAGCCACGCCGGGTATTCGTCCTTCATGAACGCCGCGAACTCGCGATGCATGTCGGGATACAGTCCGCGAAGTGAATCGTACAGCCCCATCTCGCCTGCGCCCGCGAGATCGACGTCCCATCGCATCAATTCGTCAAAGCGGTCGATCCATCCCCGCCAGTCGAGATTCTTGTCGCGCTCGAGCTCAATTGCCCTGAAGCGTTCGACGAACCGCCGGGCAATCGCCTGCTGCCTGATGCGCGGGCCATCGAGAATCTGTGTGACGACGCTGAGGACCTGCCGCGGATTGATCGGCTTTACGAGATAATCCCTGATATTCGCGCCAATCGCTTCCTTTAATGTTGCGTCCTCCTCGCTCTTCGTGACCATCACGACGGGGAGGTTCGGGGCGATCTCCCGAACGTCGCGGTAGGTCTCGAGCCCGCGCTTGCCCGGCATCTGCTCGTCGAGGAGCATGATGTCGAACGGCCGGCGTCGCAGCATTTCTACTGCATCGTCGGCGTTAGACGCCCATTCGACGTCATAACCCTTGGAGCGAAGGAAAATCCGATGGGACTCGAGAAGCTCGCCTTCGTCGTCGACCCAGAGGATGGATTTTGGGGCCTGTGGCATTGGTTTGGTGAATGTAGCCGGAGTGAAATCCAATGCCTAGATTGCCGAGGTCCCCTTTCAAAACAATGATTCAGGCTCCTCCCTACGCGCTGGCATCTCCGGCCTTCCGATTTCGTGCGCTGGCATCGCACGCAGGTCGCGCTGCGCTCGGCGGCGATCGCGAGATTGCGCTGGCATCCTTTGCGGTTGCGCGCCTCGCCGGGGCGATGCTTCCCCCGTTTTCGCTGACTCCGGCCGACGCTGCGGCGCGGGTCGCGAACACAAGGCAGTGGCTCTCTTCCCTGGCGCTCCCTGCACCACAACGGGCGGCGTGCATTGGTGTCGCCGACGCGGTTGCGTCAGGCGCCAAGAGACCTGTAGTGCACGCAATTTCAGGGTTGATCGAGGCGGCCGTTCGGAATCTGGATCAGGCGTCGATCGCGGAGCTGCATGAATTGATGGCGGAGCTGGGTTAGAGAGCTGCTCCGCGCCATCGAAGTGAAGCCGTATCTCTATATTTGATTCACACCTCAGGAAGATTCAGGCATGGCTGGTCACAGCAAGTGGAAACAAATCAAGCATTACAAGGCCGCAGCTGACGCAAAGCGCGGCGCGCAGTTCACAAAGCTCATTCGCGAAATAACGATGGCCGCCAAGATTGGCGGCGGCGATCCGGGTGGAAATCCGCGTCTTCGCACGGCTATCGAGGCAGCTCGCGCGGCATCGATGCCAAAGGACAACATCGAGCGCGCAGTAAAAAAGGGTACCGGAGAGCTCGAGGGAGTCGAATATCAGGAGATCACGTACGAGGGATACGGCCCTGGCGGAGTTGCGATTCTGATTTTCGCGATGACCGACAATCCCAATCGTACCGTCGCTGAAGTGCGTCACAAACTCTCGCGCGGCGGCGGAAACCTTGGGGCGACTAATTCAGTCGCGTGGATGTTCGATCGCAAAGGGCAGCTGTATATCGACGCCTCGAAATATCCTGAAGACGATGCGCTCGAGGCAGCTCTCGATGCCGGCGCGGAAGATTTCAAGGCAGAGGGTGAGCGCTACGAGATCACGACCGATCCATCGAGCATGCACACTGTCAGGGCAGCGCTCGAAGAAAAAGGTTATGAAATCGCAGAAGCAGAGATCGCATCGGTTCCGAAGAATCTCGTGAGCGTGGGCGGCTCCACTGCTGAATCGCTGGTGAAGCTGCTCGAGGAGCTCGAGGACCTGGACGATGTTCAGAAAGTTGCTGCCAACTGTGATATAGAAGACGATCAGTGATCGTCCTCGGGATCGATCCCGGCACAGCTGTCACCGGCTACGGAGTAGTTAAAGGCGAGCGCTCGGCGCCTCCGCGGCTTATCGAATGTGGAGTCATTCGCACGCGCCCGAGAGACTCCCTCGCTTCCCGCCTCCAGGAAATTCACGCTGGTGTCGTTGAATTGATCCAGCGGCATCGCCCCGATGCTCTTTCCGTCGAAGACGTTTTCTATGCGCGGAACGTGCGCACGACTGTCGTGCTCGGCCATGCACGCGGTGTGATTCTTCTCGCGGCCGCAAATGCGCGCATTGAAATCGCGGAGTATCCTCCGGCGGAGATCAAGAAAGCGGTTGTTGGAACAGGTGCAGCGACCAAGGAGCAGGTGCAGTTCATGGTCACGCGAATTCTTAGACTGAAATCGGCTCCCGAGCCTGCAGATGCATCAGATGGCGTTGCAGCAGCGCTCGCTCACATCATGAACCCGCGTCTTCTGGCAGATGATATCTCACATCACCGGCCTTCTTACATCTAAGGACATCGATCGCATCGACGTCATGACGTCGGGCGGAGTCGGCTACGAGCTGATGATCCCGCTTGGCGTTTTTGAAACGCTCCCAAAACAGGGGGAGAAAGTTTCGCTGCACACGTATCTCGTCGTAAAAGAGGACGCATGGCAGCTGTTCGGTTTTTCGAGTGTATTCGAGAGGCGGCTGTTCCAGAAGCTTCTTACAGCAAACGGAGTCGGCCCTTCGCTCGCGCTTGGGTTGATGTCCGCTCTCTCCGCGCAGCGACTAGTTCGCGCGATTCAGGAGAAGGACATTCCCACTCTTCAGGGAGTTCCGCGAGTTGGTCGTAAGAAAGCAGAGCGGTTGATTCTGGATCTTGCTGACAAGCTCGACGGAATCGGCGGAGAGGACTCCGGTTCTCCGCGTGTTGCGAGCGGGGCCGCCGAGGATGCGATGCGTGCTCTCGTTTCACTCGGCTACACGAATGCTGATGCAGAAAAGGGAGTTCGTGCGGCTTTGGATTCGGGCAACTCGGGACATTCCGCTGCAGAATTGATTCGCGCTGCTCTGGCAAAACTGGGTGGCCGGTAATCATTTACTGGCAATCGCATTGGAGAGTCGGAGACACGGAGTTTACGGAGCTAGACACGAAGTCACGAAGAAACGGAGTCCGCACGGAGAACAACTTTTTTCTTTTTGTTTTGCTGTTAGCAGGTAGCAGGTAGCAGGTAGCTGTAGTTTCGTGGCTTCGTGTCTAGCTCCGTAAACTCCGTGAGCTCCGGACAAATAAAAGGAAAATTTGAATGACGAGAACAGCAGATCGGGCAGCGGGCTTTACGGAATCGGTGATCCGCGAGATGACCCGCGTCGCAAATCAGCACGGCGCGATCAATCTGGCGCAGGGTTTCCCCGATTTTCCGATGCCGGAGCCGATGAAGGACGCAGCGTGCGCGGCGATTCACGGCGATATCAATCAATACGCGATAACGTGGGGCACTCCGGCATTGCGGCTGGCTATCGCCGAGAAGTATCGGCGCTGGTACGACATGGATGTCGATCCCGATCGCGAGATAACAGTGACCTGCGGTGCGACCGAAGCGATGGCCGCTGTTTTTCTCGCACTGATCAATCCCGGTGACGAAGTCATCGTCTTCGAGCCGTTTTATGAGAACTACGGCCCCGACGCGATTCTCGCCGGTGCGAAGCCGGTGTTCGTTCCCCTCGAAGGACTCGAGTGGAAGCTGGACCCCGAGAAGCTTCGCGCAGCTTTCAACGAGAATACGCGCGCGATTGTCGTGAACACTCCGCACAATCCGACGGGGCGTGTCTTTACGCGTGATGAGATCTCGCTGATCGCAGAGCTTTGCCAGGAGTACGACGCGATTGCGATTACGGATGAGATCTATGAGCACATCCGTTATGCAGGCGGCCACCATGTTCTTGCGACGTGGCCGGGGATGAAGCACAGAACCGTGACGATCTCCGGATTATCGAAGACCTTCAGCTGTACAGGGTGGCGTCTTGGCTATGCCATCGCGCCGCTCGAGATGAGTTCGCCCATCAGAAAGGTTCATGACTTCCTGACAGTTGGCGCTCCTGCCCCGCTGCAGGCCGCCGGCGCAATCGGCATGGCGTTCGGCCCCGAATACTACAATGACATGGCGCGCGATTATCGCGAGCGCCGCGACATGATGGTGAACGCCCTGAACGAGGCAGGATTCAAGTTCTGCGCGCCGGAAGGCGCGTATTACATCCTCGCCGATTTCACGGAGATGAGCGATCTCCGCGGAGTCGACTTCGCAATGTGGCTCGCCAAAGAGATCGGCATCGCGACAGTTCCCGGCACGAGCTTCTATCACGAGCCGCGGCTCGGCGAAACCGTCACTCGATTTGCGTTCTGCAAAAAGAAAGAGACGCTCGAGCGCGCGGCCGAGCGACTCGCCGGAATCTCGGCGAAAGTTTGACTCGTTTTCGGTGTATATTCGGGATATATTTGGGTGATGACGCGCGCTGAAATCACCACTCCAGAAATCCTCGCCGACGAGTCCGTCGTCGAGCTTTCTCTCCGGCCTCAAAGGCTGGCCGAGTTCATCGGGCAACCCAAGGTCAAGGAGTCGATGCGCATCTACATCGATGCCGCGCTTTCCCGCCGCGAGCCTCTCGATCACACGCTCTTCTTTGGACCGGCCGGCCTGGGCAAGACGACGCTGGCCGAATTGATCGCGCGCGAGATGGGCGTGAACATTCGCACGACTTCGGGGCCTGCCCTCGAGAAGCCGGGCGATCTCGTCGGCACACTGACCAACCTGCGCGAAGGCGACATTCTGTTCATCGACGAAATTCACCGCCTTCGTCCTGTCATCGAGGAATTCTTATATCCGGCGATGGAGGACTTCCGCATCGACATCAGGTTGTCTGAAGGCCCCAAGGCGCAGACCATCACGATGCCGATCGAGAAGTTCACGCTCGTCGGTGCGACGACACGTCTCGGAATGCTGACCGCCCCGATGCGAGCCCGATTTGGAATCGAGCAGCGCCTCAATTTTTATCCTGCGTCAGAGCTCGATGAAATTGTTCGCAGAACTGCAGACGTCCTGAAGGTCAGCATCGACGATGGCGGCGCGCAGGAGATCGCTTGCCGGTCGCGCGGGACTCCGCGCGTTGCGAACCGGCTCCTGCGCAGAATTCGCGATTATGCTCAGGTCAAGTCGGGCGGAAGCATCAATCGCGCGGTGGCTCAGAATGCGCTCCGTCTACTCGACGTCGATCAATTCGGCCTCGACGACATGGACACTCGCATTCTCAAGACGATCATCGAGAAATTCGAAGGCGGCCCTGTTGGTGTGAAGACAATCGCTGCCGCTGTCGGCGAAGACGAAGGAACTATCGAAGAAGTGTACGAGCCGTTTCTCGTGCAGCAGGGATTTCTTCAGCGCACTCCGCGCGGTCGCCTCGCGACGCCGCAGGCTTACCGTCATTTCGGATATACTCTTCCATCGAGTGGAGCTGCGGGCCAGCCGTCGTTGTTTTAACGAAGGCTCTTCATGAAAGGCTCGCTCACATCCGATTACGATTTCGATCTGCCGGAAGATCGAATCGCTCAATCACCCGCAGAGAAACGCGACGAATCGCGATTGATGATCGTTCGCCGCGATACGGCCGAGATAGAGCACAGATACTTTCGCGATATCGTCAACGTCATTCCGTCGGGTGACGCGATTGTCGTCAACACGACGCGAGTGTTCCGTGCGCGATTGCTTGGCACCCGCGACTCAGGAGCACCCGCTGAGCTGCTGCTTCTCAAATCACTCGGCGCCGATAACTACGAAGCAATGGTGCATCCCGGCGGAAAGCTCAAAGCTGGCCGCAAAGTTCATATCGCTGAGGGCTTCGAGGCGGAGATTCTCGAGACGACGGAACGCCGCACTCGCGTTGTTCACCTGCACGCGAACATGCCCATCGAGGACGCAATCGAGAAGTACGGTCACGTTCCTCTTCCTCCGTATATCAGGCGCGCAGACGAAACGACTGATACCGAGCGATACCAGACAGTGTATGCTCGCGAATCGGGATCGGTTGCCGCGCCCACGGCCGGCCTGCATTTCACGCCGGAAATTCTCGACGCGCTCGCTATGAAAGGAGTCGCTCGCGCCGACATCGTGCTGCATGTCGGAGCGGGAACGTTCAAGCCGGTGGAAGTCGATGACCCGGCAGATCACGTGATGCACGAAGAATCGTACTGGGTTCCCGGCGAGGCAGCGTCAGCACTCAATGCAACGCGCGCGCGAGGCGGGTCGATATGGGCGGTTGGAACAACCTCGGTGCGAACACTCGAATCCATTGTCGGCTCGGACGGCCGATTCGTCACGAGCACGGGTGACACGAGAATTTTCATTCGTCCGCCGTACCAGTTCAAGGCGGTGAATCATCTGCTGACAAATTTTCACCTGCCGCGTTCGACGCTGATGATGCTCGTCGCCGCATTTGCGGGCTACGATCTGACAATGCGCGCATATCGTGTCGCAATCGCAGAAGGCTACCGCTTCTACTCGTACGGTGATGCGATGCTGATTATCTAAAGGCGACCACGACAAACATTAACAGGGAGCGCAGTGAGCGCAGTGAGGTTGTGAGGGTTGTCTGAGTGGCTATGGAGGCTGGCCATCCGACGGCCTCTGTCACCGAGATTGATAAAACCTCAAAACCTCACTGTGCTCACTGCGCTCCCTGTTAAGCAGTGCGTTTTCCCTCTGAAATTAGATTCATTGGCACAATGCGTTTCTCTTTCCGAATCGACAAAACCGATGGCCGCGCGCGGGCTGGCGTGTTCGATACGCCGCACGGCGAAGTCGCGACGCCCGCGTTCATGCCCGTCGGCACTCTGGCAACGGTAAAGTCGCTCGACCCTGTCGATCTCGAGAACATGAGCGCAACCATGATTCTCTCCAATGCATATCATCTCCATCTCCGGCCCGGAGATGATCTCGTGAAAGAGATGGGCGGCCTGCACAAGTTCATGCACTGGAAAGGGCCCATCCTCACAGACTCAGGAGGATTTCAGGTCTTCTCGCTCGAAGGATTGAGAAAAGTCAGCGAGGAGGGAGTTGAATTTCAAAGTCATATCGATGGCTCGCGCCGCTTCTTCACGCCCGAAACCGTGATGGGAATCGAGCGCAACCTCGGCGCCGATGTAATCATGCAGTTCGATCACGTAATCCCCGGGCAGTCGGACGAGCCGAGCGCACGGGACGCCAGCGAGCGGAGCATTCGATGGCTCAAGCGCTGCCTCGACGCGTTCGGCACCGACCCGGACGATGCACAGGCGCTTTTCCCGATCGTTCAGGGCGGAATTCACTCTCACCTGCGACGCGAAGCCGCTGCCGCAATTCAATCGATGAATTCCTGGATCGGATATGGGATTGGCGGTCTCTCCGTGGGGGAATCGAAGCCGGCGATGTACGAGATGCTGGAAGTCGTCGATGATGCTCTCGACGCGGCAAAGCCACGCTACCTCATGGGCGTGGGATTTCCGGAAGATCTCGTCGAAGGAATACGCCGCGGCGTCGACCTGTTCGACTGCGTCGCACCAACGAGAATGGGGCGAAACGGCGCCGTGTTCACAGCCGATGGAAGACTGAACATCAAGCGCGCTGAATACCGCAACGATCCCCGGCCGCTCGACGAGACATGCGACTGCGCAACCTGCACACGGTTCACCCGTGCATACGTGCGACACCTGTTCGTATCCGACGAGATCCTCGGGCTCCGCCTGCTCTCGCTGCACAATGTACATTTCCTACTCTCGCTGGCACGATCGGCGCGGCAGGCGGTTCTTACGGGCTCGCTCGATACGTGGAGCACCGACTGGCTCACGCGCTACAACTCACGAACTCAATCATTGAAATGACATTTGTATTTCCCGCGCTCGCCCTGCTGCAGGGTCCAGGCAATCAGCTGCTCGGGCCGATTTTCATGTATGGCGCCATCTTCGCCATCTTCTATTTCATTCTCATCCGCCCGCAACAGAAGCAGCGCAAGGAGCTCGACAACCAGATCCGGCAGGTCAAGCGCGGCGACGAGATCGTGACATCGGGCGGCATCGTCGGAGAAGTGGTCCACATTCGCGAGATGAGTGCGCCTGATGCCAAGGGCGCCCCATTGGAAGACCGCATCACCATCAAGAGCGGTGACGCCCGACTCGTGGTCGAGCGCGGCCGCATTGCACGCATCATTCAGCGGACGGCGACGAGCGAAGGGTGAAGATTCTGGACATCCGGGTCCTTGGCGACCCGGTACTGAGAAAAGTGACCACTCCGGTCGAGCAAATCACTGACGAGATTCGCACACTGATCAACGACATGTTCGACACGATGTACGCTGCCGAGGGGATCGGGCTTGCCGCTCCGCAGGTCGGGCGAACTGAAAGAATCGCAGTGATGGATGTGGAAGGACAGAAGTTCGCGCTCATCAACCCCGAGATCATCGAAAGCGAAGGATCAGCGCGAGCCGAAGAAGGATGCCTTTCCATTCCCGACATTTTCGGCGAAGTCACGCGCGCATCCCGAGTCGTAGTTCGCGCACTCGATGAAAACGGCCACCAGTTCGAGGCAGAGGGAACTGATCTTCTCGCGCGCTGCATGCAGCACGAGATCGATCATCTCGACGGCAAGCTCTTCATCGATTACCTGAGCATGCTCAAGCGCCGCTCAACGATGAGCAAGTGGGAAAAGCTCAAGGCCGATTATCCGAATTTCATTCGCAAGGTCGCGCAGGAAAGGAAGGGACCGCATCACAGTGAAGGAGAGCTGTGAGTGCGCGTCCTCTTCTGGGGGACGCCGGAGTTTGCCGCTGCGCCTCTTCGCGCGCTGCTCGGTGAAGGCTTCGAGGTCGTCGGGGTTGTAACGCAGCCGGACAAACCTGTCGGACGCACTCGCGCCCTGACGCCCCCGCCGGTGAAGGAGATCGCCCTCGAAGAAAAGATCCCCTGTTTTCAGCCGGCTACTCCAAAAGACCAGGAATTTCTCGAGACAATTTCGGCAATTCAGCCCGACATATCGATCGTTGTCGCCTACGGGCACATTCTCCCGAAGCGCGTGATCGATCTTCCGCGACTCGGCACACTCAACATTCATGCATCGCTCCTTCCGTTACTGCGCGGAGCGGCTCCGATTCAGGCGGCGATACGCCAGGGCTTTCGCGAAACAGGCGTGACGATCATGCGAATGGTGCAGGCACTGGATGCCGGCCCGATCGTTCTTACCGCGGCGGTTCCAATTCTCGATGATGAGACATACGGCGAGCTTCAGAACCGTCTTGCAGAGGTGGGCGCGCTCACGCTGGTCGAAGCACTCACGCTGATCGATGTCGGTGGGGTGCGCGAGGTTCCTCAGGATGATTCGCTCGCGACTTATGCCGGAAAAGTCACGCGTGACGATGCGCGGGTGGACTGGAATTTGTCGTCCGACGAAGTAAGCCGCATTATTCGCGCGTATGATCCAAAGCCAGGAGCGTTTACCACGTTGAACGGCCTCGACGTCAAGCTTTTTGGAGCACGAAACGTCGACGATCAATCTGTCGCGGGCAGTAATCCGGGCAGCGTGATCTCATCGAGTGACGGAATAATCGTCGCGTGCGGTGAGGGGTCGATCTGGATTCGCGACGTTCAACCGTCAGGCAAAAGGCGAATGCGATCGATAGAGTGGATGAGGGGACGCGGGATTGAGATCGGTGACCAGCTAGGCACATGAGTTTCCAGCGTGCAGAGTTTCCAGTCATCCACGCGGTGACAGACTCCGCAACGCTGGCGCACGACGGATTTATCGATCGCGCTTACGCTGTGATGCGTGCGCTGGGCCCCCGTGGAGCGCTGCACCTCAGATCATCGCGCATCGGTGCGCGCAAATTTTTTGAGATTGCGGCGCTTCTCGCCCCGAGACAGAAGAGCACAGGATGCTGGCTCATTGTAAATGACCGGATCGATATCGCCGCGGCGGTTAAGGCCAGGGGTGCACAGCTCGCATCACATTCATTGACGGTCGACGATGCCCTCAGGGTCGGCGCCGATATTCCGGTTGGAACGAGCATCCATAGCGTCGAGGAAGCGCTCGAGGCCGAGCGCGCGGGTGCATCGTGGTGCGTTGCCGGAACTGTTTTCGAAACGCCGAGTCACGAAGGCAGGCCGCCGGCACGGATCGAATTCATCGAGAGTGTTGCGGCCCAGGTGAAGATTCCGATCATCGCGATTGGAGGCGTAATGCCGGCCGATGTGCCGTCGCTTCGGCGCGCCGGAGCGCATGGCATCGCAACGATTCGTGGCGCAGGGTGGGAGCGTCTCGTCGAGGCATCGCGGGAGGAAGACGATCTGTTGAAAACGCGCCTTCCTGTCGAGGGCGACGCCGGGTTTGTCGAACCTGTCACGCGCTATATTTCAGCCTATGATTCAGTCTCCGGAAGCGGGCGAGATGATCACGCTGATGGTGAACGGGGCGCCCCGTGAGCTCGAGCGGGACAGCACTGTTGCGGGCCTTCTTGGATCGCTCAGGATCGATCCCCGCCTGGTTATAGTCGAGCACAATCGAACAATTCTGCGCGACCGGGACGCGTACGCCTCGCTGGCACTCAGCGACGGCGACGTGATCGAGATCGTGCATTTCGTAGGCGGTGGTTGAGATGGGAATCGCAGTAGAGTCTTCACTCGATGTTTCACCTCTTGTAATCGGCGGCCGCGAGTTCCGGTCGCGTCTCATGGTCGGAACGGGCAAGTACGCGTCGAACTCAGACATGGTTCACGCAATTGAAGCATCGGGCGCCGAAGTCGTGACGGTCGCTGTTCGTCGTGTCGACCTGAACCGCGCGAACGAGGAAGGCATTCTCAATCATCTCGATGCGTCCCAGTTCTTTCTTCTCGCGAATACTGCCGGTTGTTACACAGCGGACGATGCGATTCGCTATGCGCGACTCGCGAGGGCGGCGGGATTCAACGAGTGGGTCAAGCTCGAAGTGATTGGAGATCAGGAAACTCTGCTTCCTGATACTGCCGGTCTTCTCGAGGCGACGCGCACGCTCGCAGCCGAAGGCTTCAAGGTGATGGCGTATACCAACGATGATCTGATCACTGCACTTCGTCTCGAAGAGGCAGGCGCTGTTGCAGTAATGCCGCTGGCTTCTCCAATCGGGTCGGGTCTTGGAATGCTGAATCCTTATGCGATTCGCACGATCAAGAAGCGGCTGAGCGTTCCTGTCATCGTCGATGCAGGTGTCGGCACGGCATCCGATGCGTGTGTTGTGATGGAACAGGGAGTCGATGGTATTCTCATGAATACGGGGATCGCTGCTGCATCGGATCCCGTAAGAATGGCGACCGCGATGCGACAGGCGGTCGAAGCGGGACGTCTTGCATATCTCGCCGGAAGAATGCCGCGGCGTGAAGTTGCGGTTCCGTCATCGCCACTCACAGGGATGCTCGACTCGTGACATCTCCGGAAGGCGCGCTTCAGGTTGCAGTTGGTGGAGTGACGACCCCTCGCGTTGTTGCTGCCGGTGTCGCGGCTGACATCCGCGCTGGCGAGCTGCTCGATCTTTCGTTCGAGCGCCGGACCGTCGACCTCGACGCGCGCGACCGGCGCTGGCTGCGCGAGCTTCTGTACGGGATGCTTCGCCAGCGCGGGTCAATCGACGCGATTCTCGATGAGCGAGTACGCGGCGGTCTTTCGCGCGTCGATCCCGATCTTGTGGACTTGATGCGGCTTGGCGTTTATCAGCTGCTGTTCATGGGAAGCGTTCCTGCGTACGCGGCAATCGCGCAAACTGTCGAGCTTGCGAAAGTTCGCCACGGAATCGGTGCAAGCAAGCTGATGAATGCTGTACTTCGCCGTATCGACAGGGAACGCGAGAATCTTGCAGTTCCGCTTCCGCTCGATCCGGTGGAAGCGCTCGCCGTTCGCTATTCGCATCCCCGCTGGATTGTCGCGCGCTGGCTCGCGCGTTACGGCGAGGAAGGCACGAACGTTCTGATGATGAAGAACAACTCGGAAGCACCGGTTGTAATTCGTCCGTATGGAATCGTGCGCGAGCAGCTCGAGGCAATGCTCGAAGGCTCGGGCGTCGAGGTTCACGATGCGCCGCTTGCCCGCGACAGCATTCAAATCAGTGGCGGGATTTCTCTTACCGAGCTTGGCGCATTCAAGCAGGGTCTCTTCTTCGTTCAGGATCCTGCGTCGACACTCGTCACTCAGTATGCGTCGGTTGCGCAGGGCTCGATCGTCGCCGATCTGTGTGCTGCGCCCGGTGGTAAAGCGCTCGAGCTGAGCCGCGCTGCAAGCGTTGTGATCGCATCTGACAAATCGCCGCAGCGTCTTCAAAGACTGATAGAGAACAAAGCGCGTCTCGAAGCGGGCAATGTGATCGTGACTGTCGGCGATGCGCGCACTCCTGTCGTTCGCGGAATGGATGCGGTCCTGATCGACGTGCCCTGCACAGGCACCGGAACCTTCAGGCGCCATCCCGATGCACGCTGGCGCCTGAAAATTTCAGACTTGTCTGTAATGGCAGCATTGCAGGCCGGTATTCTTGCCGCGGCGGCAACCGTTGTGAAGCCTGGCGGTCTGCTCATCTACAGCACGTGTTCACTCGAGCCGGAAGAAAACGAGCTTCAGATCGAAGCGTTTCTCTCGAAAAATCCGGAATGGTCACTCGAAGCGCCGCCCGCCGGCGTCGTTCCGCCCGAGACCATCGATGACGGCTATCTGCGCGTGCTGCCTCAGGTTCACGGCACCGATGGCGCATTCGCGGCGCGCCTGAGGCGGAGCCAGTAGGTGAATGCTCGCGCGCTCTCGCGGCGTGCATTCCCGTACTTCGTGGTTGCAGCAGGGGGCTTTCTTCTCTCCTACCTGTTTCTCTTCTTTTTTGCGTTTCCGTCCGACGTTCTTCCGGATGACGGACGGATACCGAGAGTGGTAGGAATGGACTTCGACAAAGCGTCAGCCGATCTCGAGAAAGCCGGCTTTCATTCGCTGAAGGGCCAGACGCGCTTTCATAAGACGACTCCTGAAGGAATTGTCCTCGAGCAGGATCCGCCTGCGGGCAGCGTTCAGAAACGCGGCGCTGAAGTCACGCTCGTAGTGAGTGCCGGTCAGGCGAATGCAACGGTTCCCGAAGTTCGCGGAGTGACGCAGCAGCAGGCACAGGTCGCAATCGAAAATGCAGGATTCACTTTTGGAAGCATTTCCCAGCAGACGAGCAATGAGCCAAGAGGCGCGGTGATCGCAAGCGATCCTCCACCGGGCACGACACTCGACCTGCCGGCAACTGTCAGCATTACATTGAGCCAGGGTCCTGCCTCAGTACAACTGCCCGATCTAACTGGAAGAACACTCGCCGATGCACGGTCTGCGCTCGAACAACTGGGGCTTCATCTCGGTGGAACGAGCCGCGATACCAGCTCCTTCATGCCGGAGAACACGGTTCTCAGCCAGGCACCATCACCCGGCGCAACTGTGTCAGCCGGCTCGAGCGTGAATCTCCGGATATCGCAGTTCCCGCCCCCGCCGCGCCTTGGTCCGCCTGATTCGATTCGCATCGACTCCATCGCGCCGGGAGCGGCACGATGAAGGCACGCATTGCGCCTTCGATCCTGAGCGCTGACTTCGGACATCTCGCCGAAGAAATCCGCATGTGCGAAGAAGGCGGCGCCGACGTGATTCACCTCGACGTGATGGACGGACGGTTTGTTCCGAACATCACCTTTGGTGAGAAAGTCATCGCGACCGCGCGAAAGGCCACTTCACTTCCGCTCGATGTCCACATGATGGTAGTCGAGCCGGAAAAATATTTCGACTCGTTCGCTGGAGCAGGCGCAACGGGGATGACGATTCACGTTGAAGCAGCTCCGCATCTTCAGCGTCAGCTCGCGCGAATACGCGAGCTTGGATGTCTCGCCGGCGCAGCGGTGAATCCGGGAACATCGCTCGACGGCGTTCGTGAGGTTGTCGCAGATCTCGATCTGCTCCTCGTGATGACGGTCAATCCCGGATTCGGCGGACAGGAGTACATCGCCGCTTCGACTTCCAAGGTTGCGCGCGCCCGCCGGCTTCTCGACGACGCACAAAGTGCGGCAGCCCTCGAAGTAGACGGCGGAATTTCACGCGAGACGATTCAAGCGGTGTGGCGCGCAGGAGCGGACACGTTTGTCGCTGGAAACGCAGTATTTACGGCAAAGGACCCGAAAGCGGAAATCGCATTGCTCAGGAAGCTCTGCCTGGAGCAGGCATGAAGGGGCGGCGTCAGCTCGCAATAATTCTGTTCATCACAGGACTCTTAGCCGGCGCCGTGGCTACCGGGTGGCGCGTGCTCCGCAGCGAGCTCGTCCCGGTTGGCATCGGAGTCAAAGCGCCGGGCTTTGCGGTGAACACCCTCGACAGCGTCCCGGTGAAGAAGACTCTTGCCGATTATCGCGGCAACGTTCTCATGATCAACATCTGGGCGACATGGTGCGCACCATGCCGCGTCGAGATGCCGAGCATCGAGGAGCTGCATCAGGCGTACAAGGACAAAGGTCTCAAGATTCTCGCGATCAGTGTAGATGATGCGGGAACTGAGCCGCAGATACGCAGCTTCGTGAAGGAATACAACCTGTCGTTCGAAGTCCTGCACGATCCAAAAGGCCAGGAAGGCGAAGTGAGCAGGGATTACCAGACGACCGGATATCCTGAAACCGTAATCGTCGGCCGCGACGGCGTGATCCGCAAAAAGCTCCTCGGCGCACACGACTGGAATTCACCGGAGAACAGGGCGTTGATCGATCGGCTGCTCGCCGAGAAAGCAGACTGATGCCGCGCATTCTTGGAATCGAGACGTCGTGCGATGAAACGTCCGCCAGCGTTCTCACCGGGACCGGCGATGATGTGAAGCTCGATTCGCTCGTAATTCTTTCGCAGGACGTTCATAAAGTATTTGGCGGAGTGGTGCCGGAAATCGCATCACGTGCACATCTCACGAGTATCGTGCCCGTGGTCAACAAGGCGTTGAGTGATGCAGGTGCGGGCATCGATGATCTGGATGCAATCGCGGTTACCGCAGCACCGGGCCTGATTGGCGCACTGCTCGTGGGTGTGTGTTACGCAAAGGCCCTTGCATTCGCCCGCGACATACCGGTGATCGGAGTTCACCACATGGAGGGTCATCTCTTTGCGACTGCGCTCGAACATGCAGATGCAACGCCTCCATTCACAGGACTTCTTGTTTCCGGCGGGCACACTCTTCTGCTCGATGTCGAAGCGTGGGGCCGATACCGACTTCTCGGTGCAACGCGCGACGACGCCGCAGGCGAAGCATTCGACAAAGTCGCGAAACTGCTCGGCCTCCCGTATCCAGGCGGCCGCCATGTCGAGACTCTCGCGAAAGAAGGAAATCCATCGCGATTCCGTTTTTCAAAACCGATGGTTCGTCGCAGTGATTCACCCGATTCATCCGACTACTATCAATTCTCATTCAGTGGATTGAAGACCGCGGTGCTCAACGCGGTGCACGGGTCAACTGACATCGAGGCGGACAAGCGCGATATCGCGCGCGGCTTCCAGGACGCGCTCATTGGATCGCTTGTCGAGAAGACATTCCGCGCTGCGGACGCTTATGGAAGAACGAAGGTGGTTCTTGGAGGCGGTGTAGCATGCAATCGCACTCTCGCAGGTGCGATGAGCGAGCGGATGAAAGAGATTGGTGCTACTGTATTTGCTCCTGCGCCACGCCTTGCAACTGATAACGCAGGGATGATCGCGCGCGCAGGTTTGTTTCATTTTGAAACTGGCGAACGCTCAGGCCTGGACCTCAATGCTTTCGCGAGCCAGCCGATTCCCGGCTTGATCGCTGCGTGACATACCTTTTTAAGACAATTCCTGAATGCCGCTAGTTTTTGCTGACATCGTCCACCATCCCGTTTCGTACAAGCTTGGCCCGCTGCAATTCACGGGATTCGGCTTTGCGATGCTGATGTCGTTCGTCATCGGTCAGATAATTCTCCAGCGCGAGATGGAGCGGCGCGACCAGGATCCGCAGCCTGCAGGCGACATGATCTTCGCCGCGGTAATCGGCGGATTGCTCGGCGCAAAGATCTATTACGCCATTCTCATGCATGACATGTCGTCACTTACGAGCCGCTCGGGATTCGTTTTCTGGGGAGGACTCATCGGCGGCATCATCGCAGTGACCGCAGTGGTCGTGAAGAAGCGGCTCGGTATAGCACGAATGAGCGATATGGCAGCAGTCGCTTTACCTGCTGCCTACTCGATCGGGCGCACGGGCTGCTGGGCAGTTGGAGACGATTACGGGAAGCCGTGGAATGGACCGTTCGCGGTGTCTTTTCCGGAAGGTGCTCCTCCGTCAACCGTAGCGAACATGCAGAGCGCATTTGGCGTGCATTTTCCGCCCGGCACTCCGCTGAATGAAGTGGTATCCGTTCATCCAACGCAGCTGTATGAAGTAGCGATGGGCGCCATCATGTTCTTCATCGTCCTGCGCTTCAGAAAGCATCAGCATCGCGAGGGATGGCTGTTTGGACTCTACTGCCTGCTCGCTGGAATCGAGCGAATCATCGTCGAGTTCTTCCGCGCAAAAGACGATCGCTTCTTTGGAGCAATGACTCTCGCGCAGATGATCGGACTCGGATTCGCAGTGTTCGGGATTGCATGGATGGCCGCCAGATGGAAGCCGGTCCCCGCATCAGCCTGATGCTGCGTTAGACTCGGAGATGTGCTGGCGGGACGGAAGGAATGTCTTCACCAGCATGAAGATGAACAGCGCGAGCATGATACCCTGAGCTGCCAGCGTCTCAACCGAAGGGAAAATTCCCAATGACGGCACACTCGGCGCACCGTTGAGCACGGTGATCCCGATGACGTTTCCTTCCTGCAGCTCGCGTATTCCCTTCCCCACAAAAACGAAAGCCATGTAGTACAGGAGAACGCTCGTCACCGTGAAGAACGGACGCATGGGGATCTTCACGCCAAAGCGGTAGAACAATGTGAAGATGACTGCGAGAACCACGGCTCCAGCAGCAATTCCAAGCAGGAGGGGAACTGCGACATTGCCTTCGTTGAACAGCGCCTGATAGAACAGCGCTGTCTCCGCACCCTCACGGAAAACCGCCAGGAACGCAACGAGTGCGAGCGCTTTCCCACCGCCATGGTCAAGCGCAGTGGATACCTTCTCGCGAATGAACTTCTGCCACTTCGCTGCTTCGACCTTCGATATCAGCCAGTAGCTGACCGAAAAGAGAACTGCGACGGCGATCAGCATCGTTACGCCTTCGATTACTTCGCGGCTGGTGGGAAGATGCTTGAGCACTGTCATCATGACGAGAGCCATTACCGCGCTCGCGACGAGGCCGAGCGATATCCCCGTCCAGATCGATTTCAATCGTGCGCGGTTGCCTGTCTTGATCAGGAACGCGACGATAGCTCCGATGACGAGGATCGCTTCGAATCCCTCGCGAAGAATGATCAGAAACGACTGAAAGAACGCGCCCACACCGCTTCCCGTTGGACGCGTGAGCTCGACGATTCTCGGGAGGTCCAGTGCGATTGCATCGCGTGCGCGCTGCGCAACAGAGATATCCGACCCGCGCAGCGCTCCCTTGAAATCAGCAAAGTGCCGTTCCATCGACGAGACCAAGCCGGGCTGTCTTGCGCGCGCCGGAGTTTCGAGCGGCTCGAACGCGATGTACGCATCGAAGGCGCGGTCTCCGGCTTCGGCGGCTTTGCCACTGCGCGCGAAGTCGAGTGCGCTGTCGAGAAGAGCGAGAATCACCGGGGAGGCAGTGTCGCCGGGAATCGCTGTCGCATCAGCACGCGCGACTGGCAGCACGAGTTTTTCTTTGCGCAGCGAGTAGAGGTAGTTGATGATGTTCCACCGCTGCTGCGGCGTGAGCGTCGACGCGAACTCCGGCATCGCCGTGCCGCGCACACCGACCGAGATGACGTTGTAAGCGAGTGTTGGTGTCAGCTCCGGAGATTGCGCTTTCACACCGATTGGTGGTGGTGCGGTACTCAGCGTGTGGGCTGAAGGTCCGTCGCCGGCACC
>DATEDH010000122.1:0-19598 GCA_035281765.1 Gemmatimonadaceae bacterium
CGAACATCTTCCTCGAACATGTGCATCCGAATCAACAGGGTTATGTGCTCATCGCGCGATTGTATTATGACGCGATTGCGCGTCAGAATTTTCTCGGACGAAAAGCAGATGTGAGCCGATTCGGCGGGTGGGAGAAGTACACGCAGGGAATGAAGCTGACCGAGCTCGATCAGCGAATTGCCTATCATACGATCGAAACCGTGAAGACACGGTGGCCATTCGTCCCCGTTTCGAAGCAGCTCGATTATCGCGGGACATACAGGCCGACGAATTATCTCGACAGCCTCGCCTTCACAGTTTCGCGTGGCGGATTGCCATGGGCTCAGGCAAAGTCGATGCTGGCTGATCGCTACGCTGCAGCCGGCCAGGTCGAAATGGCCGTCGGTGAGTACGAGGGTCTCATACGCGACGAGCCGGGAATTGAAGTTGCGTGGAGGCTTGCCGGCCGGGCACTGCTGTCAGCAAATCAACCAGAACGGGCGAAACCATTTCTCCAACGCGCATATACGATCGAGCCGAACAAGTACACCGCGATGTCGCTCGGGATGATTGCGCTTCAGGAAAAGGACGTGCCGCGCGCAATTCCATATCTCGAGGAAACGCTGCAGCTAGACCCGAACATGACTCAGGCGATGTATCAGCTTTCGCTCGCCTACGCGCTGAACCGGAATATCGGTGCGGCTCGTGCAATGGCAAATCGCCTCGCACAGGTCTCGCCGGACTATCCCGGTCTGGCGAACTGGATGCGCACACTTGGAATTCGATAGGTTCCGTTCAATTACAAACGAGGACATCAATGCACCGTAATTACGCCGGATACGCCGCGCTGGCCGCGCTCGGTATTGCGGCCGCGGGCTGTGCTTCGGCACCGTCTCCGCTGGATCGAGTGGCTGCTGCATACGCGACAATCTCGAATGCCACCGGTGAGAAGAAGGGAACCGTCGAGCTGTGGCAGGACATGGACAAGATTGTTCATGTCGCTGTGCAGGTCTCGGGAATGCCACCCGGTCCGCATGGCATTCACTTTCATGCAACCGGCCAGTGCGACGGCAGCACGTCCACGCCGTTTTCTTCTGCCGGAGCGCACTACAATCCGCTCGGTCGTCAGCATGGCCTCGACAACGCGCAGGGACCGCACGCCGGTGATGCGCCGAACTTCACCGTCGATGCCGACGGAACGGGCCACGCCACATTCACTACTGATCGCGTATCGCTCACCGAAGGCTCGACATCGCTGTTCGATGCCGATGGCAGCGCGATTGTCGTTCATGCGGCAGCAGATGATCAGACTTCGCAGCCGGCAGGGAACAGTGGAGCACGCATTGCGTGCGGAGTGGTGAAGCAGGCGCCCTGACAGGGCGCCTCTTCACACGTAGCCGGTTAGCGGCTGCTCATGCTCCGTCGCAGCGCGGAGAGAGCTGCGCCACGATAGTAGTCGGAGTCCATCGCATCGACAGCTTTCTCATAATCGTCGCGAAGGCTGTCGTCGATTTTGTAGCTTCGCGCAACGTTTGCAAGAACATCGGCGGCTTCGCTGTCTGACTTCATTCGTGCAGCGACACCAATTACACCTGCAACGATGTCACGCGTAAGCGGAGTGTGCTTCAGCGCTGCAACGAGTGTCTGCTTCTTGTAGTAATCGGATTCCATGCCTGCTGCCGCTGTAAAGTACCGGTTCCAGTCCGATACATGGCGCGCGGAAGCGAGAGCTCTCAACGACTCCGACTGATAGTAGTCGGATTTGATTCCGGTCACTGCGTCGAGAACGAATGACGATGTCTTCGCGTCCCAGTCACCTTCGTTGCCCATCGACTTCAGAAGATCATAGCGATAATAATCGGACTCGATGCTGCGCAGTGCTTCCACATAGTAAGGACGGGTGTCGGCATTGAGAGCGTACTTAGTCGCGACATTCTTGAGAAGATCAGAAAGGTAGTAATCCGATTTCATCCCGGATGCTGACTTCAAGAGCGTTCCGACGGTGGCGCTGCTCAGGCGCCCTTTTGAAAGCACGGACTTGAGCAGTGTCGCCTTGTAGTAATCGGACTTCATTCCTCCAGCAGTCTCGGCAAAAAGACGCCACGTCGTTTCGTCCGCTGCGCTCTGGCGCGCGAACTTGCCCAGCACATCGGAGAGATAGTAATCACTCGATGAGAGATCAGTCCCGACCTGGCGCACGACTGTGTTGAGCGTGCTGTTGTCGAGCGTAATTCCCATGTCGAGCAGAGCGCTGTAGTACCTGGCGCGGGGATACGCGGACGGCATCTGCGAGATCTCCGACATCACTGCGCGCAGTCCGCCGGAACGATACAGCTGGGGAACGCGAGTATCTGCACCGAATGCCGTGCGGCGCTCGACGCCGAGCAGTGTACTTGCGAGCCACCGCTGTGCGTCAGCATCCCACGGTTTGCGATCGCCGTTTTCCCAATACTTGCGTTCGAGCGTTCCGTTGTCTGCGCGACTGATCTCGACGCGGCGCGATGAGCGGCCGATGCGCTCTTCGATTCTCACCCATCCATCGCGGCTTACGCTTTCGATATCCGAGAGGTCAGGCCGAAGTGTGAACTCGCCTTCAGCTCGAATCTCGAGCGAGCAGTCATCGCGCGAATATCGAATCGTGTACGACTGCCGCTTGCTGTTCTTGTCATCACTGTTGATCGAGACGCTGCTGTTTCCATCTTTCTCGTTCTTGTCCCAACACGCAGTGCCCTGAACAGAAAGTGCAGGGAGCGCGGCGACGGCGAGGTTGGCGCTCAGTGCGGTGGTGACGGGTGCGGCGGGCGTGATTGCGCCAACCATCGGGAGCTGCGCAGCCTTGATGATCGATGTCGGCAGCGTCGTGAGCGGTGAGAACGTCGATGTTTGGCCGACAGTGATTGTCGGTGCGACTTCATCCTGATAGGGCATCGACATTTGTTCTGCAACGGCTGCCGCAGCGGATGCGGGAGTGATCGATGCGACTGGAAGAACAACTGCGACTGCTGCGAGCGAAGTTGC
This sequence comes from Gemmatimonadaceae bacterium, assembly GCA_035281765.1. Classification (GTDB taxonomy): domain Bacteria; phylum Gemmatimonadota; class Gemmatimonadetes; order Gemmatimonadales; family Gemmatimonadaceae; genus UBA4720. The sequence goes on from DATEDH010000122.1 coordinate 2,998, forward strand.
GGCTGCGATTCCGCGAGTCACCCGGCGGCGATTGCGACGGGTGTCGAGAACGGCAAGCAGCCGTCCGGATAGCTGCGACGGGCGGGCCATGGCGATTGCGGTTTGAGATGTCAGTGAAGGAGCACGAAGAGTCCGTGCGACGTCGAGAAGATTCGATGCGTATGCGGAGGCGAGTGAGCCGGAGGCGATGACGCGGTCGTCACACGCAAGCTCGCGCTCGATTTTCATGCGGCTCGCGGCGATCCATGCGAGCGGATTGAACCAGTAGACTGCGCATGCAGTCTGGGCGACGAGCTGCGTCAGACAGTCGCGACGCTCAACGTGGGCGAGCTCGTGCAGGAGGATGTCACGCCGCTGCCAGTCCGGCCAGCGATTCGCACCCGATGGAACGAGCAACGTCGGCCGCGTGATTCCCCAGGTCATCGGCATCGCTGTCTCACTGCTTTCGAGAATTCGAACCCGATGAGCGAGATGCGCGATTGCGGGAGTCGATCGAATCAATGAGTACCAGCGTTTGTCAGTCACGCGGCGCGCTGTTGCGGCAATGATTCTCACTCGCACGACTGCGACGAGCAGCGGGAGCAGAGCCGCAATCATTCCAAACAGCCAGATGTTGAATAACTGGTCGCGAAGGCTGAACGATCCCGGCAAAATTGCAGGGTTCTCAGTAACGATGGGATCCTGTGCTGCTCGCTCCGGCTCCGTGGCGCCGGTTGGCAAAATATCCGAAGCAACCGTCGGAGAGCGCTCAACGCTCGGCAATTGCTTTGTTGTCGACGTACTGAGATCGATTGGTGCCGGCGCTTCCGACGCAACCGGAGTCTCAGCGAGTGGCGGGGTCCAGGCGGGGATCTCGATTCGTGGAGCGTTGAGTCTGGTGATTGCAATTGCGAGAAGGGGAACGGCGAGTGCCGAGGTGACTGCGATTGTCCAGACGAGATGCTTTGCTGCTGCTGAAGCAGAGCGCCACGCAATATTTACGAGAGAAGCGAGGGCGAGAATTACCGCGGCCTTGATCGCGGCGCTGCTGACGATGTCCATGATCTCGACGCCACTCATAGCTACTTGCCCTCGCTCTTGGCTTGTTCGACGATTGCGGCAAGCCGCTCCAGCTCCGAGTCGGACAAATCCTTTCCCGACATGTCGAGCAGGGCCGCCACAGCGTTTGACGTAGATCCGTCGAAGAAGGTTTTCACCAGTTGCCGGAGCGCTGACTTCTGCGCGATGGGTCGTGAGACGACGGGTGAATACACGTAACGCGGACCGTCATATGAATGCTTTACGTGTCCTTTCTCTTCGAGGATTCGGAGGAGCGCTCTCACCGCCGAATAGCTCGGGGCGTCGGCGATATTTGTCTGGACTTCGGCTGCCGTAGCGGTGCCGTGGCGGTAGAGGACGTCCATTATCTGTCGCTCCCGCCGGCTCAGGGTGTCTTTCTCAGGCAATTCGTGCTCCGGGTTTCGATGATGCTAAAAAACTAGCAGACGGCGAATAAATTAGCACCCCTGTGCTCTTAGTCAAGAGGCCGTATGCGGTCGGCCGGCACCCCGAGAGAGAGACAGACAAAACCGCAAAAGCCGTTTTACTTCCGTTTCCCTCAGCAAAAATCACAATTGTTTTCAGTCCACAGGCGCGGTTCCTGCCTGTCATCTACCTTTTGATATGACTGACTCGATCGAGCCGCCGTTACGACGGAGAAGACCTGAACCAGGCGCACCTGCCCCCAGAATCGATCGGCGGCGGCCCGAGCGGCGCGCACTGTTTCTCGCCGAGATCAGCCGCACACTTTTCGAGTCGCTCGATTACGAAAGGACACTTTCCAACGTTGCACGACTCGCCATGCCGGAGCTGGGCGCGTGGTGCGTCGTCGACGTCATCGAGAAGGATTCAACCGTCCGCAGGCTCGCGGTATTTCATCCCGATCCTGCGCTTCAATCGGTCGCCCGCGAGCTCGAGGCGAGCTATCCGCCGCACGAGAATGACATCATCGGTGCTCCGCGAATCATGCACATGCAGGAGCCAGAGCTGATTCCTGAAGTAACCGATGAGATCCTGGCCACCGCATCGATCGACACCCGCCAGCTCGGCCTTCTGCGCGCTCTCGGTTTCTGCTCCTACATGATCGTCCCGCTCAAGGCGAGAGGAAAACTTCTCGGAGCAATCACGTTCATCGCTGCACAGGAGGAACAGCGCTACACTCCAAAGGATCTCCTCTTCGCGGAAGATCTCGCGAGTCGCGCTGCGATGGCGATGGACAATGCGCGACTCTATCAGGAGGCGCAGGACGCAAAGGAGGAAGCGGTCGATGCAGTAGCTCGCGCTCAGCTCGCCGATCGTGCGAAGACAGATTTCCTCGCCACGATGAGTCACGAGCTTCGCACTCCGCTCAATGCGATCGCCGGCTATGCCGAGCTGCTCGAGCTTGGAATGCGCGGGCCGATAAGCGAGCAGCAGCGCGAGGCGATCTCGCGAATCAGGCGAAGTGAGCAGCACCTGCTGGGTATCGTGAACGACATTCTGATGTTCGCGAAAACCGAGACAGGAAGAATTCCGGTCAACCTCGAGAACATTCCCGTCGTCTCGGCCATCGAGTCGGTTCGATTTCTCGTCGAGCCGATGCTTACGGGGAACGAGATCAGCTTCAGGTCTCATGAATGTCCGTCGGCTCTTGCCGTAGTTGCCGACAGCGACAGGCTGACACAGATACTCGTGAACCTGATTTCGAACGCGATAAAATTCAGCCGGCGGGGTGGTGAAGTGCGCGTCAAGTGCGCAACGATGGAGCATCTCGTTGCAATCAGCGTCGAAGACGACGGTCACGGAATCGCAGACGAGAAGCTCGAGGAGATATTCGAGCCGTTCGTTCAGCTTTCGAGCGGATTGACCCGCACTGCCGAAGGAAGCGGACTTGGTCTTTCGATAAGTCGTGAGCTTGCAAGGCTGATGGGCGGAGATGTCAGCGTGTCGAGCGAGCTCGGAAAGGGATCGACGTTTACGCTGACGCTTCCGATGAGCACTCCGGGCGCGTCGGTTATGCAGGAGTCCTCAAGCGGATAAATTCTCAGGCGCATGCCCTCACTGCGCCCTTTTCTCACTGCCATCGTCGATTATGCAGGACTCTTTCCTCCTGCAAACCTCGACATGCGCTCAGCCGTCAACGCGTATGCGAAGTATCAGGACGGCGACGAATCGGATCTTCTCGGCCGATTCGTTCTTCCAGCTTCCCGGCTCGATGAGTTCGCGGCGGACGCTGAAGCTCTTCTTTCGCGCGATGGAGAGCCGTGGCAGCTCAGTGCGATCGCAACTGGAAATATTTCCGGGACGCAAACGCTGATCGAGCATTTCAATGCGGCGCATGCGGGCCGCGCTGTATGCGATACCGTGGAGCTGATGGTTACGTCACATGACGACGTGCGCAGTGCAGCGGCCGAATTCCCCGAAGAAATATCGGTGTTTCTCGAGGTGCCGGTTGTTGCCGACCCGGTGTATCTGATCTCTGAAATCGCGGAGACAGCCGCATCGGCCAAGATTCGGACTGGAGGCATCATCGAGACTGCGATTCCGTCCCCCGAGCAGGTGCTGAGGTTCATCTCGACATGCGTCGAGCAGGGCGTGCCGTTCAAGGCAACGGCGGGGCTTCATCACGCGATTCGCGGGATGTATCCGCTCACGTATGAAGCGAACGCGCCACGGGCGATGATGTTTGGATATCTCAATATTTTCTTCGCGTCGGCATTCAGCGCGGCGGGCAGCTCCGAAGGTGCTGTGCTTGGCGCGCTCGAGGAGACCGATGCTTCGGCCTTCAAAGTCGACGAGACGGGAGTCTGGTGGCAGGATCATGTAGTGGTGCATGAGCAGCTCACTGTTGTGAGGCAGGCCGTTGCAACATCGTTTGGATCGTGCTCATTCGTTGAGCCCGTCGCAGAAGCAAGAAATCTCAACCTGATCTGAATTGACTGACGAAACTCACGACCCCGCATTAGAGAGCTGGGTCGAATCCGCAAATGACTCCGCAACTGATTTCCCGATACAGAATCTTCCCTTCGGAGTTTTCTCGCATCCGGGTGACGAGTATCCGAGACCAGGAATCGCAATTGGTGACGAGATAGTCGATCTCGCCGCATGCATGGAAGCGGGAGTGTTCCATGAACACCAGCCGGTTCTCGAAGTGATGGGGCAGTGGCTCAACGGTTTAGCCATGGTCGAGAAAAGCGAGCTCGAAGCTTTCCGGTGGGCTGTCAGCGGATTTCTCGATGCAGCGTCGGATCCGCGTCCTGATCTGCTGGTTCCGATGAGTGAAGCGACGCTGCTCATGCCGTTCGACATCGGTGACTACACGGATTTCTACGCATCGATTCACCATGCGACCAATGTCGGAAGCATGTTCCGTCCCGACAATCCGCTGCTTCCCAATTACAAGCACGTGCCGATCGGATACCACGGGCGCGCGTCATCGATTGTGGTGAGTGGAACTGAAATTCGTCGTCCGAGCGGCCAGACCAAACCGGCCGATGCAGAAACTCCTGCATATGGTCCGTCGAAAATGCTCGACTATGAATCGGAGCTGGGCGTTTTTATTGGACGAGCGAATCGTCTTGGAGAGCCGATCCCCATCGATCGGGCGGAAGAAAGCATCCTCGGGTTCTGTATCGTGAATGACTGGTCGGCGCGCGACATACAGTCGTGGGAGTATCAGCCACTCGGCCCATTCCTCGCGAAGAGCTTCGCCACGACCGTGTCGCCATGGGTCGTGACGACATCTGCTCTCGAGCCATATCGAGTTCCCGCTGCCAGGCGCGCGGGCGGCGATCCTCAGCCGCTGCCGTATCTGCAGTCGGAGCAGGACACCGAGCGCGGCGGAATTGCGATAACGATGGAGGTTTTTTTACAGAGCAAATCGATGCGGGAACAGAATCACGCACCTGTGCTTCTCAGCAGTGCGCCGTTTTCGGAGATGTACTGGACCGTCGCTCAGATGCTCACTCACCATACGAGCAACGGCTGCAACCTGCGGCCTGGTGATCTGATCGCGAGCGGGACTGTATCGGGTGCGGACGAGTCTTCACGCGGATGTCTGCTCGAGCTGACGTGGCGCGGGTCGAAGCCGGTCAGTCTTCCAACGGGGGAGCAGCGCCGTTTTCTCGAAGACGGCGATGAAGTTATCATGCGTGCCTTCTGCGAAGCGGAAGGTTTCAGGCGAATCGGCTTTGGCGAATGCCGCGGAACAATTCTTCCTGCTCTCGGCAGCGAGAACTGACAAACTCACAAGGGACTACATGAAGCAGAAGCAAAAACGGGGCGGATGGCTGGATCATCCGCTCTTCGAGATTCGTAACTCACCAATTCAGGGGCGTGGGGCGTTTGCGAAGCAGCGCTTGAGGCCCGGCCAGAGAATCGTCGAGTATACGGGAGAGAGAATCGACAACGACGAGGCCGACCGCCGATATGATGAAGAGACGATGTCACGACATCACACGTTCCTGTTCACTCTAGATGACGACTGGTGCATCGATGGCAACAAGAGAACCAACGTTGCGCGGCTGATCAATCATTCGTGTGATCCTAACTGTGAAGCCATAATAGAAGACGACAGGATCTGGATCTACGCGCTCAAGAACATTCAGCCCGGCGTCGAGCTCGTGTACGATTACAAGTACGAGCGCGTTGGGGACGACATCAGGAAGCTGGAGAAATTCTACGTATGTCGCTGCGGCTCACCGAAATGCCGCGGAAGCATCATGGTCCCCCCAAAGAAGCGGCGAAAGAAGCGCAAAGCTAAATGATCGTTCACGGTACCCGGGTTGACTCCCGGTGTAGCACTTATTTCACTACATCATTCTCATATCACGGAGTTTGTACGCATGCGACGCACACCACAGGCGCTCGCCGCACTCACGTTCGTACTCGTTGCAGCGCAGCCACTTGGCGCACAATCGAGCTACAGACAGAGCAAACCGCTCGATCCGGCCAACATCGACCGCACTGCCAACGCCTGCGTTGACTTCTATCAGTTTGCGAACGGCGGCTGGCTGAAGAGCAATCCCCTTCCTGCAGCATATTCGCGCTGGGGCAGCTTCGAAGAGCTTGGTGAGACCAACCGGTCGAATCTTACGAAGATTCTGGACGCAGCATCGAAGGCTCCGGCCAGCGCGTCCCGCAACACGAAAATGATCGGCACCTTCTACGCGAGCTGCATGGATTCGGCAGCGGCGGAGAAGGCGGGCATAGACCCGATCAAGGAAGAGCTCGACGACATCGATGACATCGACGATAGAAAGGACATTGTCGAGACAGTCGCGGAGCTTCAGAACAAGGGCATTCCTGTTGTCTTCGGATTCGGATCAACTCAGGACGTCAAGAACAGCTCGTCGGTGATCGCAGGCGTCAATCAGGGCGGCATTGGTCTTCCTGATCGCGACTACTATTTCAAGAACGACGCTGCATCGCAGGAGATTCGAAAGAATTACGTCGCTCACATCCAGCGAATGCTCGAGCTGAGCGGCACGCCAGCCGCGCAGGCTGCAACGGATGCGCAGCGCGTGATGGCGTTCGAGACTGCGCTCGCAGGCTCGGCACGCACGAGAGTCGAGCTGCGCGATCCAGAGAAGAACTACAACTACAGGACCGCCGCCCAGCTCAAGACGATGACTCCGAGCTGGGACTGGGAAGAGTTCTTCGAGCATGCCGGCAAGAAAGACATCGCGGCGATCGACGTTCAGAACCCCGCGTTCATGACGACAGTCGACAGCCTCGTGTCGAAGGCACCTCTCTCCGACTGGAAGGCTTATCTCCGCTGGAAGACAGTGAGAAACGCGGCGCCATATCTCAGCTCGGCGTTCGTGAACGAGAACTTCGCTTTCAGCAAGACTCTTTCGGGTGCGAAGGAAATGCTTCCCCGCGAGAAGCGCTGCACCAGTGTCACCGACGCAGGTCTTCGTGATGCACTCGGCCAGGCATACGTCGAGCAGTACTTCCCGCCGAATGCAAAGCAGCGTGCGCTCGAGATGATCCACAACATGGAAGATGTCCTGCGCAAGCGGATAGGCGCGCTTTCATGGATGAGCGACGAAACCAAGAAGGCGGCAGCGGCAAAGCTCGCAGCATTCACTGAAAAGATCGGATACCCTGACAAGTGGCGCGACTATTCGTCGCTCGACATCAAGAAGGGACCGCTGATTCGCAACCTTTACGCGATCAACGAATACGAGAACAAGCGCGACATCAACAAGATCGGCCAGCCCGTCGATCGCACGGAGTGGGGAATGACTCCGGCGACTGTGAACGCGTACTACAACCCGGTGATGAATGAGATTGTTTTCCCCGCCGGCATTCTTCAGCCGCCGTTCTTCTCACCCAACGCGGATGATGCTGTCAACTACGGCGGCATGGGAAGCGTGATCGGACATGAAATGAGCCACGGCTTCGATGATCAGGGCGCGCAGTTCGACCCGCAGGGGAATCTGAAGAACTGGTGGAGCGATGCCGATCTCGCTGCGTTCAAGCAGCGCACGGGTCTCGTTTCATCTCAGTTCGACGCGTACACGGTGCTCGACAGTGTCCACGTTCAGGGCAAGCTCACGCTCGGAGAAAACATCGGTGACCTTGGCGGATTGAACATCGCCTATCAGGCGCTCGAGGAAGCGCTTGCAAAGAAAGGCCGCCCTGGACTGATCGACGGGTTCACGCCTGAGCAGCGTTTCTTCCTGGCGTGGGCGCAGATATGGAGACAGAACATCACCGACCAGAATCAGCGTCAGCGGATTCTCACTGACCCGCATTCGCCGGGACGCTGGCGGACCAACGGCCCGATCTCGAACATGCCCGAGTTTGCAAAGGCGTTCAACTGCAAGCCGGGGGATCCAATGGTTCGTGGGGATGCCGCGCGTGCGGTTATCTGGTAGCGTGACCACATACAACATTCTGGCGCGATTGCGCCAGAATGTTGTATGACGTCGCAGTTTGAAGAGATTCATGTCGCATCCTCCTTTCTACTATAAAGAATCCCACGGAATCAGAATCACTGTCCGCCCGGTTTACCTGCGTGAACAATCTGATCCTGCATCGCGGCATTATGTGTTTGCCTACTTCGTTCGAGTCGAAAACGTCGGCGAGCAGCCGGCGCAGCTCGTCTCGCGCCGTTGGCTCATTCACGATTCCGTTGGTGAGGACACCGAAGTCGAAGGAGAGGGAGTCGTAGGAGAACAGCCCGTGATCGCGCCCGGCCGCGTGCACGAGTACCAGAGTTTCTGCATTCTCAAGTCCGGCGAAGGGTATATGGAGGGGCACTACAATTTCGTGCGTGCCGATTCGACAGCCTTCAGGGCGGAGATCCCGAGATTTCTTCTAAGCGCGAGCGCTTCTACAAGCCTGCCTTCCTGAAATCGCGCCTCGCGAGCGCGGAACGACAGTTGCCACACTGTTTGTCCGAATGAAACGCGTCTACGACATCTCGATATCCATACGCACCGGTGGCCTGGTGTATCCCGGCAATCCCGCGATTGAAATCGCTCCTCAACAGGCGATCTCTCAGGGAGCCGGCGCGAACGTTTCGTCGATCACCTTCGGCTCGCATACGGGAACTCACGTCGACGCGGCAAAGCATTTCTTCGATGACGGCGAGACAGTAGATCACATCGATCCCGCGCGATTTATCGGACCCGCAATCGTTATCGCGATGGACGACGCTGTCATGCAGGTGACCGCAAATGATCTCGAGCAGCACGATCTGGGCGGTAACACTCGCGTGCTGATCAGGACGCGGAACTCCGGATTGCTGTCCGATCCTGAATTCCATCGTGACTACACTTTTCTGGCACCTGACGGAGCACAGTACCTCGTTGATAAAGGCGTCGACCTGGTTGGCGTCGATTATCTGTCGATCGAACAATTCCGCTCGGGACATCATCGGACTCACCGCACGCTGCTCGAGAAAGGGATCGTGATCGTCGAGGGGCTCGATCTCTCTTCGGTGACGCCTGGAGAATACGACCTCGTCTGTCTCCCGCTGAAACTTGCGGGCCTCGATGGCGCTCCCGCGCGCGCGGTGCTCATCGAGAAATGACCGCAATCCGGCATGTGTTCTTCGACATCGGCGGCGTGCTTGCAACCAACGGCTGGGATCGCGAGCAGCGTAAGGTTGCAGTCGAAAAGTTCGGTCTAAGCGAAGCAGAATTTCAGAGCCGGCACGAGGAAATGGTGGGGCCACTCGAGCAGGGACAGATAAGTCTCGATGAGTATCTGGACATCGCTGTGTTCTACGAGCCCCGTGAATTCACCCGGGAGGAATTTCGTGAATTCATCTTCGCGCAAAGCCAGCCATATGAAGGCTCCATCGCGATCGCCCGCGCGGTTGCAGAAGGCTGCCGATACTGGGTGATGACGATGAACAACGAAGGCGAAGATCTTAACCGGCACCGGATCTGTACATTCGGGCTGGATGAGTTTTGCGATGCGTTTCTCTCTTCGTGCTGGCTCGGGCTGAGAAAGCCGGCGCAGCAATTCTATCGTCGCGCGCTCGGCATCTCCGAAGCCAGGCCGAATGAATCGGTCTTCATCGATGACAGGCCACAGAATCTCGCGCCTGCGAAAGCTCTCGGAATTCGCACCATTCACTACCAGAACCCGGCACAGCTGGCGAGCGAGCTGAGATCACTCGGCGTGCAATTCAACCTCAAGGAAACATCCGCATGAAACTCGGAATGATCGGTCTCGGAAAAATGGGCGGCAACATGACCGAGCGATTGATGAAGGACGGTCATCAGGTTGTCGTGTTCGACCGAAGTCCTGAGACATTGAGCAAATACGCGGCGCTGGGCGCGCTCGCGTCAAATGATGCTGCGGACATGGTTGCGAAGCTCGAGGCGCCTCGAATCGTCTGGATCATGGTCCCCGCGGGTAAACCAGTCGATGACACCATCGCTGCATTGTTGCCGGGCATGTCAAAAGGCGATGTGATTATCGATGGCGGGAATTCCAATTTCCATGACACGCTGCGACGCGGAGGCGAACTGAGCGCGAAAGGAATTCATTTCGTCGACAGCGGAACAAGCGGCGGAGTCTGGGGACTCGCCAACGGCTACTGCCTGATGATCGGGGCAGCCGATGAAGCGTTCGCACTGTGCGAGCCAATCTTCAAGACGCTCGCTCCCGAGAACGGCTATGCCCACATGGGAAAAACCGGATCGGGCCATTATGTGAAGATGATTCACAACGGCGTCGAATACGGAATGCTTCAGGCCTACGCTGAAGGATACGAGATTCTTCACGCGTCAAAGGAGTTCGATCTCGATCTGCACAAGATTGCGAAAGTGTGGAATAACGGAAGCGTCGTGCGGTCGTGGATCAACGAGCTTGCCGAGCGCGCTTTTGAGACGGAAGGCAATGTCGAATCGCTCAAAGGATTCGTTGCGGATTCGGGCGAAGGTCGCTGGACAGTGCAGGAAGCAGTCGATCTCGATGTTCCCGCACCGGTAATTACTCTCTCATTGCTGATGCGCCTGCGCTCACGCCAGGAGGATTCATTTGGCGGGAAGGTCATCGCTGCTCTCAGAAACGAATTTGGCGGTCACGCGGTGAAGAAGGCATGACCGGCCCGACACTCCCGCCGCCCCAGCCGATGGGCACGGTCGGGGAGCATGTGCGCGGTGAGCACATCGAACGATGCACAGCAGTGATACTGGGTGCTGGTGGCGACCTGATGAAGCGAAAGCTGATGCCGGCTATCTACTATCTGGCGCGGCAGAAACTCCTTCCGGATGGCTTCAATCTCGTTGCTGTCGGGCGCGACAAGATGGATGCCGCAGCTTATGTCGAGTCGATGAGATCTGCGCTCGATGAATCCGACGAGATCAAGTCTGTAGATGAGGATGCCTGGAAGTGGCTCGCATCGCGAATCAAGTATGCATTCGGAGATCTCTCGACGAGCGAAGCCTACGATTCAATGCACCGCTGTCTCGACGAGCTGGAGAAGGACATTCCGGAGGCGGAGCGCAACAGAATCTTCTATCTCGCAATTCCGCCGAGTGTGTTCGAGACGTCCATCGACCATCTCTCGAAGAGCGGGCTCGCTCCGCGGACCGACAGCTCAAAGGCGCGTCCATTTGCGCGTGTAGTAATCGAGAAGCCATTCGGGAGGAGTCTAGCTACCGCCAAGGCGCTCAATCGAGTCGTGCTCGACAAGCTCTCCGAACATCAGGTGTATCGCATCGATCACTACCTAGGCAAGGAGAGCGTTCAGAACATTCTCGTGTTCCGTTTTGCAAATCCTCTGTTCGAGCCGCTGTGGAGCCGGCAGTACATCAGGCAGGTGCAGATAACGGTTGCGGAATCAGTCGGAATCGAAGGCCGCGGGAAGTACTACGAGGAAGCAGGCGTAATTCGTGACATGTTTCAGAATCATCTGCTGCAGCTTCTTACTCTCGCCGCAATGGAGCCGCCGATTGCATTCAAGGCGAACGATGTGCGCGACGAGAAAGTGAAGGTCCTCCGGTCGCTGAGACCGATTCTCGAAAATGGCGACGTGCCGGTAGTGCTTGGCCAGTATGAGGGATACAAGTCCGAAGAGAACGTCTCGCCGCAATCGGTGACGCCAACATTTGCAGCAGTCCGCTTCGATATCGACAACTGGCGATGGCGGCACGTCCCGTTCTTCGTGCGGTCAGGAAAAAAACTTCCAAAGCGCACGTCGGAGATCGCGATTCAGTTCAGGCCGCCGCCGGTCCTCATGTTCAATCAAACCGAGCTGGAACAGAAATGGCCGAGTGTGCTTGTCATGCGCGTTCAACCGGACGAGGGCATCTCACTCCGATTCAACGTCAAGACGCCGGGCACCGCGAATCAGCTAACTCCCGAGTTCGAGATCTCTCCTGTGAACATGGATTTTTCCTATGACGAAGTATTCGGCGGCGAAACTCCACCGGCATATCAGACTCTTCTGCTCGATGTGATGCTTGGCGATGCAACGCTGTTCACGCGGAGTGACGAGGTTGAGGCAGCATGGCAGGTGATCGATCCGCTCCTTGAATATTTCGAGCAAAAGCCACCGGCTGTTTTACCGCAGTACAAGCAGGGCAGCTGGGGACCGGCCGAGGCCGATGAACTTCTAGACAGGTCGGGTACACGTTGGAGGGAGTGATTCGAATCGCATCGCTGGCCGCATTTCTTTTTTCGGCCGGATGCAACGATGGGAAGCAGGACTCTGCAGCGAGCTGGCGGGGAGAGGCACGCGATACAACGGGAGAAAATCCAGCGAAGGAAATCGTGCTTCGCGCGCGTGCATTCGACCGCGCCGACAATCTCGATAGCGCGCGAATTCTTTATGAGGCGGCGGCGAAGCAGGAGCCGCTTATCAAAGACTGGCTTCTTTTGCGCGCAGCAGGAGTCGCGCGCGACAAGTCAGCACGCGATGATTATCTCGAAGACATCGACCTTCCCGTTGCGCAGGATCGGCGCAAGCCAACGGAGGCCATTGCGCTCGAGAGAAGCGGCGATGTCGAGGGCGCAATTGCGGCGTATACTGCAATCGGAGACAGACTTGCTGCGGCACGGCTTCGCATGCTCGTTCCGTCCGACACCGCAAAGATGCTTGCGGCGCGCAAGACTCTGACATCGATCCTGCTGTCGCCGGGAAACGGTCAGACTGCGCGTGAAGCAATTGTGCTGTTCGACAAAATCTATAAGACCCCATCGCCACAGGAAAACCTGGCGATTGCCCGATCCGCATTCGTTGGCGGACTCGCGGCGAGATCGGCGTCAGCATACGCAAAAGCGTTTGCCGCACAGCTTGGCACTGCGCAGGATTATTTCAATCAGGGCATGATGCTCGCGCGGCTCGATCGGGATACGGAAGCCGCCGCCGCGTTCGATCGCATCACATCGCCGACATCGCTTGCAGCAGCAGGTCAATATCAGAAGGCGAGAGCGCTGCTTGCACTTGGAAAACGCGAGCCTGCACGCGCAGTTCTGCGCAGCATCACGGTCAAGTTTCCGCAGGACACGAGCGCCGCATCAGCTCTCCTTCTGCTGGCAGATCTTGCAACTGACGACAACCGCGACAGCGATGCGCGCGCTGCATACGCATCGCTTCCGAAACGCTTTCCGCGTACGCGTCATGCGCCTGCTGCGCTTTTCAGGGCGGGGCTCATCTCGTATGTGCTGAAGGACTACAAGTCGGCAGCAAACGAGCTCGACTCCGTAGTCGTACAGTATCCGAATGCGGACGATGCGCTCGCATCGGCATACTGGTCGGGCAGGTCGTGGGCGGCGCGCGGTGACACTGCTCAAGCCAACAAACGCTGGCGCGCACTCATCGCAAAGGAAGGCGGATCCTATTATTCGGTGCAGAGCGCAAAGCGCCTTGGCACTCAGCTTCTCTCAGACAAAAATCTGGAGAACAAGTATCCAGAGGTGACGGAAGTTGTGCAGGCCTCGAAGCGCATCGAGATCCTGAAGGATTTTGGAATGGATACCGAGGCGAAGTTCGAGTACGACCGCCTCTATGCAGACGCGCCGAAGGACAGGGATCGACTCGTTGCGACCGCGGCCGCGCTCGCCGGAACAGAACAATCCACACGGTCGATAACGCTTGGAAGGCAGGCGGTGGAGAAGATCGGACCGACTGCGCAGAATTATCGGCTCGTTTATCCGGTGCTCGTACGGGAGAGTCTCATTCAGAGCTCGCGCGAGAACGGGCTCGATCCAATTCTCGTTGCGTCGCTGATCCGCCAGGAATCCAATTTCAATTCACGCGCGACATCACCCGTTGGAGCGCGGGGACTCATGCAGGTGATGCCGTCAGTTGGTCGCACGCTTGCAAAGTCGAAAGGAATTCCCGGTTACACGGACGAATCGCTTTACGATCCCGCAGTGAATATCCGGCTCGGGACAGCACACCTTTCTGGTCTATTCCGGAGAACGTCCTCGATAGAACGTGTTCTTGCTGCGTACAACGCGGGTGAGTCACGCGTGACGCGCTGGAACCAGAAGACCGGAGTGTCAGATCCGGAGGTATTTATCGAAAGAATCCCGTTCGTTGAGACACGGGATTATGTGCGTTCGATAATTCGGAACCGAGCGTTCTATTCGAGCCTATACCAGTGGTAGGGTCGAGACACGAGACGCGAGCTGCGAGACGCGAGAAAACAACGCGTCGTCCGTCGCCCGTCGCCCGTCACCCGTAAAAAAGGTGTCACGGGCGTCGGGTGTCGGGCGTCGGACGACGCGCTTTTGTTGTCTGTCAGCCATTCGACTCCACTTCCGACTTACCAGCTTTTCTACTCTTCAGTTTATCCATCAGCCACGTTCCGGGAATCATGAATAGTGGCGTCAGGAACATCCCAAGAAGTGAATTGAGCCAGATCAGGGCCAGGTAAAAACCGATCAGGCCAAGCGATACCCAGAGTGTGCCCAGCGGGCCGTGTGTTTCCATGCGGTTACTCTCGTGCGGCGGTGGTTTACATTTAAAGTATCATGAGAACCCGCCGTGATGAAGAAGCGCGCGTAATCGACGCAGTGGCGTCCGCGCTTGCCGGCTGCGATCGGGTCGTGCTCGCTGTATCAGGCGGCCTCGACTCGATGGTTCTTCTCGATGCCGTCAGCCAGGCTCACTCCGGCTCGAAATCTTCGGTCCTGGTAGCGACCTTCGACCATAAGACCGGACCGCACGCGTTGCGCGCCGCACGCCTTGTTGCGCGACGGGCACAACAGCTGGGATTCCGGTGTGTTGTCGGGACGGCCACTGTCGCAGGCACGCGTGAGCACGAATGGCGCTACGACCGGTGGCGCTTTCTTCGCTCCGCTGCTGATAATTTCCTCGCACCTGTCGTTACCGCTCATACACTCGACGATCAAATCGAGACTGTATTCATGCGGATTCTCCGAGACGCAGGCGCGCGCGGGCTTGCGGGTCTATATGCGGAATCCGAGATCCTGAGGCCGCTTCTCACATTGAGACGGCACGACCTCGAAGCATACGCCAACGTGAGAAAAGTGCCGTTCGTCGAAGATCCGACTAATGCATCGCGCGCGTATCTACGGAACAGGGTGCGTCACGATCTGCTTCCGGCAATCACAAAGCTCAGACCCGGTTTCCCCGCCAGCCTCTTGAGTGTTGCGAAGCTCGCTGCGGCATGGCGTGAGGAAATGGAGGAAACGCTCTCGGAAATCGATGTAACGATCGACCAGGATGGATCGGTCCGCGTTGCACGCGGGGACCTTGCCGGGTATGATGCTGAATCGTTGAGAACGCTGTGGCCCGCCATCGCGTCAAAGGCCGGCGTCGTGATGGACAGAAGGGGAACACACCGTCTCGCGGAGTTTACAATGAAGGGTCACACTGGCGGCTCGATTCAGCTCTCTGGAGGTATCGAAGTCCGGATGTTTCGCGATCACCTGCTGCTCCGAAGATGGGACGTAGGTCGGGTCGAGACGCTGCGTGCGGCACGACTTGGACTTGGCATTGGACGCGTGGAAACGCGGGTAAATCTCGCGTGACGACATCCGCTCAAGCCGATCCTCGTCTTTCAGGGCGGGCACTGAAGCGAATCGCCTACGACGAGGAGACGATCGCCAAACGTGTGGCCGAGATGGGGCAGGAGATCACGGAAGCATATCCGGACGGTGAATTGCTCGTCCTTGGATTGCTGAAGGGAAGCTTCATTTTCCTGAGTGATCTCGTGCGGCACATCAGGCGGCCGTTGCAGGTCGATTTCCTCGTGGCGTCGAGCTACGGCGACGCCATGGAGTCGAGTGGAATAGTCAGGCTGCTGTACGATCCCGAGACACGTCTCGAGGGGAAGCACATCCTTCTCGTCGAAGACATCGTCGATTCAGGAAGAACCCTCAACCGTCTCATGGCGCTCCTCTCCAAGAGAGCGCCCCGCTCGCTGGAAATTTGCGCCCTGCTTCACAAGCACATTGCGGCCGAGCTGGAGTACGAGACGAAGTTCGTTGGATTCGATGCACCCCACGAATTTCTCGTGGGATACGGGTTGGACCACGCGGAGAATTTCCGCCATTTGCCGTACATAGCGAGCTTGCAGTAAATGCCGACAATCAATCAGAAGCCAAAGGGACCGCGTAACTGGGGAAAGTTCTCGAAAACCCTGTCGTTCTGGGTTCTCATCACTCTCCTTGCGGGCACCCTTTTCACATATACGTCCGGCTCCCGCACCGAGGCGCCGACGATCGACTACACGCAGTATCGCGAGCAGCTCGAAGCGAACAACATCAGCCGCGTGAAGATTCAGGGCGGCAACACGATGATCGGCGAGTTCAGAAATAAGATCGCCATCAATCGCCGCCCGGTTTCGGGATTCACGATGCTGTTCCCGGACAAGGTCACTGAAGGTGAGATCGCGCGCCTGACAGAGAAGGGCGTGCGCATTGCGGCTGAAGAGCGCAGCGCATCGTTCGGCAGCCTGTTCATCATGCTGCTTCCGTACATCATCATTTTCGGAATCTGGATACTCATCCTGCGCCAGATGCAGGCAGGCGGAGCGAAGGCTTTCTCGTTCGGAAAATCGAAAGCGAAGCTTCTCACTGGCGACACGCCGAAGGTGACCTTCGCCGATGTTGCCGGCGCCGACGAAGCGAAAGTCGAACTC
>DATEDH010000123.1:0-3083 GCA_035281765.1 Gemmatimonadaceae bacterium
GATCTGGTCGAAGGCAACGGTCTGGGCCAGTCCCTTCTTTGCCTGGATCGCAGTGATCGCTGCAGTGAGAGTGGTCTTGCCGTGATCGACGTGGCCGATCGTTCCAACGTTCACGTGCGGCTTGTTCCGCTCGAATTTTGCCTTTCCCATTTCGTATGCCCTGTAAAGATTCCAAAGGTTTTACTACCTGTACTGCAAGAGCTCGCGATCGGGATTGAACCGATGACCTCACCCTTACCAAGGGTGTGCTCTACCGACTGAGCTACGCGAGCGTGCTACAAGCTACCGGCTACTGGCTACAAGCTAGTATAGAGCGGGAGACGGGACTCGAACCCGCGGCCACAAGCTTGGAAGGCTAGTGCTCTACCAACTGAGCTACTCCCGCAAATGCCAACAAACAAAACCACGATACCAGAAAAACCGAACAAAAAATCCGTCCCGTTACCAAACTAATGGTGGGGGAAGGATTCGAACCTTCGTAGGCATAAGCCGGCAGATTTACAGTCTGCTCCCGTTGGCCGCTTGGGTACCCCACCCAGATCCGGTAAAACCAGCCGCATTGAACCCGGAGCAAGACATGCACCCGATCCAATTGGCAGAGCTGACGGGGAGAATCGAACTCCCAACCTGCTGATTACAAATCAGCTGCTCTGCCAATTGAGCTACGTCAGCAACAGCGATTCTACGCAAGCCTACAATTATAGCCGATTTAGAGGACCTCAAACAAGCCCTGAATCCTCAGCGAACTCGCTTCCACGATGTGCCTGTCGGCCCATCCTTGATCTCGATGCCCCGAGCCTCGAGCTCCGCCCTGATCGCATCAGACCGCGCAAAATCACGCTTCTCCCGCGCCGCTTTTCGCTCAGCGAGAAGTCCCTCTATCTCCGCCGGATGATCGACAATCTCGCGGTCAGGAATGATGTCCAGCACTCCATTGATCCTGGCAAACGCTTCACGCGCTTTCTCGAGAGCGGCGACATCGTTTCCGCCCCGGGACAGCTCGGCATTGGCCGATCGAATGAACGTGAACAACGCTCCCATCGCGAGAGGCGCATTCAAGTCATCGAACAATGCCTCCGACGCCTCGCTCTCCAGCTTCTCGGCCGCGACTGCAAGCTCGGGAGTTCCGCCTTTTGCCGTAGCAAGACGATCTGCAAAATCGCCAACGCGCCGTACGCCTTCGATCGCCGACTCCAATGCCTCGGACGAAAGATTGAGCTGCTTTCTATAATGAGTCGAGAATACGAAAGCGCGGAACGCCGCCGCTGAAACTCCCTGGTCACGCAGATCTGCGACGGTGGCGACGTTGCCGACGCGCTTCGCCATCTTGCTGCCATCGGTCAGCAGAAATTCGCCGTGGCACCAGAAGCGCGAGAACTGCTCGCCGGTGGCGCCCTCTGACTGCGCAATCTCGTCTTCATGATGAGGAAACACGAGATCGACGCCGCCGCAGTGAATATCCATCGTGTGGCCGAGGTAGCGCATCGCCATCGCGGAGCATTCGAGGTGCCAGCCGGGGCGTCCACGACCCCAGGGAGAATCCCACGAAGCTTCGGTCGCTTCGTCCTCGTCCTTGGCGGACTTCCAGAGAGCGAAGTCCTGGGCGTTTTCCTTGGTATAATCGTCCTGCGCCACGCGCGCGCCGCTTTTGATCTCTCTGGTATCCAGTCGCGACAGCTTACCATATGAAGGGAACCGGTCGATCGCGTAATAAACCGATCCGTCCTCCGCCTGATAAGCGATTCCCTTCTCCATCAGCGTGCTCACGAGCGTGATCATCTCCGCGATATGCTCAGTTGCCCGCGGATACTGCTCCGCGTCCTGTACGCGAAGATACTTCCGGTCACTGTGAAAAATTTCTATGACCGGCTCAGTTACCTGTCCAATGGTGAGTGATTTTTCCGCAGCACGCTTGATGATCTTGTCATCGACGTCAGTGAGATTCATCACCTGGTGTACTTTCCAGCCGCGGAGGGCAATCGCGCGTCTCAGCAGATCCTCGAAGAGGAACGTGCGGAAATTGCCGAGATGGGCGGGATTGTAGACAGTCGGTCCGCAGGTGTACATGCGCACCATTACGCCATCGGACGGGACGAGAGTCTCGATCGACCGTGACAGAGTGTTGTAGAGTCTGAATTCCGCCATTTCACCAAAGTAACAGAAATTTTTTCTTGCCGCGTCTGTATCCCGCTAGTACGATTGCGTTTCCCTGCGCTCGACGCACCCATCCCGCATCGATGTTCCGCCGAATAGAAAACAAAATTTCTCGACAATCCGTCGCTGTACTGGCGACACTGCTTGCTTTTTCGCTCAGTTGTGATTCGGCCTCCGGGCCAGGAACCGGCCCTGTTGCATCGGTCCAGTTGTCGACCGTTACTGCCGCATCTTCGTCAATCGTCGCTGATGGTAAATCGACAACACAGATAACGGTTGCGCTCAAGGATGAAACCGGTGCATCGCTCGGGAAAAGCGGCGGCATCGTTTCGGTAAGTACATCTCGTGGAACCGTCGGGCCGGTCAGCGACGCAAACAATGGCACGTACACCGCCACGCTGACTTCTGCGACGGCAGCAGGTGCGGCTGTAATTAACGCATCGATTGCGGGGTCGACGTTGTCGAGCAGCGCGACTGTCAATTTCGCGGCCGGACCTGCGGCAGCGATAACGGTCGCAAACTCAGCCTCAAATGGGCAAACCGCGGTTGTCGGCACAACTGTCGCAAATCCTCCATCGGTAAAGATCGCTGATGCAAATGGAAACCCGGTTGCGGGTGCGACGGTCGTATTTGCCGTCGCGGGCGGCGGAGGTTCGGTAACCGGCGGATCTCAGACAACGAACAGCGAAGGCGTGGCGACCGTTGGAAGCTGGCGCCTTGGAAATGTTGCGGGTCCGAACACTGTTACCGCCACAGTCGCCGTACCTGCAGCAGCGCTGAGCGGAGCGAGTGCAGCGGCTGATCTCGTCATCACATTCACTGCAACGGCAACACCTGGTTCGGCAGGATCGATCTCGATCAATGGCGGAGATGCGCAGACAGCAGTTGCAGGAAGTGCAGTCGCGATAGCGCCTTCTGTAAAAGTCACG
>DATEDH010000124.1:0-24399 GCA_035281765.1 Gemmatimonadaceae bacterium
TTTCTCTTTACTTCGGCGATCACTGGTCAGCGCGTCACTCGCATCCTGGACGTGATCATCGAAGTCGATGCCGAGCGCAAGAAGCGAATTTCTACGTCGCAGGTGAACACGCGACTGGAAGAGCTTGTTGCGAGACGCCAGCCGCCGCAGGCAGCCGGGCGCGAAGTGAAATTGAATTACGCAACGCAAGTCGAGACAACGCCCCCGACCATCGCCGTGTTCGGCAACAATCCCGATCTGGTGCAGGAGCATTACATCAGGTATCTGCACAACGGCTTCCGCGAAGCATGGGGGTTCACGGGAAGCCCACTCCGCGTGGTAATGCGGCGGAAGTCGGCTTAAGTGCATCCCCTTCTGGGGGTACTGATTGCCTATCTCGCCGGATCCATTCCGTTTGCGTACATCGCCGGACGGGCGAATGGCATCGACCTCAGAACGCAGGGCTCGGGAAATCTGGGCGCAACAAACGCGATGCGCGTGCTCGGCCCGAAGTGGGGAATTCTCGTGTATGTCGCCGATACGTTGAAGGGAGCGGTTCCCGTTCTTGCTCTTCCGCCGCTGCTGCAATCACCACGTGCTGACGTCTGGGCGATTGTGTTCGGAGTCGCGGCGATCGTCGGACATGTGCGCCCGATTTTCCTGATGGGGCAGGGCGGAGGCAAAGGAGTCGCAACGACCGGTGGCGTGTTTTTTGGATTGTCGTGGCTCGCGACCCTGATAGCATTCATCTCGTTTCTCGCTGCTCTAGCGTTGACGCGTCGCGTCAGTGTGGGGTCGCTCACCGCCGCCGTCGTTCTGCCGACAGTGTTGATCATCGAGCGCGGTGTGCGTGATCCGCTTTCGATCATGTGCGTTATCATCGCAGTGTTTGTCATCTGGCTCCATCGAGGGAACATTGCGCGCATCCGCGCGGGAACCGAACCGCGAATCGACATGAAAAAATCGGCTGGCACCGGATCATGACCAGATGCGCGGTGATCGGCGCTGGAGCGTGGGGAACGGCCCTCGCAGACATTCTGGCAAGAAACGGCAACGACGTGCGTATCTGGGCTTATGAATGGGACGTGGTCGAAAGCATCAACCGAGCGCACCAGAACCGCAGATTTCTTTCCGGCTGTGTGCTCCACGACAATATCGAGGCGTTCAACGATCTAGGCGAAGCGCTGAAGGTCGCTGATCTCGTTACGTTCGCCACCCCGTCGCACGTCCTGCGTACGATCGCAAAGACCGCGGCGAGCAGTATCGCTCCCGGAGTGCCAGTCGTTATCGCGTCCAAGGGAATCGAGCGCGATACGCTCGCATTGATGACTGACGTTGCAGCTGAAGAAATTCCGCATGCAACGGTGGTTGCGCTGTCAGGTCCGAGCTTCGCATCGGAAGTTGTCGCTCAGCAGCCAACCGCAGTCGTTGTCGCAAGCGCCGACGCTGATGCAGCGCGTTTTTCTCAGCAGACATTCAGCTCGATTCACTTCAGGACCTACACTCACTCCGACGTGACCGGTGTAGAGATCGGCGGCGCTCTCAAGAACGTGATGGCGGTAGCTACAGGAATTGCCGAAGGTCTTGGACTTGGTTTCAACGCACGCGCCGCCCTGATCACGCGAGGCCTTGCGGAGATGACGCGACTTGGAGTGAAACTGGGCGCTGAGCCCGCGACTCTCGCGGGACTCGCTGGCCTGGGCGACCTGGTACTCACATGCACTGGATCGCTCAGCCGCAATCGCGCAGTTGGACTCGAAGTGGGCAGGGGACATTCACTCGACAGTGTCCTCGCGGGGAAAGACACTGTTGCGGAAGGCGTCGTAACAACGCGCAGCGCACATGCGCTTGCGAGGAGGGAAAACGTCGAGATGCCGATTGTCGATGC
Source organism: Gemmatimonadaceae bacterium (assembly GCA_035281765.1). Taxonomy (GTDB): domain Bacteria; phylum Gemmatimonadota; class Gemmatimonadetes; order Gemmatimonadales; family Gemmatimonadaceae; genus UBA4720. Next base: position 1,868 of record DATEDH010000124.1, read on the forward strand.
AGTTCACAAAGTGCTGTTCGAGAGTCAGCCGGCGCGCGATGCGATCGGCGCACTCATGGCGCGCGAGCTCAGACCGGAGACAGACTGATGGCAGAGCCAGTCAAGGAATTCTTCTCGATGGGAGATGTATGCGGCCTGACCGATCTCAAACCGCATGTGCTGAGATACTGGGAGAGCCAGTTCAGGTTTCTGCATCCCGCAAAAAACCGCTCCGGTAATCGCGTATACCAGCGGCGTGAGATAGAGCTCATCATGCTCGTGAGGCAGCTGCTGTATACGGAGAAGTACACGATCGACGGCGCACGGCAGAAAATCGACGAGTACAAAAAGAACGGCGAGCTGCGAAGCGTCGCTCGCGCGGCGCTCGACATGCAGACCATTGAATCACTGGAAGCGGACCTCAAGTCCATCAGTGCAATCCTGGACGGTAAAGAACCCGCAGAATGAATCAGATCGTGGTCGTCATGCCGGCATACAACGCCGAGAACACCTTGAGCCCCGTGGTGAAGGGACTGCGCAAGTCGCTTCCGGGATGTTTCATCGTCGGGATCAATGACGGATCTGCCGATGGCACGGGAGCACTCCTTCGATCCGTTTGCGACAGGACGATAGAGTTTCCCGCAAATCGAGGAAAAGGTGCGGCACTGAGAGCCGGCTTTGCCGCCGCCCTCGAACGGGATTGCGATGCAATCATCACGATCGATTCCGACGGACAGCACGATCCTGCTTTTGCACCGTCGATTCTTGCTGCACTCGATAAGTTTCACATTGCGATTGGAACTCGCGACCTGACAGGTGAGCAGATGCCAAAGCATCGCCGCGTCGCGAATTTTCTTTCGAGCGCGGCAACTCGACTCGTATCAGGCGGCGCAGTGAGTGACAGTCAATCCGGGTTTCGCGGATTTCGCAGGATCGTCATCGAAGAAGTGCATGCGGAAGGCGACAGATATGAATACGAGACCGACTTCATCATCAAGGCCGCGCATGCAGGCTTCACGATTACCAATGTCCCGATTTCCACTATCTATGGACCGGCGAGCTACTTCCGTGAGTTTCGTGATGCGATGCGCGTGATCGGTGTTCTGTGGGCGCACCGAGGCGGCGTGTTTCACAAGCATCACCCGCGTCCCATCAACGGCGGAGAGGGTTGATGCGCCTTCTTTGCACGAACGACGACGGCATTCTCGCTCACGGGTTGAAATGTCTCGTTGCGGCAGCAGAGCCACTTGGCGAAGTCACCGTTGTCGCGCCCGATCGTGAGCAGAGTGCCACGAGTCATTCACTGACGCTGCATCATCCTGTGCGGCCGATCGTTCGCGGTGAGAGGCGCTGGCAGGTGGACGGAACGCCGACCGATTGCGTCATGCTCGCGGTCGAGGCACTGATGGATGAGCGGCCCGATTTCGTCCTCAGCGGAATCAACCATGGGCAGAACATGGGTGAGGATGTCTTGTACTCCGGAACCGTCGCAGCGGCGATGGAGGGGATTTCCATTGGGATCCCGTCGATCGCAATTTCATTCGCCGGCGGTGATCTCCGCGCGGACGTGAGCATGCTCGATGATCAGATCGAGCCGCTTACATCACTGCTTGCTCACCTCACATCGCTGCCCGCATTTCCACCTGACACGCTGCTCAACGTAAATCTGCCTCCAGTGCGCGGGAGCGACATCAAGGGAGTGCGTCTCACGCGCCTTGGCAGGCGTGTGTATTCTGATTCCATCAAGCGAATGCAGGATCCGTGGGGCAGGGGGATCTATTGGATCGGCGGTGGGTCGATCGAATGGTCAGGTCCGGAAGATTCCGATTTCCGCGCGATTCAGGAAGGATATATCTCGGTGACACCGCTTCATCTCGACGTCACCAACCACGCGATGCTTCAGTCTCCGGAGACATGGTGGCTGGACAAGTAGATCTCCAGGAATATCGCGGCGCGCGACGGCGTCTCGTGGAAACCCTGCAGGATCAGGGTATCCGTGATTTGACAGTGCTGCATGCAATCGACGATACGCCGAGGCATCTCTTCGTTCCGACCGGCGTGCGACATCGCGCATATGAAGATTCGGCGTTGCCGATCGGGAATGGCCAGACGATTTCGCAGCCATCGATTCATGCGCGGTATCTGGAGCTTTTAAAGCTCAAGGGAAGCGAGCGCGTGCTCGAGATTGGAACCGGATCCGGGTATCAGACGGCGCTCCTTTCGAAGCTCGCATCGCAGGTTTTCACGATCGAGCGAATTGCCCCGTTGCTCGATCGCGCCAGAGAAGTCTTACAACAGATGGGGGCGAACAATATTTCGTTCATGCTCGGGGACGGTACGCTCGGCTGGCGGCAGTTTGCGCCATTCGATGCGATACTTGTGGGCGCTGCAGCTCCCGAGGTGCCGGCTGCGTACATCGAGCAGCTTGCGGAGAATGGTCGTCTCCTGATTCCACTCGGGTCGCGGGATGAGCAGGTTCTGCATCTTTTCACGCGGCACGACGGGGAGCTCATCCGCGAAGACATCGCTCCCGTGCGATTCGTCCCTCTACTCGGCAAGCATAGCTGGGAGTCCTGACGACATGACGATCGGTTTGCGTTATCCGCCTTTCGCGCAGCCTGGAATGCGCGCTCAAGCACAGCGCACGTCTGTTGAGGAAGAGCAGCTTCCATCGATCGACGAATTCATCGATGAGCTCCCGTCGATCGACGATTTCCTCGATACCGAGCCGGAGGCGGTATCTGCGTTGCCTGTAGATACAGCCACTCCTGTCGAAACGGAGGCACTATCGCCAGCGCCTGGTCCGCGAGTGACGGAAGAGGGCTGGGCCGACGGTGCATGGCAGTCGTACAACTGGGGATCGCTCGCATCGTTGAACAGGCACACGCCGATTGCAGCGTCACAAGCCTGGGGCGATACCGAGTGGCCAGGTCAGGATGAGCCCGCGATGGAGGAAAGCAGCCGCACTACGCCCGCGGCCGATGAGATTGCCGATGCTCTCGACGGCATGGCGCGGCGTATTCGCTCCGGTGAGCTCGTAGTCGACAATCTGAGTGGCATGCCTCCTGAAGCGGCGATGGCAGCGGCCCTGGCGGTGCTTCTCAAGATGCGTGGGTAATCATGGCGGCGATGCACATTGTTATCAGAGGCAAAGTGCAGGGAGTTGGATTCCGGTGGTTTGCCCGCGTCGCGGCTCGACGTCTCGAGCTGAAAGGGTGGGTGAGGAATCTCGATGACGGCTCGGTCGAGGTAGCTGCTGCCGGATCGCAGGAGCGGCTGGACATGTTCAGGCGCCAGCTCTCGCAAGGTCCCGACGGCGCGCACGTCGAATCCATTGAAGAAGCCGATCCCGCAGGCGAAGATCTCGATTCACCGTTCACGATGCGACGTTAGCGGTAGTCTAACTTTCACGCTGCGGTTAATTTGGGCTAACCCACGCCCCCGTAGCTCAGGTGGATAGAGCAGCGGTTTCCTAAACCGTTGGCCGGGTGTTCGAGTCACCCCGGGGGCACTCCACATTTCGAACGATTACGCTCGCCGCGTCACCGTGAATCCATTTGCGGCGAGCAGCGCAAGAATCTCGGCGACATGCTCACGGCCCCGAGTCTCGAGATCGAGATCGATCTCCACGTCACGCATCGAGATGTCCGCGAACGCCCGGCCATGTGAAACTTCAAGAACGTTTGCGCCTGCGCCCGCGACAAGCTGAGTGAGACGCGCGAGCTGACCAGGCCGATCGGGAACGGCGACAGTGAATCGCGCGAGACGACCATCCGATACCAGACCACGATCGATGATCCTGCCGACGAGATTTACATCGATGTTGCCGCCGGAAACGATCATCGTGACAACGTCGCTCGGCTTCAGCTGAACGAGATCGGCTAACACCGCCGCCAGAGGGGTAGCAGCCGCACCCTCAGCGAGAATTTTTTGCCGCTCGAGAAGAACGTGAACCGCGTCGGCTATCTGCTCTTCGGTAACTGAGACGATATCATCGACGTATCGCTCGATAATCGGGAACGTGTACGTTCCGGGCGCTTTCACCGCGATTCCGTCAGCGATCGTATCGGAAGTTTCGATCGACACGACATGTCCTGCCTTTCGCGATGCAAGTGCCGACGCCGCTGCTGCCGCCTCCACACCGATGACGCGAACTTCCGGACGATTTTCTTTTATAGCGGTAGCGATTCCCGAGATGAGCCCGCCGCCACCGATCGGCACGATGATCACCGTTACCTCGGGAATCTGCTCGAGAAGCTCGAGCCCGATCGTCCCCTGGCCGGCAATCACAAGCTCGTCATCGTAGGCGTGAATAAGTGTGCGCTTCTCATCCTTCTCGATGCGCCGCGCCTCGACCATAGAATCGGAAAGCGTCGTCCCATGAAACGTTACGCCTGCTCCGAAGCGTCGCGTGTTCGCGACTTTGATAAGCGGCGTGTGCTCGGGCATCACAACCTCGACAGGAATGCCGAGTGTGGACCCGTGATACGCAACGGCCTGCGCATGATTACCTGCGCTCGCCGTCACAACACCGCGCTGTCGTTCCTCCGGGGAAAGAGCGAGCATTCTATTCAGTGCGCCGCGATCCTTGAATGATCCAGTGCGCTGAAGGCTTTCCATCTTGAGATGAACGTCGCATGGAAATCGCTCTCTCAATCCTGCCGAGCGAACGAGCGGAGTCATGACGATGGCGTCACGAATCCGCTCGCGCGCAGCGATGACTTGCATCAATCCGATCACCGCGTCGCCGCGACTGCTGTCACACGCGGCTGATCAGCACGCGCCATACTTCGGGTCCCTGCTCCTGGTATTCCCATTTGAAACCATTTGCTCTCTCCGCCTCGAATTGATAGCGCAGCGGCCGCGGATCGTGATCGTTGATGAGGAGCATTGACTCTCCGCTCGCGAGTCCGTCGAACGTGTGAAATATGGTCGGATGCTTTTCGCGCGGTGGAATTTCGCGTACATCGAGCTCGAGCGGTGCAGTGTTCATGCTATTGGTCTCCGTTATTGATTTGGCTGTGAGGCGAGCTTCCAGATACGAACGACGACGCCCGCCGGATGATTTTCGTCGATCTCATACCCGTAGCCTCGATCGGTGAGGACGGGCAAAAGGAACTGAGGTACGCGTTGGTTCACCTGGAGCAAGCGATGGCCCGGTGGCATGCTCTCGAGTGCTGTGAGGGTCCGCACCATCGGCTCCGGCGGCTCGAGCCCGCGCACGTCGAGCACAAGAGTCTTCGGCTCCGGATCTATTCCGGAAACTGTATCGCCGGAATCATGAGCACTCTCCGCCGCCGCGGCGTCAGTGCTGGATTCGCGCCAGAACCATACAGACCAGTCCTCGCGACCATTTTCTCTTGCTTCATGCAGAAAGCCCTTCTTGCCGAGTACCCTGAACAATGGCGCGGGCTCAAAAGTGGCGCGCAGATGAAGCACACCGTCGGGGGGAAGTGCATCGACCGCGCTCATAATTCGCGAGAACGGCTCGCGACCGTTTCGAAGATCGTCGCGCACGTCGAGCTCGGTCTCATGCGAGTTGCGTGGCACTACGGAAGGAATGTCAGACGTCATTCAGGACCTCCATAGACAATGCGGACCATCTGGCCCGCGAACAAAAGCACGCCGCCAAGAAAAAGAGCTGCGCCACAGCGCGCGACGTGAGGTGACGCTGCAGCAATGCCGGCGACAATAAGAGTCACGCCGAGAAACATCGCAGTGAGCTGCACCCACGCGATGCGAACGGAATACATATCGGTCACGGCGGGAAGCTTCTCCTTTCCCATTCGTGATCCGTAGCGAGTCGTCCATGCAAGCAGCGGGACGATCTTGTAGTAAAGCCCGATGACATACATCGTGAAACCACCGAGAAGTCCGAGCACGATGTACGCTGTAGCTAATCTCCCGTGCGTCGCTCCCTTAACCAGGAGGACAGGGCCGAGAACCGCGCTCGCGGCGATCGAGATCAGCGCACCGGATGCGAACACCAGGCCGATATCCGTCTTCTTCTTTACGCGAGCCATAAAAAACTGCCGTACCTGCCAGTAAAAACAGGCAATCCCGACTTCGAGCAGAATCACGCCAAGCCAGGCGAGGGACATCACATTGCCAATCAACGCAGGAACGAGAATCGCGACGCCGCCCGCCAACGCTATGATCGCGCGCTTTGTCCACACAGTCTCTGTTCGTTGCGAAAGCATGAACATCGGAAGCAGCCGGTGCGAGACGCCGACGATCATCATCAGCGCCCATCCCACAAGAGCGATGTGCATGTGTGCGGCGAGAACGCGGACCCGCGACGCCGCAATGAAGCCGCTATGGAGATTGTGTAGAAGAACTGCGCCGAGAATCAGCGTGGAAACGAGAAACGATATTGCAAGTGCAATTGCGGCCCACGTGACGTCCCGCTTTTTGGATTGGCGCAGCGTAGCGCCAATGTTGAACGCAGCGGTGACGATTCCGATCAACAACAGCAGCAGTCCGACGTGATTGAGCGCCGTGATGCCGAATCCGATTCCAGCCGCGAAGAGTCCGGCTCCGATGGCGAACGTCCACCTTGTCACACGAGCGGCACTAAGCCAACGGATTGGTGATCCAAGCGCGACGGGCAGGAGCTGACAAAGCGCGCCAAAAATCGTCAGCGAAATCCAGCCGAGTGTCAGGAGATGAGTGACACCGGCAACGCGAGGCGTCGCGTATGAACCAGTCGCAATCTCAGGCGCAATCCAGATCAGACCGATCGATGCAGCAATCAGATATATGAGTGCCGCCGCGAAATGTCGTGCAGCAATCGGTGTAGCGGCGGCTGATGGGATCACGATGCTGCGTGCGACACATGCTGCCATCCGAGGCCCGTCGCGACGTTCCGCGCAATCTCATGAATAGCGCGAGCGGTCGCGCTCGATGGGCGCGCGATGACTGTCGGATGACCGGCATCTCCCTCTGAAACAACGTGCGGATCGAAAGGCACTTCGCCAAGGAGCGGAACCTGCAGCGCGGCAGCAATGCTGCGACCCGCACCGCGGCCGAATGGCCCGGTCATGTTTTCAACGACGCCGAGTACTGGAACTTCCAGGCTCCTGAACATCGCTCCGGCCTTTTGCGCCTCAACAGCCGCAACCCTTGGCGGCTGAGTGACGATGACCGCGCCCGATAGCACTATCGATTGAGCAAGACTGAGCGGAACGTCGCCGGTGCCGGGCGGAAGGTCGACAATCAGAATGTCCAGCGCAGGCCATGCGACTCCACGAGCGAACTGCTTCACCGCCTTTGATACCATCGGCCCGCGCCAGATTGCGGGCGATTCGTCGCCGAGAAAATACCCGAAGCTGATCATGGGGACGCCGTGCGCCATAATGGGCAGGATGAACTTCTCTGGCGACATTCGCACTTGCTTCGCGCCGTGCTCCATCCCGGTGAGCAGAGGGAGGCTGGGACCATAAATGTCCGCGTCGAGCAACGCGGTACGCAGGCCGTCCCCAGCCAGTGCGAGCGCGAGGTTGAGCGCGATGGTGCTCTTGCCAACCCCGCCTTTGCCTGCGCCGACCGCAATGACATGCTTCACCGCGGCGAGCTTCACCTGATCACTCCATGGATCTGGCGCGCCACGCGACGCGCGCGGTTGAGGGGCGGCCGCAGGCGGGACGATCTCGACATTCACTTCATCAGCGCCGAGTGCTTCGACTTCAGCTGTAATCGCGGACCTGAGCTTTGCCGGCAGTGATTCATCGCGCACTCGCAAAGCAAGCCGAATCTTCACAAGACTCCCGCAAACCGACACATGATCGACCATGCCAAAGCTCACCAGGTCCCGAGTGAGCCCCGGATATGGAACGCGGCTCAGCGCTGCGGTAACATCTTCCACAGTGATCGCACGGGTTGTCGTGTCACTCGAATTCATTTGCAGTGTTCCTCGTGTTCGACTGCTGAGGACAATGCAGAATTCTTTAATAGAAAAACGTGACGGTTGTCTCTTTAACCCCTTCGAATTTCTATTTTGAGCGCGCGCCCGGCCGGCTGAATGCGCGCAGCGCGCGAATGTCAGGGATGAGAATGCTGTGCCTGCCACGCGTCGCGATGATTTTCTTCGCAACGAGTTGTCGGAATGCGCGTGACACGGACTCACGCGCAGTCCCAAGCTCGAACGAAAGATCTTCGCGCGTTCGATTCAGCTCGAGCTCGATGCCTTCGTTGGTGACTGTACCGTGTTCCTCTGCCTGCTGGGCGAGAAACAGCGCAAGCCGCGCCGCGACGTCGCGGAACGCGAGTGTCTCTGTGAGATGAACGAGCTGCCGGAGCCTTTTTCCAAGCTCATTGATGATCGCCGCAGCTACGTCCGGATTCTCGCGGTAGAGCGCTTCGAATTCCGCTCGCGGAACAAACAGCAGCCGCGATTCCTCGGCCGTCACCGCTGACGCGGGGTAGGGCCCTCCATCAATCAGTGGCAGCTCGGCAACTGCTTTCCCCGGACCTTCATTATGAAGCACCTGCTCGCGGCCGGCGGGATTGGTCCGGTAGATTCGCACTTTGCCTGATTCGACAACAAAGAGACCGCGGCACGGCTCACCGGTTGTAAACAGGACGCGACCCGCAGGATAGGACTTCGATACCGAGCGCTGAGCCAGGCGCTCCAGTGCCTCAGCGCCGAGTGAAGAGAGGAGCGGAACGTGCGCGAGAATCTGGAAAGCGCCTGGAGACGCGGAGCCGTTGTTATCTGGGTCTGTTGATGTGCGTGACAATCGTCACACCTCGGGAATGACAGGAGTGCGAGGTTCATCAGGATGGATACTGGGAACCTATCGCCCGGTGGGGATGCGGGCCAAGATGACGCGCGCGCTCAGTCGCTGCTGAATGCTCTGACAACGGTTATCGACCCCGAGATCGGGCTCGACATCGTCACTCTGGGCCTGGTATACGACGTAGCAGTGAATGGATCGACTGCCACGATCACTCACACTTTGACCACTCCCGGGTGCCCGATGGAAGCGATCATAACACATGGCATTCGCTCCGCTGCCATGCTCGTCGATGGAGTTGAGACCGTCGATACGGTACTTGTCTGGGATCCGGCGTGGCACTCGGGCATGATCGATCCGGCTGCCTGGGAGCGATAAGAGCCGCCGTTGTCGTCGGTTGAGGGACACTGTCCAGAAGGATTAGATTACTGATGAACATGATCGTATGGCCGCCACAGTTGCGCGGCCGTTTTGATTTACTCCTATCATGCAGCTTATATGACAAATCCGAGCTTCAAGTCCGTCACTGAGGATCCAGAGTCGATCCTGGACTGGTTTCAGCTATACAGTAAGCAGGCGACCTGGGCAGCGGTTGGACTCGTGGTTCTGGCAGCGGGTGGATGGTTTTATATGAGGTCCAGCGACCTCAAGGCCGAGCGTGCCGAAAAGGCATACTACACGGCGGTTCGCTCGCAGGCGGCTGGTAATCTTCCGCTGGCTGAGTCGGACCTCAAGAAGATGATTCAGCGCTACGACGGGACGCCAGCCGCAGCGCAGGCACGCCTTCAGCTGGCCCAGATCATGTACGACCAGGGGAAATTTCAGCAGGGCGTGGACGAGCTGAAAGTTGCCGAAGGCAAGACTGGCTCCGATGAGGACTACGGGGCTGGAACTCATCTGGTAATGGCGGCGGGTCTCGAGCAGATGAAGAAATTCAAGGAGGCCGGCGATCAGTACGAAAAGGCAGCGAAGGTTGCGCGGTTCGATGCGGACCGGCAGCGGTACATGTCGATGGCCGCGAATGCGTACCTGAACGGCGGGGACACTGCAAAAGCCAAGCAGATCTGGACTGATCTGGGCGCGGATTCGAAAGGCGCCGTTGCGGGTGAGGCCCGCGTGAGACTGGGCGAGATCAGCGCGACTCCGCAGCCCCGGAGCTGACGACATCAAGGCGACGGTGGGTTATCCCGTCGCCTTTCTGTTGTCCCAAAGAACAACGTATAATATATGTTATGTAAACTAGTGATGGTGGAAAACTGTGGAGAACCCGATCACTACCTGGGCTACTACCACCACTACCACTTGTAATTGCAAGGATTTAGAGCCTGTCACCTAGAAATCTTCTAACCGTTCCCCGGTTTTCGTTGCAAATCGCCAGCGGCGAGGCGAGCTCTTGAACCGAACTGTCGCGAGTCGCGACAGCGATTAGCGGCTGAAATCAGCCAATCGCCCCTCAAAAACGATCTCTGCAGGTCCACGAAGCGACGGATGCCAGCCATTCTTGTCCCGCCTTACACGGACCTCGAGAGTCCGTCCGGACCGGGTCTGGAGACGAACCGGACCCGGGGCTCTTCCCCATTCCGAAAGGAGGATCCCCGATGCCACCGCACCGGTTCCGCAGGCCAGAGTTTCGCCCTCGACGCCCCGCTCGTAGGTCCGGATCGACCAGTCCGAGCCGGTGCCTGTAAGGAAATTCACATTGGCTCCGTCATGCAGTGACGGATCGCGTCGAATCCTGGATCCTCGGCCCATGATATCGGCCGACTTCGCATCCTGGTCGATGATTACAATGTGCGGCACTCCAGCCCGCGCGAACCCCAGCGCCGACTCGCGCTCGAGCATCGGGATCTCCGGAACCTCGAGCCGCACCTCGGTCACTGGGGCGAGATCTATCTCGGGCAGCCCGTCAGCCATTCTGGCACGAATGATCCCGGCGTCGGTGTTGATCGATACTTCATTTGCGGTCGCCATGCCAAGCTCGGATGCCAGCCGCATGGAGCAAAGTGTGGCGTTTCCGCACAGCTCGCCGAGCGATCCATCGCTGTTGTGGTAACGGATCGTGAGCTCTGATGCGGACTCCGGCTGTAGAAATACGACGCCGTCAGCACCAATCCCGGTCCCGCGGGCGCAAAGCCGCTTTATAGCCTCGACCGATTCCAGGTTGCCTGCCGACTCGCTGCTCACGTCGAAGAAAACGAAGTCATTACCTGACCCGCTCATCTTGTAGAATGGCCTGCCGCGGCTGATCACACTTTGCCCCTCAGTCCCCACCAGCGAAGCCTCCAGACCATCCACACGGCTTCGCGCACGATCTTCTTGGACATCTTGCTCGATCCCTCGGTACGATCCACGAACACGATCGGAATCTCGACAATGCGGAATCCTTTTTTCCAGGCGCGGTACGTCATCTCGATCTGGAATGCATATCCGTTCGACTTCACATCTCCAAGGTCGATCGACTCGAGGACGCGGCGACGAAAGCATTTGAACCCGCCGGTTGCATCGAACACTCGGAGTCCGGTCACGCGACGCGCATAGATATTCGCCGAATAGCTCAGGAAAAGGCGACTGATCGGCCAGTTCACGACATTGATCTGACCGTTCTGGTATCGCGACCCAAGAACGAGATCAGCGGATTTGATGGCCTCGAGAAAATCGGGAAGTCTCTCGGGGTTATGAGAGAAATCCGCATCCATCTCGAAGATGAGCTCGTAATCGCGTTCGAGCGCCCAGCGGAAACCGGCGACGTATGCAGTGCCCAGTCCGAGCTTGCCTGCGCGATGGATCGCGTGCACGCGCGGATTCTCTGCTGCGATTGCGTCGACGATATCTCCCGTTCCATCGGGCGATCCATCGTCGACGACAAGCACTTCGAGCGCAGCATTCTGCGACAGCACGGCGGGAATGATCCGCGTGATGTTTTCGCGCTCGTTATAAGTCGGAATGATTACGATCGCTCGCTCAGTCAAATCCTTTTCCGCTCCATGAATATCCCGCCACCGATCAGCATCAATGTCAATGTCAACGCAACCAGCGTGATGAGCTTTCCCTGCTCATACGCAGGATCGTCGAACGAAAGCTCGATCTTCCGGCCGCCTTCGGGCAGTTGGACACCGATAAGCGTATAATCGGCGCGGCCAACCGGCGCCGGCTTACCATCGACCATCGCTGACCAGCCGGGAAAATAATTTTCCGAGACGACGAGCGCCGCGCCCGCGGGTGCCGGGTTGGTGAGAAACAGTGTCATGCGTCCCGGCTCGTAATGCTCGACGTCGACATCGATCGGTACCGGCAATGGCATTACCGTCAAACTGTCGACGCCGGTGACAGGCGCATCCTCCGCAAACAACGCTGCGCTGCGAGGGTCGAACTGCGGCGCTAGCAGCGTTGCTTTCACCGCTGCGTCGTCTGCCTTCACTATCGTGCTCGTCACCCACGCGAACGGGTTGCTTCCTGGCAGGCGGTACAAATACACGTCCACACCAGCCGCATCCTTCACCGGCCCAATCTGCCACTGAGCGCCGGGAAAGAACTGCGCGATGTCGTTCGAGTTCGTGAGGACATACCTCACGTTGTAAATGCGCCACGTCGCGGGATTGAACGCCTGGATGAAGCCTTCATCCTTCTCGAGAATCTCGTTGTATCGGCCAAGCTGATTGCCGTGATAACCGAGCACTGTTCGAACGCGATGAATCATCAGGCCGTCGCCCTCGAGATCCGTGTCGCGCTGCGTGACCGGATCGAGAGCGAGCGCGAATACTCGCGATTGTTCAGGGTCGGCTTTGATCCTGTCGATCGCGGGATTGCTCTTATAGGAGACGCTCGCAGGCGGCGAGAAAATCCAGTAGTTGTGCATGATCGTCACTGAATCGATCACTGCGACAACGGCAAACGCCCACCCCGCCGCGCGAAGTGGAAGTTTCCCCTTGTAATAGAGGATGCTCGTAATCACTGCGAGAAGGACGAACCCGAACGAACGCCATGCACCCATCGTTACCGCGCGCGCATTGCTGATCACCATGTCGAGCATGTCTTCGGTCGCGAGCGCGCGCGCAAAGTCCGTAAGAATTCCTGTTGCCCCGAGACCGGCGACAATCGCTGCGAACACAAGCCATGCGATTGGATAACGCGTTTTCACCTCACGCGTGAGGACTTTCTCCAGGCCCGATGCCGCCAGCACAGACAGTCCCATCATCCCGACAAAGAATACGGTTGCCGGCGCGCGGAAATATTTAGTCCCGGGGACAATCGCATATGGAATGCGATAAAACGGCGTATGGCCGCCCAGTGCCCACAGGAGAGCAATGATCGTAGTTACGATCCAGAACCAGAGAAATCCTTTGCGCGCATCTTTCCTCAATCCGACAAGCGATGCACCAGCAAGCAGAAGAACGACGACGCCGATATAGTCGCTGTGCAGGTGAATCGCGTTTTCGCCCCAGTAGGAGTCGATCATGCCCGCGAACTGCGGCAGATATACGTCGAAAAGCTCGCCTGTAGGCCAGGCGTATGAAGTCGCCGTCGCGTAATCGCCAAGACCGCCTGCACGCGGGGACCATTTTACATATTCCCGCACCGGCATATACTGGATAGCGCCGATTGCACCCCCGATCGCAACAGATGCCAGCGCCATCCCCATCCGGCCAATTACAACGCGCGGATGAACAACGCGCGACCGGATGACAGACACAGCGAGATAAATGGTATATGCCGCGCTTGCGAGCAGCAGATATTGAAGCAGCTGCGGATGCGGACTGAGAACGGCAAGTCCAATCGTGAGGGCGAGCACTCCCCAGCTCCATTTTTTCCCTTCACGCATGCCGAGGGTGAGCATCCAAAGAGTAAGCGGGAAAAGTGCGCTTACTGACAGCTTCCCATCGTGACCGGGAGATACGAGCGATGCGAGCTGCCCGCTCATCATGTATGCGACGCCCGCGAACAGCGCCGGGAAAAATCCGAATCCGTTGGCGCGAACGAAGTAGTAGGTGAAAAGACCGGCGAGAAATAGATGAAGGATGAATGACCACGTCATCGCGGCATCGGTGGGCATCAACATCCGCAGGATGAACGTGGGATAGAAGATGTCACCGTGCATCGCGGCGATGTACGGCATTCCGCCGAAGAGATACGGATTCCATTGGGCGAACCCGCCCGTCGACTTCAGCATCGCAGCGCCGAATTCGCGGAACGCATAACCGGCGACGAATTGATCGCTGTTGGGACCGGCGAGGAATTTTCCGGCAAACGCCGGATACCCGAGCGAAAGCGTTGCGAGCGCGTAGAAAATCGCGGCAACCAGACCACTCCGTCGCGGGCCGGAGGCACTGATATCGGCGCGAGAAACCGGAGGAACCACCCGCGCGGGCGGCACAAGTGCGGCCGCAGCAGCCGGTTCTTCGGCTAAGCCAACGGCCTCATCATCGTTGTGAAGAAAATTTCTCTCGTCGTTGCTTCCGTCTGCCATTCAGTCCCTGGGCTCACGCTTTCCAGCAGCCATGTATGCGAGACCCGGCACTACCTCGGTGACAGTGAGCCACAGTCGCGATGTGAGTGCAATCGCAAGGGCGTCAGCCTGCCCCGAGAGGGCGAATCTCACCATCCCGGTTACGATAGCGCTCTCCCGCACCACGGCTCCGCCGGGCGCGAAGAGAGCGAGAAATCCTATGATGTAGGATGCGGCATAAACTGCGATGTACGAAGTCGTTGCGCCAGCAGAACTTCCGAGAATTCCCCTCACGAACAACTGGAACGCAATTCCGTACGCAATCCACGCCACACTCGACCCTGCGACCGTCATCCAGACGGCGGTTTGGGGAATCACGGGCAACGTGACTTCCCTGCCGGTAAGCGACCGCGCTGCCCGCGCAATCATTCCCACAGATAGCGGCAGCGTAACGACGAGAATGACGATCACCACCAGAATTACGATTCCGATCAGCCGGTTCTCGACGAGCCGGGCGCCACATACCATAACGACGGCAATTCCCGCTGCGATCGAAACAAGCTGCACGATGATCGACGACCCGGCGGCGACTCCCGCAGAAACATTGCTGCGCCGGGCCATCATGCTCATTGCTGCAATGGACCAGACTTTCCCGGGTACGTACTTGCCAAGGTTCGAGATGAACCAGATACGGGCGGCATCACCGAACGAAAGCTTCTCGCCCGAAGCGATGATCACCCGTCGCCAGGTTTCGATCAGCACGAGATAAGTGGCAACGACAATCGCGGTTGCGAGCACTATCCATCGCCACTCAGGCGATAGTGATTGCAGGCGCTCCCCCGCCTCTGCCCACTGGCCGCGAAGCGCGCGCGCGGCGAACCAGACGACGGCTGCGGCGAACAGCCACTGTGCCGCCGTAAAAACCAGCCGCTTACGGTTTGCCAATCGCGTGACTGTAGATGTCCATGTACGTGCGGGCGGCAGATTCAGGTGAAAAAGTCTCGAGCACGTACTGTCTTCCCGTGCGCGCAAGCGCGGCTGCCATGTCGGGCCGCTCGAGAACAACGTCCATCGCCGCCGCAAGCTCATGCGTGTCGCCCGGCGTTACAAGCAAGCCCGTGAGATCATGCTTCACTATGTCAGTCAGACCACCGGATCGAAATGCGATGACCGGCGTTTCGCAAAGAAGCGCTTCTGCTGCGACTAGACCAAGCCCTTCATCGATCGATGGCATCACTACAGCAGTCGCCTCCTGATATTTGCGAACCAGCTCCGGCTGTGTGATCTGCCCGTGCCATGTCACTCGATCACTGATGCCGAGCTGGGATGCGAGTAGCTTGAGGTCTTTTTCATTGGCGCCTTCGCCGACGACGTCGAGCATGGCAAGCCCTTTCATCGCGGCGAACGCACGCAGCAGATGATCCAGACCCTTCTGGCGATTCAACCTTCCCGCAAAGAGAAACCGGTTCTTCTCACGATCGCCATGAGGTTGAAAGCGCTCGACTGCGACGGGCATCGGCGCAACGAGGGGCGATGCATCCGGAGCGATCTCCTGCACCTGCGATCCAAGCCAGCTCGAAACCGTGGTGATCGTGCGAGATTTGCGGATTACCTTACGAAAAACAGCGCGGCTTGGCCTTACACTCACCGCCATTCGCACATCGGTGCCGTGCATTGTAGTCACCAGCGGTGCTCCGGTAATCGCGGCGAGCGACATGCCCACGACTCCGCTTGGAAACCACCAGTGCGCGTGAATCACATCAGGCTCAAACGATCGCTTCTCCCATGCGGATCTGATGAGCTCAGACCCCAGAAACGATGTGAGTGTGATTCGCGCGCTCCACGAAGCAGCTACGTCCTGCGCCATGTTGCCGGTGTACGCGAGTGTTTCATATGCAGCAGGCGCATATCGAAACCGCTCGACGTGAATTCCATCGATGTCTTCGCGTGTCTTGAGGTCGCGCGCGGAAGGCGCGATCACGCGCACTTCGACACCGCCTGATTGGAGCGCGATCGCAAGGCGATGAAGAAACGATCCGGGGACGTCCCCCGAAAATCGCGGGAACGAGTGGGTCAGAAAAAGAACTTTCAACGCTCAGCGCCCGGGCAGTGAATCCCTCGACTGCGAAAGCTCTTCGAGGCGCGCTCGCAGCTCGCGGGTTTCAGCGCGCTGCGCTGCAACGAGCTCACCAACAAAACCTGTGGAGAAGAAAACACTTCCAAGGATCAGGCAGGTTTGAATCACCGTCCAGACAGCGCGCGTGCCCTTCCCTGTAACCGCGAGCCAGATCAACGCAGCTACGCCGGCAATTGCGCCGAGTGTAAAGAGCGCGGCGCCGATCATTCCGAAGAGAAGCAAAGGCTTTTTTGCAAAGCGCAGCTCGAACCAGACGGCGATCATGTCGATCACGCCTACTGGAATCCGGCCGATACCGAACTTGGATTTTCCTGCGTGCCGGGGATAAAGCGGAACAGGAACCTCGGTGACCGTGAATCCTTCGGCTGCTGCCATCACAACCATGTAGCGATGCCAGTCAGGTCGCGCCGGAACCGACTCCATTACTTCACGCCTGTAGGCTTTCACCGAGTTGAGATCACGGACAGGAACTTTGAAAAGCGACCTGCTAAGCCCGTTGTACACGCCGGACACAAAGGCCTTCTCGTATTCACCTTGTTTATATCCTGTGACCATGTCGCTGTCGCCTGAGATAATCGGCGCAACCAGGCGAGGAATGTCTTCCGGTTTGTACTGGAGATCGGCTGGATAAAAAACGAGAATCCGCCCGAACGAATTCAGGTAGCCGGTCCGAAGCGACTCGGCGATTCCTCTTTGCGAACGGTGCCGCACTGCGCGCAAAAATGGATACTGGCCAACGAGAGTCTCGAGAACATTCCACGTGTTGTCCCCTGATCCGTCGTCGACCACAACGACCTCATACCTGCCGGGCGCGTGAGAGAAAGCAGCTGCCGCCTGCTCCATGAAAAGCGGCAGGTTCTCCGCTTCATCCTTGGCTGGTACGAGTACGCTGACGAGTGGACGAGAAGGGTCAGCAAGCTGCCCGAGCGGAGAAACCGGGCCTGTTACGGCTCGAGACTCCGCCGGGACAGAGGTCATATCCTCTTACGCATCCTCGCGGATAGAATCCCGAGCTGATCGCGATACTTCGCGACCGTGCGTCTTGCGATCTGCACTCCACTCTCGCGCAGAATGTTCACAATCGCCTGGTCGGTGAGTGGATGTTTTGGATCCTCTTCCTGCACGAGCTTCTGGAGCTGCGCCTTGATTCCGCGGGCGGATACGTCGTCGCCCTCCGCGGTGGCCAATCCTGAAGAAAAGAAAAACTTGAGCGGAAGGACACCGCGCGGAGTCTGCACGAATTTCTCGTTCGTCACTCGGCTTACGGTCGACTCGTGCATGTTGATCACTTCGGCAACTTCGCGAAGCGTGAGCGGCTTGAGATACTGCACGCCTTTCTCGAAAAACTCGCGCTGCCGGTCGACGATGTAATTCATGACCTTGAGCATCGTCTGCCGGCGCTGCTCGATCGCCTGAATCATCCAGTTCGCTGAATTGAGCTTGTTCGAGATGAATTCCTTGTTCTCGCCCTCGAACTTCTTCTTGTCGCGCGCAATCTCCTGATATGCCTTGCTCAATCTCAGGCGAGGAAGATTCGCATCGTTCAGAAAGACGTGGTACTGTCCATCGATCTTGTCCACGATCAGATCAGGGATGATGTAGTTCTCGTCGCCCGATCGAAATCTCAGCCCCGGCTTGGGATCGAGCTTCGCGATCTCATCAGCTGCCTTCTGCACGTCGCCGGCGCTGATGCCGAACCGCTTGGAGATTTCACTCCAGCGATGCGCGATAAGCTCGTCAAAGCAATCACGCACGAGGCGATACGGAACGGACTGGCTCATGCCCGCTTCCTCGAGCTGAAGCATTAGGCACTCGCGCAGATCGCGGGCTCCGACACCGGGAGGGTCAAGATCCTGAATCTTCTTCAGCATCGTCTCGCCTTCCTCGATCGTGTACAACGGCAGATCGGAGAAATCGCGGCCCTCCGCTTCTGCTGCCTGCGTCACCATCTCATTGATCGACTCGATAATCTCGGCCACCGGGCTCGCGAGATAACCATCGTCATTGATGTTGCCGAGGAATTCTTCAGCGAGCAGGGCTTCACGCGGACTCAGCTCGAGCAGGTTCACCTGATCGCGCAGGTGATCGCTCAAATCGCGCGTCGCAACGGTTACCGGCTCGTAATACTCCCGCTCCTCATGCTCCTCGCGGCGGCCGCCCGCGGTGTCGAATCCATCGAGTAGAATCTCCTCCCAGTCGATCTCGTCGCCCCGCTTGTCCTCTTCGGGTGTCTCGACCGCTGCCTCTACTTCGGTTCCCTCTTCCTCTTCTTCCTCTTCCGCCTCTACAAGATCCAAAAACGGATTATTCAGCAGCTCCTGCTTGAGGTGCTGCTGTAAATCCAGCAACGGCATGTAGAGAAGATCCATCGCCTGATACAGGCGAGGGTTGATCTTCAGCTCCTGCCGCAGCTGGGTTGATTGACTCATTCCTGGCTTCACGACGCTTCTCCGGCTGCCTGTCCCTGTGAAAATCTCTGGCGCAAGCGCGCTGTAAGTGTGGGGCCGAGGTAGGCATCGGCCACCGTGTCGTCGAAGACTAAGTCACGAACAGTGCCAGAAACTATGACCTTGCCGTCGAACATTATGTAAGCCCTGTCGACGATATCGAGGGTCTGTTCCACGTTGTGGTCGGAGATCAGGACACCGATTCCCCGATGCCGCAGCCCGGCAACGATTGTCTGAATGTCGTGCACCGCAATCGGGTCGACGCCGGCGAATGGCTCGTCCAGCATCATAAACTTCGGGTCAGTTACAAGCGCGCGCGTAATTTCGAGGCGGCGTCTTTCTCCGCCCGAAAGTGAGTACGCCTTGTTTTTTCGCAGCCGCTTGATGCTGAGCTCGTCGAGCAGCTTCTCGAGCCTTTTCTGGCGCTCGGCGCCGCTCAATGGCAGAGTTTCGAGGATTGCCATGATGTTCTCCTCGACGGAGAGCTTTCTGAAGACCGATGGCTCCTGTGAAAGATATCCGATGCCCAGGCGCGCGCGCTCGTACATCGGCATGCTCGAGATATCCTTTCCATCGAGAATAATCTTGCCGGCCTGGGGATCGATGAGGCCGACGATCATGTAGAAGCTCGTGGTTTTCCCTGCGCCGTTAGGTCCGAGAAGCCCGACGATTTCTCCCTGCTGCAGCTTGATGTCGACGTTGTTCACCACCGCCCGGCGACGGTATGACTTGGTCAGCCCCTTTGCCTCGAGTGTGCTGCCGCCAACTACGCTGCGCTTCGGCTTCTCCGCCTCGAGAATGGAGAACTCGCCGGTATGACGAATGACCTCTGCAATCTCGCGGCGCTGCGGAGCGATGTCCTGCCAGAGCTGTTCGGAGAGCTGAATCTTGAGCTCTGTTTCCGTCTCCATGTCGAACGGCTTGATGACGCCATCGCCGGCAAGCCGCGGAAGGATGGAGCTGACGAGATACGACTCGACCTCGTCGAGACCAAGACGTCCTGCTTCACGCTCGGCGTCCTTGCCTTCGTTGCGGAGAACGCGCAGGAATTCGTCGCGATAACGAATCACGACATTGTGAAACGGCGCTGCGCCGGCGAGATCGGCTTCACGGATGATCGCACCCAATGCAATTGCCATCGAGCGCTCATCACCGGAGAGCCGGCTGATTATTTCTCGTACGCGCGGCGGAAGCTCGTCCTGACTCACGGTTTCTGTTTACGGGAAGTTGGTGGCGGCGGCGGTGGCGCTTGCGAGGTGCCGTTACTCCCTCGCGCTGGAGCTCCGCGTGCTGCAGTCGAATCGCTCGACGGCTCGAGGAAAAGGCCCGAGGCCTTGTCGAGAACATCGACGCGATCGACGGTTCGATTCACAAATGAAACGGTGATCACGCGGCCGCGAACGTAGTTGAGATTCGGCCGCGCTTTCACGCTGCCTGCTGCGGCCATTTGATAAAACGAGCTCGCATTGCCTTTTGCGACGATGCGCTTTGCCTGCGGTTTGGTCGTCGTATCGCCCGGTGCGATGCTGTCGAATTCAGCAAGGACCGAATCGCCTCGCATCCAGTCGCGCTCGCTCGATATGATGCGCGCGCTGTCAGGTGCCGAATTAGCGTAGGCGTCGCCGATGGCGCGCACTTCACGGATGCGCTGATTGGGCATGAGCGCGTCGATCGAATCAGCGAGGATGCGGCGCTCCGGCGTCAATGCCGTTGCGCGCGATTTCCTGCCCCACGCAATCACACGCTGGAGCTGATTGTCCTTTACTCTAAGATCTACGGAATCCGCAGCGAGCTCGAGATCGCGACTCAACACGTGGCCCGAGGGAGTTGCGACGACTCTCTCCAGATTCTTGTTGCGCGAGTAAAGGTCGATTACGCCACCCGTCAGCGTGAATGGCGTTCCCTTCTTGCTCTGCACTGATGGCGACTTCATGAGACGAGCGAATTCACGCTGCCCGTCCATGAACGCGGAATCACCCTTGGCGAGAAGATCTGGGCGGGTGACTTCGACGTTGCCCGAGGCGTATACGAGGTTGTCGCCCTCCGCTACGAGCAGATTGGAAACGACATCGACTGGCTCCGGCGGCTGATTCGGCGTTTGCCGCTGGATGATCGACATTCTCGGTCTGCCAGTCGCGACTGTGCGAGCGAGCGGCCGGGTAGTCGTCTGACGATAGTAATCCATCACCGGACCGCGCATTGTTGTCCCGCTGTTAGTGCGGACGACAACGTTGCCCTCAGCGCGAATGCGATCCTCGATCTGATAGTAGGTCATCCGGTCAGAATCGACTTTCGCGCGGTTCTCAGTGTAATGAACGCTGCCGATCAGGTAGAGAACACGCTGTTCGCCGTAATACTCAGCGCTGTCTGCGATCAGTGTGTTGCCCTGCCCTGTGCAGTGATAGGTAACGCCGCCGCCCTGGAAAAAGTTGTACTGTCCCGACGGAAGTCTCTGGGCGTTCGTTCTCGTATTGCCGCTGCTGGTCTCGTACTCGAGCGCGCATTGCTGCGCTGCCGCCTGCGCGTGCGCAGCGGAGGAGCCGCAGATGCTGAGCGCCGCGATAACGAGGATTCGTCTCATTGATTCGGCAGCCCGACGACTCCGGTGGAGCCGCTCCTCGTCTTGAGGATCTGAACGTTCTGCATGTTGGGATCGGACCTGAAGCCAACGCCTTCGAGACGTCGCCCGGGCTCCGTGAGCACGAATGCACTGTCGCTCGAGATTTCATTCGATGCCTGATTGTAGATCAGCTCGGGCGTCGTCAGCTTGCGGCCTTCTTCCGTGATCACGATGACGTCGTCGCGCGCGATCATCACGCCTGTTCGATTGTTGTACGATCCGCGTTTCGATGTGAGATAGGCATCCCGTGCTCCACTCGCGGTGTAAAACGTCGTCTCGACCTTTCTCAGCTCGATGCGTGTGTTGTCTTCGAAGAAGAATGCGGTATCGGAAAGAAGCTCAGCGCGCGACAGCCCCTTGTCGGTAAGGTTGAAATGCGCGCCATACATAACCTGATCCGCGGAATCGGCGAGCGCGGATTTTGTCACCACTGGCGGTGCTGTCTTTTCATTACAGGCTGACACAGCTGCTATCACAGCGGCTAAGCCAAGCGTCGTCAAGCCCATGCGAACAAAGGTCATACGACCCCTGCCCTCATGAGATCATGAAGGTGGATTACGCCTACGAGCATGTCGTTTTCGTCAACCACAGGCATCGAAATTATTCCGTGTTGTTCCATTCTATATACCACGGCGCTCCCAAGCTCGTCATCCCTTGCAATTCTCGGATTCGTAGTCATCACCGTTCGGACCGGAACCGGCATCACGTTTTCCTCGCGCTCCATGAGCCGCGTAAGGTCTCCCGATGTGACGACTCCTGCTACTCTCCCATCGCCACCGCGAATCACAGCGATGCCCCGGCGCTCTGCGAGCTGAACTACCGCTTCTCTCATCGTCGAGTCGGGCGTCAGCACGGGGACGAGATTTCCCGTGACCATGACATCCCTTACCTGCGTCAGCAGCTTGCGGCCAAGCGCGCCGCCCGGATGCAATCGGGCAAAATCTTCTGATTTGAAGCCCTTTTCCTCGAGGAGGGCCACCGCAAGCGCATCACCGAGTGCAAGAGCGACGGTCGTGCTCGTGGTTGGTGCAAGATCGTGAACGCAGGCTTCCTCTTTCACCCATCCGTCGAGTGCCACGTCGGTATGACGCGCGAGCGTAGAACTCATGTCCCCTGTGATTGCGATTGTCTTTACACCGAGTCGCTTGAGATGCTCCAGCAGCGATACCAG
>DATEDH010000125.1:0-4142 GCA_035281765.1 Gemmatimonadaceae bacterium
CCACGTACTCGGCAGAGGTTATCACCGACTCGCGATATCGTGACCGCGTTTCGGAAAGGATGCTTTCGCGAAGTGCTATGATCTCGTCGTCTTCTGCGAGAGCGCGCTCGAGACGCTCGATCGATGTGACATCCTGCTCGATCGCTCGCTCGATCTGCTGCGTGAATGACTGTTCTTCAGTTGTCACTATTTGTCGCTGCAGCTCCGCAACCTGCCGATCACGGGCTGAGGTGCCCCAGCTCCACGGAGTCCACTGGAGCTGAACACCGCTCAGCCAGTATGTATCGAACCTGTCGTTGAGCGGATTCAGGCCGGGCCGTCCGTAGCCCAGTCGTCCAAACGCTGATATGCGTGGCTTATCCTGCGCTGAGCGTGCCCGTGCGCTTGCTTCAAGTACTTCGCGAGTACGAGCGAACTGTTCGTATTCGGGGCGCGCACGGATGGATGCAACAGCCGTTCGTGTGAGGCTGTCGCTGGCTGATGGCATCGCGAGAATTGTTTCGCGATCGATTGTCTTTCCTGTAATGTTGGAGAGAATCGCAATTGCTGCGGCTCTCGCTGCCTGCTGCTCGGAAACGTTCTGCCGCCTTCGCATTATCTCGGCGCGCAGGGCGTTGGCTTCGCTCGAGAGAGCAGTGCCCGCCTTTATTCTCGACGAAGCAACCTGCAGCTGGGCTTCGAGATCCTTGATTGTATTCTCGATCTCGTCAATCTGGAACTGCGCGCGAAGGGCAACGAAGAATGCCGAGCTCGCTGATTCATTGAGCGAATACATCGCGCTCCGCACTCTGGCCTGCGATTCTGCCAGCTGCGCACGCTCGATCGCCTGTCTCGGGCCAATCGACGGATCGTACAATCGCTGCTGTGCGCCAATGCGGGCATCGTACGTGTCGTTTTTTGGATTGGGGAGATTCACTCCCGGCAGAGTGACGTTGATTTTTGCGACGTCGGATTGGTACTGCGCGAGCCCGTCGACCGAGAATGCAGGAAGCATCTCGGCATTGAGGTTCTGTAATCTCAGTGCCGATTGACTCGCGAGGAGCTCGATCTGTGCGCGGCGCGGATCATTCGATGCAGTCCATGCTCTCACATCGGCCAGCCGAAGTGAATCAGTCTGCGCGTGTGCTGTCAGAGGGACCGCGACAGCGACAACAAGCACGAGTTGTCGTGGGTTCATGATTCGAGTGCGTTCATGATGAATTGCGGCAGCTCCTTGCGGCGCGCTGCGATGAATCGCGCGAACCCTTCGTCGTCGAGGCCAAACGCCGCGCACAGCATTGGCCGCGCAGCGAACGGGAAGACGCAAAGTGAAAGAAGGTTCGCGAGAAACTGCTGCGCCGAGATGCGTCGCATGCGGTGGCGTCGTGCTTCTGCTGCGAGCTGTTTGTCCAGCTTGTCGAGTACGGGCTCGAGCGCCGATGCGAACGACTTGCCCGCAAGGTTGCCGAGCAGCTTGGGGATTCGCTCCGGATGATGATGGAGCTCGGAGATGATGTATCCCGGAAGAAACGGTGATCGCAGCATGTTCTCGAGATATGTCTCGACGACCTTGTCGACTTTCTCGGCGATCGAGGCATCGCTGCCGAGTATGGTGACGATTGCCGGGAACATGCGGCCTGCGGTGTCGGCGAAGACGGCTTCGCTGAGGCGTTCTTTCGACCGGAAGTAGTAATGAAGGAGGGCCTGGTTGACTCCGGCTTCTTCGGCGATTTCCTGCATGCGTGCCCCGGCGGTTCCCCTGCGTACGAAGACCGTCCGGGCTGCCTGGAGGATGCGCTGTTCGGTGTCCTGGTCTTTAATCACACAGTTTAACTAAACAATTAAACAAGTGCGCGCAATAGTTGCAGGAGACAGAACCGTATACGGTGCCCGGCATATAGCCTGGTACCAGCTATCTCATCTTATGGAGCTGTGAATGCCGACGAGAAGATCGAGTGCACGTTGGGAAGGCGCGATCAAGAGCGGGAAGGGAACTTTCAAGGGCGAGAGCGGAGCGATTGGCGGTCAGTACAGCTTCAGCTCGCGATTCGAGGAAGGCGTTGGGTCGAATCCGGAAGAGCTGCTCGCCGCTGCAGAGGCCGCATGTTACAGCATGGCGCTCTCCGGCAACATCGAGCGCGCGGGTGGGACGCCGACATCGATCGATACGAATGCGGCGTGCACGGTATCCCCAAATCCCGGCGGGGGCGGATTCACTATCACGAAGATAGATCTCGACGTTACCGTCTCAGCTACAGGGATCGATGACGCGAAGTTTCAGGAGGTTGCGCAGCAGACACTTGAGACGTGTCCGGTGTCGCGTGCCTTCCATGGCAACCTTGAGCTGACAGTAACTGCACGTTTGAGCTAACGCTCAAACGTGGGCGTTACTGTCAGCTCAAGGTTGCGAGGACACAGAGGGCCTTGCCGCCCCGCTACGCGGGGGCGGCTCGGCCTGACAGAGAGCGCAGAGACGCAGAGGGGAGGACACAGAACTCCGTGTCCTCCCCTCTGTGCCCTCTGGCCGTTCCCTCTGTGCTCTCTTCCACCTGTGTTCTCCCTCTAGGCGATGCGCTTCTCACCCGACTCCCACATCACTCGCGCATCACATGCGTCGCAGTTGTTGCAGGACCAGTCGGGTGAGACTTCTTCACCGAAGTGCTCGAGAATGAACTTCGTGCGGCAATCCATCGTCTGGCAGAAGTCGATCATTGTCTGAAGCTTTTTCTGGTCGTTGGCGCGGCGCTCTTCGTAGTCCGTGAGATCGTGACTCAGATCGCAATCAGTGAGATTGCCCCGCAGCCGCTGCCATTTTCCGCCGCGATGCTCGCGCACCAGACCATGACGCTTCAATAGAGCGAAAACGATCTTCGCCTTACGCTGCGGAACTTCAGTGATCTCTGTTATGTCAGCGAGAGCAACCGGTTGATCGACTGGATACTTCTCGAGTGCAATTGCGACCTTTGCAGCTTCCTGAACCTCAGGATACTTGCCGCCAAGGAAGTACGACTGAATGCGGCGGTCTTCCACTCTATATAGAAGTGTGCATGTCGCGGGCAGTCCATCGCGTCCCGCGCGTCCCGCTTCCTGATAATACGATTCGATGGAGCCGGGAAAGTGATAGTGCACCACGAAGCGGATGTCGCGCTTATCGATGCCGAGCCCGAAGGCATTCGTCGCGATGATCGCTTTGAGCTCGCCATTCATGAAAGCGTCCTGCACCATCTTTCGATCGGCAGCAGGACGTTTCCCGTGATAGAGCCCGATGCTGTATCGCTCACTGAGCTGAGCGTAGAGTCGTTCTGATTCCTTGACGGTCGCGACGTAGATGACACCGGAGCCTTCATTTTCCGTGAGAATATTCTCTACGATCGAATCCTTGATTCCGTCATTCACTGTGCGACGAACTTCGAACCGCAGGTTCGGGCGCGCGAATCCCGTAATAGTTGTGTGGGGATCGTGCATCCCGAGCTGGCGCACGATATCGTCCTGGACTTCCTGCGTTGCAGTAGCTGTGAGTGCCAGTATCGGTGGCCTTCCCAGACGTTTTGCAATCGAGCCAAGCGACAGATAGTCAGGACGGAAATCATGACCCCACTGGCTCACGCAATGTGCTTCGTCGATGACGAAGAGAGTCACCTTGCGGGTTAACAGTCGCTCGAAGAAATCGCGATCCTTGAAACGCTCGGGCGTGAGATATAGAAGCTCGCCTTCTCCATCCTGGATCTGGCGATGCGCTTCGCGCGCTTCACCGGTGGAAAGATGCGAATGCATTGCAACAGCATCGACGCCCTGCGCTTCGAGCTTGTCCTTCTGATCTTTCATCAGCGCGATGAGCGGACTCACGACGACAGTAAGTCCCGGAGTTGCAAGAGCAGCAAGCTGATAGATCAGCGACTTGCCGCTGCCAGTCGGCATTACGACCAGCGCGTCGCGGCCTTCTATCAAGGCGCGAATTGGCTCCCACTGGCCTTTCCTGAAATTGTCATGGCCAAAGCGCTCACGTAGCAGAGTGAGTGCCTCGGCCTTATTTACCGGATTTGTCATTGTCGGGAGGAACTCCTTCGCAGGAATTATTCCCTTTTTGGATGAACGGCCTCCGGCAGACACTCTTTCCGCTTAACCATCTACCGTCGCTTACTGAAGCAGCATCTGACGACCTG
>DATEDH010000126.1:0-5450 GCA_035281765.1 Gemmatimonadaceae bacterium
CGCGCGGCGTGTGCGCAACTTCAGGATGAAACTGCACACCGTAGATGGGTTTCGACTGGTGCCGAAACGCAGCAAGCGGATTTCCATTGCTCGACGCAATCGCAACGAATCCCTTCGGAGGGGCTTCCACATGATCGCCATGGCTCATCCACACTGACATTGTCTCGCCTGCGTGGAAGCCGTTGAACAACACACCGGGCTCGGTGATTGTCACCTCTGCCCGTCCGTACTCACGCCGCCCATCGCGCTTCACTTCAGCGCCTTCGAGAAATCCGATGAGCTGCATTCCGTAACAGATGCCGAGTGTAGGCGCAATTTCGAACAGGGCGCGATCCGCGCGCGGCGCGTTGTCGGCGTAGACCGAGTTCGGACCGCCGCTAAGAATGATTCCGGTGGGATTCCACTCTCGAATCCATTCCAGCGAACGAGTCGGGGGATGAATTTCCGAGTAGACGCGCGCCTCTCTTACCCGTCTCGCGATCAGCTGAGTGTACTGAGCTCCGTAGTCGAGAATCAGGATGCGACTGCTCATAAGGTCAGTACTTCCACCTCACCGCTCTCGAGATCGAGAACAGCAGCAGTACACGTTCCGGTCAGCCATCCGCATGCTTCACCAGGATTGATAACGAGTGCATCGCCTCGCGTGTTCGTGTCCTGCTTATGAGTGAATCCGTGAACGACGTACTTGTGCGACTCGATCGAACGGCGATTCACTTCGCCAAGATCGTGCACGAGCAGAATGCGCTGACCCGCCACTTCAAAGCTGTGCGGCGACTCGTACAGCTCCATTCCAACGCCGCGCGCAGCGGTCGCCTTGAGTCCTTCCGGATCCCCATCGTTACGGCCAAAGATGCCGAGCAGTGCAATGTTCTTTTCGTTGAACGGCTCGAGCGAAAACGGCGAGCAGTAATCACCGGCATGCATCACGAGCGAAACTCCGCGCTCGAGCATCATCGCGAGCAGGTCCGAGATCGCGGGAAGACGATCATGACTGTCGGCCATCAGTCCCACTTTCATCAGGGCACCCTCCATTCCGGCTCGAGGCGTTCCTTCCGAACGAGGTCCGCATACTGCTCACGCTCGGTCACGACGCCGAACTTTCCATTGTTCACGATGACTTCGGCAAGGCGCGGGCGCGAATTGTAATTGGATGACATCACGAACCCGTAGGCACCTGCGGAGAGCACTGCAATGAGCTCGCCGGGCTGTGCATCATCGACTTCACGATGCAGGCCAAGAAAATCCCCGCTCTCGCACACCGGACCGACGATGTCAGCCGTCGTCTTAGCACCAGTCTGCTTCACCGCTTCGATCCGGTGATACGCATTGTAGTGTGAAGGGCGAATCAGATCATTCATTCCTGCATCGACAATCACAAACTCCTTACCGCCGCTGCGCTTTCTGTAAAGGACTTTCGTCACGAGGGCGCCGGCGTTGCCAACGAGAAACCGACCCGGCTCGACAATCACCTTTAGTCCGGTTGGTCCAACCATTCGTTCGACAACTTCACCGAATGCCGCGACGTCGATCGGCCGTTCATTGTCATATGAAACAGCCAGCCCGCCGCCGATATCGAGATACTGCAGCTCGGTTGCCCCCGCAGCCTCGATCTCCCCCTTGAGCTGAAGCAGCCGGCCAAGCCCGATCTCATACGGCTCGAACTGCGAGATCTGGGATCCGACGTGCATGTCGAGGCCGACGAGCGAGATGTTCTTCATCTCGAGCGCACGCCGCGCAACGATCAGCGTTTCATCGAAAGGAATGCCGAACTTCATACCCTTCACGCCTGTGCGCGTATAGGGATGCGGTGTATCGACCATCACTTCCGGATTGACTCTCAGCGCAACAGGTGCACGCTTCCCCATCCTTCCAGCAACTGCGTCGAGGAACTGAAGCTCTTCCTCCGACTCGACGTTGATGACAAGAACGCCGAGGGTAAGCGCTTCGGTCATCTCGCGCTCGGTCTTTCCGACGCCGCTGAATACGATGTCACTTCCCTTGAAGCCAGCAGACTGCGCGCGGTACATCTCGCCGCCGGATACAATGTCGACTCCAGCTCCAAGCCTCCGGAGAACTCCAAGGATCGCAAGATTGGAATTCGCCTTCACGCTGTAGTGCAAGCGGTGCGGCACATTCGCCAACGCAGCCGACAACTTCTGATACTGCTGTTGAATTGCCGGAACGCTGTAAACATAGAACGGCGTTCCAACCGCGTCAGCAATCGACTCTATCGGAACTCCATCGCACGAAAGAACTCCAGATTCTCGGGCAAAGCCGGCCTGCGCCACTGCTAGTACGCTTTCGCCCACAGCGCCTCGGCGACAGATGGCTTTCCGCACTTGAGACATGTCTTCGGCGTCTCAGCGGACCGGAACTCCTCATCGGGCAGCACGCGGATCGTCGCCTTGGTTTCCTCCTTGATCTGCGCCTCGCATGCTTCACTTCCGCAGAATCCGGCGTACACGAATCCGCCCTCACCGTCCATGATCTCACGGAAGCGATCGTAATCGATCGCGCCGCGATAGCTGTTCGCTTCGCGACGCTCGAATGCGGCAACAAGCATGTCAGTCTGCATCATGCTCAGGAGATCGGCGATGTCTTCGCCGATCGAATCGAGCGTGACAGTCCGCTTCACTCTGTTGTCGCGACGAACGAGAACGCACTGATTCGCGTCGAGATCGCGCGGACCGAACTCGAGACGAAGCGGTACGCCGCGCATCTCCCACTCATAGTATTTCGCGCCGGGCTTGATCCCCTCACGGTCATCGAGGTGCACGCGCAGCTTGCCCGTCTTGCGCCGTTCCCAGGCTGTCAGCCCCGCAGTGATGTTCCTGGCCGCCTCGATAACGCGCGCCTTTTCCTCGTCCGACTTCCAGATCGGGACTATCACGATCTCGACTGGCGCGAGCAGCGGCGGGACCTTCAGCCCGAAATCGTCCCCGTGCGTCATGACGAGACCGCCTATGAGACGAGTTGAGACGCCCCAGCTCGTGTTCCACGCGAACTCGGTTCCACCCTGCTCAGTCTGGAACTTGAGGTCGAACGCCTTGGCGAAATTCTGTCCGAGGTTGTGCGACGTTCCGGCCTGAAGCGCCTTGTTGTCCTGCATCATCGCTTCGCAGGAGAACGTTCTCAGCGCACCAGCGAACTTTTCGGAATTCGTCTTGATTCCGGTAATGACAGGCATCGCCATCCACGCTTCCATGAAATCGCGATAGACGCCGAGCATCTGGCGCGCTTCCTCTTCTGCTTCGGTTTCGGTTGCATGCGCGGTATGACCCTCCTGCCAGAGGAACTCGAGCGTTCTCAGGAAGAGTCGGGTGCGCATTTCCCAGCGCACGACGTTCGCCCACTGATTGATAAGCAGCGGCAGGTCGCGATAGCTCTGCACCCACTTCGCAAACATTGCGTAGATGATTGTTTCCGACGTCGGACGAATGACGAGGGGCTCATCCAGCTTCTTCCCACCGCCATGAGTAACCACGGCGGTTTCCGGCGCAAAGCCTTCGACATGCTCGGCTTCCTTGTGCATGAAGCTCTCCGGAATCAGAAGCGGGAAATACGCGTTCTGATGCCCGGTGTCCTTGAACATGAAATCGAGCTGCCGCTGCATTCTCTCCCAGATGCCATAGCCGCGCGGGCGGATCACCATGCATCCGCGCACGGGTGAGTAATCCGCAAGCTCGGCGCGCAGCACGGTCTCGTTGTACCACGCGCTGAAATCTTCAGAGCGTTTTGGGAGCTTCTTGTCGTCGGCCATGGTTCTAGTTCAGTGAGTTGATCAATTCTTCGAGCGAAATGTTCCGCTCGGTTCCAGCAGAGAGATCTTTCAGCGTGACTTCTCCATTACGATAGTCATCGCGCTTGATGATAACCGCGTTGCGTGCTCCTGCAGATGACGCGGCCTTGAGCTGACGCGAAAGTTGCTGCGGCTTCAACGCATATTCGACGCTGCGATCGTGTCGTCTCAGTCTCGAAGCGACGCTCAGCACGTCGGGGAGCAGTGACTCGTCGTCGCCCGCGACCCAGTAATCTGTCTGCCCTTCGGATTTCGGGAACAGCGATCGCGCGCGAAGCAGCTCGCCGAGCACCACGTCGCCCATTCCGAATCCGAGCGCGGGAAGGTCAACGCCTCCCAGTGTCTGGAGCAGCGTGTCGTATCTGCCACCGCCGCAGATTGCCCGAAATTCGCCGCGAGTGTCGAACAGCTCGAACACGATTCCCGTGTAATAGGCGAGTCCGCGCACAATCGAGAGATCGAGCTTTACCCAGTCACCGAACCCGAGCGCGCTCACGAGATCGAGATATTCCCGGATGCGAGTGACATGCTCGCCAACTGTAGCATGATCCGAGTATCGCGAGGTTAGAGCATCGACTGAATCGATCGAAAGAATCGAGTCGATCTGCTTTGCTGTCGCATCACTGCCCGTAGCAGCGACCAGCTTCTCACGCGAGATGTCAGCGGGCTCTCTGCCGCGCTTGTCGATTACGCCGTACACGGCGCCGAGTGCATCTTCCTTCACGCCGGCATCTGTCAGGAGTGCCTGTAACAACCGGCGATCGGAGAATCTTGCATTTACGTCAGATGCCTCGAGCCCGAACTCGCGCATAATATCGAGCGAGAGGCACACGAGCTCCGCATCCGCGGTAACGGAGGCTTCTCCGACAATGTCGGCGTTGAGCTGAAAATGCTCGCGCAGTCTTCCCTTCTGCTGTCGCTCGTAGCGAAAGAGCTGCGGAACGGAAAACCATCTCACCGGCTTGCGAAGCGCGTTGGCGCGGGCCGCAACCATGCGCGCAAACGTCGGGGTCATCTCCGGCCGCATTGCGACTTCGCGGTCGCCCTTGTCGGTGAATGAATACAACTGGCCGACGAGCTCGTCGCCGCTTTTTTTGCGATATAGATCGAGTGGCTCGAGTGGCGGTCCGTCGTATTCGACGAACGCATAGCGGCGCAGCACTTTGCGCCATACACCGATGATGTAGGCGCGCTCAGCGAACTGTTCTGGATAGAAATCTCTGAATCCCGGCAGGGCCCCTTGCGCCATTGCTCAAAGCTACGTCCTGCATGGACTTAGCGGCAAGAACCTGAAGCGATTCTAGAGGGTTTTCTCCCCTGTTATCACCATCGCATCACCAACGGTGTGAAACGATCCGGTAATGAGAACCAGTCCGGGCGTGTTCGCCGCGTTACGAATGGCCTTTTCGAAATCCGGCTCAGCTGAAGCTTTGAATCCTTTCTCGACCGCGAATTTCGCTGCTGCTACGGGATCCCAGGCTCTCGTGCGCGGAGCCGTGGGTGGCAAGACAGTGATCATCTCATCGGCCGGCCAAAGCTCGGAGATCATTCCACGCCAGTCTTTGTCTGCGAGGACACCAAGAATCACCGTGAGTCGCTCCGGATGTCCGATGAAGTCGAACGTCTTTAACGTTCCGCCGATTCCATCGGG
>DATEDH010000127.1:0-2935 GCA_035281765.1 Gemmatimonadaceae bacterium
GCGATTAGAGCAACGATTATCGTGAGATTCGCCGCCGACCCGTGGAATGCAGGGATGAATGAATCGAGACGCGGGATTCCTCCATTGCGAATCTCGGGAGTGTGCAGCGTCTCCGGCACGTGCAGCCGCGCCGCAACTATATAGTTGAGCAGAGCAAGCACAACGAAGTTGAGCATGATCGTAACGATGACTTCATGCGCTCCGTACTTGACCTTGAGCCATCCGGGGATCGCTCCGACTATCGCGCCGCCAGCCATTGCTGCGATGAGACACAGGACTATTGCCAGAATTCCGGGCATTCGCGGTGAAAGCCCCAGGCCGAGCAGTGCCGCGAGAAATCCGCCAGCCGCAAGCTGGCTCTCTGCTCCGACGTTGAACAATCCAGCGCGGATGCCCAGCGATACTGCGAGTCCTGTGAACGTCAGGGTCGTGGCCTTATATAGAACCTGGCCGAAGCCGTACGCATTTCCCCACGTTCCCTCCAACAGCAGCTTGTACACTGTTGCAGGTGACTGACCGTAGCTCATGATGAGGAGATCGCCGCAGATCAGTGCGACGAGCAGCGCGACGATCGGCGGGAACAGCGCTTCTTCTACATTTTCGCGGAATCTCGAGCTCACGCAGCACTCTCCGAGCGAGTGCCTGTCATGTATTCGCCGAGCGTTTCTTCATCGACCTCTTCGATTGGCATCACCTTGGTGAGCTTCCCGCGGTACATAACTGCCACCCTGTCAGCGAGTGCAAGAATTTCCTTGAGCTCCGCTGAAACGAGAAGAACCGCTTTTCCGTCGGCGCGCGCTTCCCGCAGCTGTGCATGAATGAACTCGATTGCGCCAACGTCAACTCCTCGCGTTGGCTGCGATGCCAGGAGAATGCTGAATTCGCGGCCCATCTCTCTCGCGATTACAACCTTCTGCTGATTCCCGCCCGAAAGTGCACGCGCGGGAAGCTCCGATGAAGGCGGACGGATGTCGAATGTCTTGATCTTGCTGCTGGCATTCTCCTGAATCCTGTCGCCATTGAGAACGCCGCGCTTCGAATAGTCGCTCTGAAGCCCAAGCACGAGATTGTCGGCAATGGAATAATCGAGCACCAATCCGCGGCGATGACGATCCTCCGGTATGTGCGACACTCCATAGTCACGCCGGGCGCTGACACTCTCGGTAGTCACGTCGTGACCGTTCACGCGCATGATTCCCGAATGAATCGGTCGCAGCCCGGCGAGCGCTTCGATCAGCTCCGATTGTCCGTTGCCTTCGACGCCTGCAATCCCAAGGATTTCGCCCGGTCTGATGGAGAACGTGATGCCGTCGACAGCGCGCGTGTTGCGAGCTCCCATCACCACGAGATCGTTCACGCGAATCGCTGACGTCATGTCGTCAGAAGGATGAAATCCCGTTTCGCCGACTTCGTCGGTCTGTCCACGCTCAGTACGTGCGCCGAGGGCCGAGGCTTCGTCACGCGAGCTGAGGACCACGTCGCGGCCGACCATTGCACGCGCGATCAGAGCAGGGGTTGTTTCAGAGGTCTTGAGACGATCGACTGTCTGACCCGCTCGCATGACTGTGATGACATCCGATATCTCGATCACTTCATCGAGTCGATGCGTGATGAGCACGATGGTGCCGCCTGAATCGCGCATTTTGCGGAGAACTGTCCAGAGCTCTTTCACTTCGGGCGGCGACAGCACTGCGGTGGGCTCGTCGAGCACGAGGATCTTTGCACCGCGGAAAAGAGTCTTGAGAATCTCGACTCGCTGCGCTTCTCCGACAGACAGCTCAGATATCTTCGAATCGGCCGAAACACTCAATCCAGTTTCGGCACTCAGTCGTTCGACATCGGCGACTGCTTTTGCGTAATCGAATTTGATTCCATTCTTCGGCTCCATGCCGAGCACGATGTTCTCAGCGACTGTAAGAGTCGGCACGAGCATGAAGTGCTGGTGAACGACACCTATTCCTGCCGCGATAGCGTCACTCGTGGACCAGCCGGTCACATCGCGCCCGTTCACTTCCATTTTTCCTGCGTCCGGCTTTTGAAGGCCGCCGAGGATTTTCATGAGGGTCGATTTTCCCGCGCCGTTTTCGCCGACGAGCGCGTGGATTTCTCCGTGCCGAACTTCGAGAGAGGCACCGCGATTTGCGCGAACCGATCCAAAGGTCTTGTCGATGCCTTCCATGCGAATCGCGAAATCATCACGATTGCCCATAGCGGTGGGAGATCCCGTCATCGCGTGCTCGGCACCTTTATCCTGCCGGCAATAATCTCCTGTCTCAATTGTTCCACGCGGGCGTGCACGTCGTCGGGAATGAGCTTCTTGTTGCGGTCATCATATACATAACCAACGCCATTCTCGGCGAGGCCGAACGAATAAACGCCGCCTTTGAACGTTTTGTTCTGCACGCGCTGGATGGCGTCGAAGACGGAGGCGTTGACGCCTTTGACCATTGAAGTGAGAACGTGACCGGGTGCTTCGTCGCTTTGATCCGCGTCCACGCCGATTGCCAGTTTGTTCATCGCGCGCGCTGCTTCAAATACGCCCTGACCGGTGGATCCTGATGCGTGGAAGATGACTTCGACACCTGATTGATACTGACTGAGCGCCAGCTCTTTGCCTTTGCCGGGGTTTTTAAATGCTTCGGGTGTGACACCCGCGTACTGTGCGATGACAGTGCAATCCGGGCAGACCTGCTTCACACCGGCGCGGTAGCCAGCCTCGAACTTGTGGATGAGTGGAATGTCCATCCCGCCAACGAATCCGACTTTTTTTGATTTACCCACGAGCGCGGCCAGGGCACCGACGAGGAACGATCCCTCTTCTTCGCGAAACTTGAGTGCGGCGAGATTTGGCGGTGGCGGTATGACGTTGCCTTTGTCATCGACTGAGAGCGCGTAATCGACGCCCGCAAACGAGACATTGGGATATTCCTTTGCG
>DATEDH010000128.1:0-7035 GCA_035281765.1 Gemmatimonadaceae bacterium
GCGCGGCGAGCGACATTCAGAAAGCAACGTCCATCGCCCGCCGCTACGTGACGCAGTGGGGTCTCTCGGATGCGATCGGCCCGATTCTCGTTGGCGACAACGAGCAGGAGCTTTTCCTCGGCCGTGAACTTCAGACGCGCCGCGAAGTTTCGGAGCGTACTGCGCAGCTTGTCGATGCGGAAGTTTCCCGCGTGATCAAGGAAGCGTACAATCGCGCGAAGGAGACTCTGACGGAGAACATGGATCTTCTGCATCGCGTTGCAGAGGCGCTGCTCGACCGTGAGACGCTGAGTGGTGAAGAAGTGATGGCGCTGGAGCGGGGTGAGAAGCTTCCTCCGCGTCCGACGCCTCCTTCGAATCCGCCTGCGCTTCCAGCGAACCAGCCGGTACTTCAGCCCAAGGCAGCGAAGCCGCCGCTCTTTGGCGGGCCGGAGGTCGCACCGGCGTAATGGTCTCGCGCGACGGGAGCCCCAGGATTTGGCGGCTCAAGTCGCGCGAGCTTTTGCTGGATCATCCCATCGTTATGGGAATCCTGAATGTTACCCCCGACAGCTTCAGCGACGGGGGTAATTTTTTTTCGCCAGATTCTGCGCTTGCTCATGCGATGCGGATGATCGATGAAGGCGCAGACATCATCGACATCGGCGGTGAGTCGACGCGACCCGGGGCGATCCCGGTCGAGGCGGCTCAGGAGTCGGACAGAGTAGTTCCGGTGATGGAAGAGCTCCGCCGACACGTTCCGGATTTCGTTATTTCGATCGATACGACAAAAGCCGATGTCGCGCGCGCTGCGATCGATGCAGGAGCAAGCATCATCAACGATGTCTCGGCGATGCGACTCGATCCGGATATGCCGGTTGTTGCAGCCACGAGTAGTGCGGGAGTCGTGCTGATGCACTCGCGGGGCGATGTGACGAACATGGCGTCGTATCAGAACGCAGTATATGAAAACGTCGTGAGCGAAGTTCTCGACGAACTTGGATCTCAGCTTCTGCTGGCTGAAGAGGCGGGGGTCGACAGAAAAAATATCGCGCTCGATCCAGGAATCGGATTCTCGAAGCGAACCGAGCATTCGCGTGAGCTGATCGAGAAGCTGGACCAATTCTGCACGTATGATTGTCCGGTGATGGTCGGACTGTCGCGAAAAAGGATGCTGACTGATGTGGTCAGCCGCGGTCCGCTGACGCTCGAGGAGCGCGACGCGGCGACGGCTGCATTCAACGTGCTTGCATTACAACGCGGCGCGATTGTTTTCCGGGTGCACAACGTGAAAAAGAACAGACAGGCTCTCGACGAGGCATGGAGCGAGCTGACCTGAGGAAAGTCGAGCCGGGGGTAATTGTGAGCCTGGTTCTTTTTCTCGTCTACGTCGCAACGCTCGCTCCGGGCGTGACCTACTGGGATGCCGGCGAGTTTCTCGCCGCGATGCACTCACTCGGTATTCCGCACCCGCCGGGTACGCCGCTTTTCATTCTGGTCGGAAATGTCTGGGGCAGGGCATTGGCGCCGATTCTGGGATTTGCGCAATCCGTGAATCTCTTATCGGCGGTCTCCACGGCGGTTGCGTGCGGAATCTTCGCTTCGCGCATGGCGCGCTGGACCCGCGACCGCGCTACGGCGATCGCTGGTGGTGTGCTCGCTGGCTTGATGTCGAGCGTTTGGCTCAACGCGAATGAGACTGAAGTGTACGCACCTGCACTGTTGATGTCTGCACTGTTCATTCTTGCAGCAGACCTCGCAGTCGAGCGCAAGGAATCAAAATGGCTCATTCTGCTCGCCTACCTGTTTGGACTGGGGTGGGCGCTTCAGCTCTCGGCACTCGTTGCCGCGCCTGCCGCACTCCTGCTTGCCGCCCATGCATGGCGCAGGTTCAAGATCTCGACCCTTCCTGCAATCGTCATCGTCACTGTGCTCGGTGCATCCGTTGCGCTCTTCATGATTGTGCGCGCGCAGCACGATCCCACGGTGAACCAGGGAAATCCCGAGACATGGCAGGCACTATCTGACGTCATCACCCGCAAACAGTACCAGCCGGTATCATTCCTTCCGCGACAGGCGCCCTGGTACATACAGATCGGCAATTTCATCGAGTACACCGACTGGCAGGTCGCGCTCGGGTTGAATCCATTCCCACCGCCATCCTTTGCGCGCACCACTTTCACAGCTCTTTACGCGGTATTCGGAGCTGCCGGCTTCATCTGGCACCGGCGCAGGCACGCCATGAGCTGGCGAGTTATGACTGTGCTATTCATATGTGCATCGTTCGGCGTAATAGCATACCTGAACATGAAAGCGAGTCCTTCATATGGTGAAGGATTTCTTCCAGCCGGCGCGAAGCACGAAGCGCGAGAGCGTGATTATTTCTTTGCACTCGCGTTCGTTTGCTGGGGAATCTGGGCGGGCGCCGGGGCAGTAAAAACGTTTCAACGATTTGGCGCGCGATGGGCGCTGGCCGGAGTCGCAATCGCAGTGCTTCCTGCGTTTCTCAATTTCCCCGCGACGAATCGCAAATCCGGTTTCGACGAGGTCGCGCCGCGTGACAGCGCGATGCGGATACTCGCTCCGGCGCCAAGAAATGCTGTGGTCTTTGCGTACGGGGATAACGATACGTATCCCGTCTGGTACATGCAGGAAGTCGAGAAGTATCGGACTGATGTTACGACGGTGACGATTCCCATGCTCCCCGCAGAGTGGTATCGTGCCGAGCTTTCACGGCGATATCATCTCGTCGATTCGGCGCTCGTCGTTCCATGGCGAGGATGGGGACCGGTGCTTACATCGATTTGCGCGAATGCAAGACTGCGCGCGCGGCCAATAGTATTGAAGAACGTGGAGGATCGACCCGCGTTCCCGGAGTCCTGCGGATAGCAGAGGAGATATCAGATCGCTAGCGCCGGACAGGATTTCTGACGGACGCTGCCGCATGGAGCGATCACGGTCTACAGGGGGGATGAAGACACGAACGTGAAACGATAGGTGTTGTCGCCGAATCGAAGTGTCGTGGTAATGGGGCTCGATCCCGATTCTATCTGTGCGCGATATGATCCGCCCTCAGATGATTCAAGCACGATCGCCGTGTCATTGACCCGCCATATGCCGTGGTCGCGGGCGACAAACACTGAGTTCGGTGCCGACCCGGAACAAGTATCAGTCGCTCTAACGTCCCATGAGTAAATGGGCTGGGTGTCGGCGGACTTCGGCGTCAGGTGAAGCGAGCCCGAGCTTACAGTACGCGTGCAACCGGAAGGCAGTGAAAGTTGAAGAGGCAACGATTGCGCATTATACGTCTGCAGGCTGTACGAGCCGACGAAGGCGTCGATGGGTTGCGTAGTTGATTGGCAGGCCGCTGCCAGAGTAATGCATGCAACGACAGCTGCGATACGCGACAGAGCGACCATCGGTGAACGCCCCGTCCCTTGACCGATTTCAGCTGTATGGAAGCCTTCGCTGACACATCGTTGGCACGTGCTGCGTCTGGACATTGAGTATTGAGTGGCAGAGTTATGACAGTACCTGATGTCCAGTCACGGGTATGTAGTCCGTTCTCCCTATCTGTATTCCGGAGAACCCTGACAAGATGGCTAGGTCATCTTCAGGGGTGTTTAGCAGATGTCGAGGCCCATTGTCTTCCACTTGACGTAAGCTCAAGCCTGCTGCGGATCAAGACTGTCTCATTTGCGCGATAGGAAATCAGCGGCCGAGACTGCAATCCCTGGAAATCGCTGCCGCAACGCCCGGTCAGAAGTGACCAGTGGAATGCCCCCCAGCCGCGCAATAGAGATATACTCAGCGTCATAGGCGGAGCAGCCTGAAGATGCCACTATCGAGAGAACATCAGCACTCGAGACTTCGGTCTCCCCATTGCCAATCATAGCCTCGGCGGCTGACATCACGTCGAGACATTCATCGATTGTAATGTTCCCCCGCAAAAGATATTTCCGAAGAACGCTCCTCAACTCGCTCCGCCAGAGGGGAGGAACTAACCAGTCCGCATCGCGCAGGGCCACCTGTCTCGCCAGCTCCGTGTCGGGAGCTGTGAGGAACAATTGCGCGATTAAAGTGCAGTCAGCGACGATCAACGACGCTCTTGATCTCGCGCTGAGAGAATCGACTCGACAGTCGTTCTCACTCCAATCTTCCTTCGCAGTTTGTCAGCTTCGCGCACCAAACGCCGGCCGTCGGCGGCGTCGCGCGGAAGGGACTGCTCGAGCCTGAATATGACTTCTCCGTTCAGACTGCGACGGTGCATAGCTGCAAGCTTCTTGAGCTCAGCGACCAGCGGCGCGGGCACTCCCTTGAGCGTAAGGTTTGCCATATGCTTGTTCTCCACTTGTGGTTCCTAAATGGAACCTAAATGGTATCAAATAGGAAGTACGCCGGATACAAAAAAACCTGAGACTCAAGCGGAGGACCAAATCGGACTAGCCATGGATCTGCTTCCGATTTTATTCCGCTCGAGTCTCAGGTTCGGCTCGAGTGCCAGCCGGGACTATGCTTTCCTAGTACCGGTAATGATCCGACTTGTACGGGCCTTCAACCGGGATACCAAGATATTCCGCCTGCGACGACGAAAGCTTCGTAAGCTTCACGCCGAGCTTTTCGAGATGCAGTCGTGCAACCTTCTCATCGAGATGCTTCGGAAGCGTGTAAACGCGCTTCTGGTATGCAGAGTTGTTCGTGTGCAGCTCGATCTGCGCCATCACCTGGTTCGTGAAGCTCGCTGACATCACGAAGCTCGGGTGACCAGTTGCGCAACCGAGGTTCAACAGGCGGCCCTCGGCGAGAATCATCACCGAGTGACCATCGGGGAAAACGTACTCGTCGTACTGCGGCTTGATGTTGATGCGCTTCACACCCTTCGATTCAGCCTTCTTGAGACCGGCCATGTCGATCTCATTGTCGAAGTGACCGATGTTGCCGACGATCGCCTTGTCCTTCATGCGCGACATGTGATCGGCAGTGATGATGTCCTTGTTGCCGGTCGCAGTAATGAAAATGTCAGCGGTCTCAACTACGTCCTCGAGAGTCGTGACCTGATAGCCTTCCATCGCTGCCTGAAGCGCGCAGATCGGATCGATCTCGGTAACGATCACGCGCGCGCCCTGACCCTTGAGCGCCTGCGCGCAGCCCTTGCCTACATCGCCGTATCCACAGATAACCGCGACTTTTCCGGCGAGCATCACGTCGGATGCGCGGAGGATTCCATCGGTCAGTGAGTGACGGCAGCCGTACAGGTTGTCGAACTTCGACTTCGTGACAGAGTCGTTGACGTTGATCGCACAGAAAAGGAGCTGGCCCGCTTCCATCATCTGATAGAGACGGTGCACACCAGTCGTGGTCTCCTCGGAAACACCGCGGAGATCCTTTGACATCGTCGTCCAGCGCGTCGGGTTCTTCTTGTACTCGTTGCGAAGCAGATTGAGAATCACGCCGTACTCTTCCGAGTCGCGCTCCTCATCGAAATCGGGAACTACTCCTGCCTTCTCGAACTCGACACCCTTGTGCACGAGAAGCGTCGCATCTCCTCCGTCATCGAGAAGAAGATTGGGGCCTGAACCATCGGGCCATACGAGCGCCTGATCGGTGCACCACCAGTACTCCTCGAGCGTCTCGCCCTTCCATGCATATACCGGCGTGCCCTGCGGATCGTCGATTGTTCCATCCTTTCCTACGACGACTGCGGCAGCCGCATGATCCTGCGTCGAGAAAATGTTGCATGAAACCCAGCGCACATCTGCGCCGAGCTCGACGAGTGTCTCGATGAGAACGGCTGTCTGAACCGTCATGTGGAGCGAGCCCATGATCTTTGCACCTTTGAGCGGGCTCTTTCCCTTGTACTCCTCCCTCAGCGCCATAAGGCCAGGCATCTCATGCTCGGCAAGGCGGATCTCCTTTCGCCCGAAGTCGGCGAGAGTGATGTCCCTCACCTTGTAAGGGAGGCGGTCATTGCTCACCGCAAAACGGCTCGACCCGGTCGATGTCGTCTCGGTGATCGGCATTTCTGCTACGCTCGTCACTATGCTTTCCTCTGGTGCGATGGTTGATCCAGCAATTCTGTCAGGCAGTCAACGCGAGTCTTGTTGCGCCTTCATCGAGTTCACGCCGCGCTTCGGTGCGGCGCGCGACTGCCGCAAACAATCCGGGCCCCTTCGCTGCTTCATCCGGCGGAAGGGGTTGATATCGTGGTGAAGAGAAACCGGAGTCGCCGAGCAATGCTGACATCTGCTCTTCGGAGAATCCGCGCCATACGTGTCCCATTTCGTGCAGCAGATCTTCACGATCATGCGGCATCATGTCGACAATGAGAAGGCGCCCGTTCGGCTTGAGCGCGCGATGCGCTTCGCGAATTGCGATCTCCGGCTCGGGTACATAATGCAGCACGAGAAACAGCAGTGCTGCATCGAGCGAGCCATCTTCAACGGGAAGGGACTCGAGCCGTCCGCTTTTCACCTCGACGTTGTTCATCGCTGCAAGACGCCTGCGCGCTGCGCCGAGCATTGCTGACGAGTCGTCGATTGCGATGACTTTGTTCACGAATGGAGCGAGCGACTCCGAGAGCTGGCCAGTTCCGCATCCAAGGTCGCCGACAGTCCACGAATCATCGAGAAGACCGAGCAGTCCGAGGAGATCGGCGCGCTGTCCGAACAGCTCGACGCGCAGGCGGTCCCATTGTCCCGCGGACGATGAAAAGAATTTCTGCGATTTGGTGCGACGGTGCGCGAGAATCGTCTGCACGCGGCGGCCATCCTGTGCCGCCGCCGACGTGGCGACGACCTGTTCGCGCACGACGCTCCAGAGCTTGCGACTCGATGCGTCCAGTTTCTCGGCAGCGCGATAACGGCGGCTGGTGCCCTCGGGCCGCGAGATAATCCAGTCGTGGTCGCCGAGCGTCTTGAGATGGCGGCTGACTGTGGACTGAGGGAGCTGGAGAACCGACTTGATCTCGTTGACCGTGAGCTCGTGCCTCTCGAGTAACAGGAGAATCCGGCTCCGGGTGGAGTCGGCGAGGGCAGTCATGCGGTCGAACAGCTCAGG
>DATEDH010000129.1:0-3341 GCA_035281765.1 Gemmatimonadaceae bacterium
TGCGAGTCAAGCCCCGGAGTATCGGAGGCAACGTCACATGGAAAAAACAGCACAGTCTTGCGCGGGGTGAAAACAGAATCGCGCTCGGTGTCGAATACAATCGCGGTTACTGGCAGGCTGATCGCACTCGCAACGGTGGTCTCACGTGGCTCCCCTACGTCAATCCCGCAACCGGAACTGTGGATCCGACAGACGCTCCGAGCTGGCTCGAAGTTGCGAGCGAATGGGGTGGCGAGATGCACGTGAACTCGGACGTCGAGAATCTCGGTGTTTTTCTGCAGGATTATCTCACGCTCGTTCCAAACGTCACGATCACGCCAGGCCTTCGCTTCGGACGATGGTCCGGGTGGCTGACTCCTGCTGGTTCAGATGAGAGCCGGTTCCTTGCGGCACGCGATCAGGCAATCGAGCCGCGAATTGGAATTGTGTGGGATGTAACGCGCCGCAACGATTTCGTCGTCAAAGCTCACTGGGGTCAGTTTCACCAGGCGATGAACTCGGTGTTCTTCGATCGCGCGGCTGGTGGCAACG
Source organism: Gemmatimonadaceae bacterium (assembly GCA_035281765.1). Taxonomy (GTDB): domain Bacteria; phylum Gemmatimonadota; class Gemmatimonadetes; order Gemmatimonadales; family Gemmatimonadaceae; genus UBA4720. The sequence goes on from DATEDH010000129.1 coordinate 532, forward strand.
TCTATACGAATCAGCGCTTTTACTTCCAGGGGCCGATACTCGAGAGCTCAAGACGCGTTTACACGCCTGCGGAGCGCGATGCAAAACTCGCTGGCGGCGGATTCTCAACCGACGTGTTCTCGGCGACTTATCAGGAATCCGTTCTGAACGAAGAAGGCCCGGTCGAGAATTACAAGCAGCCGTACATCCAGCAGGCCGTGCTTGCGATCGAGAAGAGATTTGGACCGAGATGGAAGGCCGAGCTTTCCTACACAAACAGAATCAACAAGAACATCGTCGGGCTCGTCGACCGTAATCTTGAAACGAATTACAGCGTGCTTCACGACGTGGTCGTCAGGGATCGCGTGACCGCTGAGACGGTGTACGACCAGTATGGTGATCCTCTTATCCTCGAAAGTGTCTACGTGTCAAATCGTGATCTGATCGCAGACCTGATTCGGCGCAGGGATGGACTGTTTGCCCAGCCCCCAACACCAGGCTTCACATTCGCGGACATCGATCGGCTGACGTGGGATCCAGACATTGCGCTGACAACTGTTGAAGGCGGAAAACGTACCTTCAATCAGCTCTCGGCAACCGTCCGTACGGAGCAGCAGCACTGGAATGCCTCGACGTCACTCACATACACACGCCTTCGCGGAAATATTGCCGGCCTCAACGGATTCGGAACTACCGGAAATGAGTTTACAGCCGGCGCTGCGGTACGCCCGAACGAGTCGATCAACTTCGACGGATACCTGCCCGATTTCCCGTCATTCGAGAGCAAGACGTGGATAAGCGGCGAGCTACTATATGGTATACGTGGCGGCGCGCTGCTTACGACATCGCTCGGCAACTACTTCGCGCCGTCGTTCCAGATCGGTCCACGCTTCAGATACCAGGCATCGAACCTGACTCCGCTTGACGATGCACTTTTCGATCAGGTGAGAGGCCAGACAATTCTGCTCGAGGAGCGTGGCGCGCGAAAATATCAGCAACGCATCAATCTCGATCTCAGGGCCGGGAAGGAATTCGCAACACGAGGCACAAAGTGGGTCGTTACCGCAGATCTGTTCAACGCGACTGCGTCCGATGCGATCATCGAGCGCAATCTCACGATCAACGATCAGGTCAACACTGATCCAACGTCGATCTTTGCAGCGCCGCGCCGAAGAGTGAATCCCACCGCGTTGCAGCTCGGTTTCCGATTGGAGTTTTGATAATGCTCAGTGGCATTGCATCACGCTGTGTGCTTCTGCATCCTATCAGGAAGCCCTCCACAACCAACCTGGACTTTGATGCCAACAAACCGTCGTGATTTTGTCAAAGCGTCGGCAGCGATTGCTGCCGTAGCAGGCGCGCGCGCGGCCTTCGGCCAGCCGGCTTCAGGCTATCTGCCTGCTGCGCCGTCGGACTCGATAGTCGATGACCTCGCGCTCGAAGCGCTCAATGCGGCGCAAGCTGCGGGCGCATCGTATGCCGACGCGAGAATCGGCCGCTACCGCCGTCAATTCGTGGCAACGAGAGAGAGAAACGTCACCGGCGTGAACGACAGCGAATCCTATGGAATCGGCATTCGCGCGCTCTACAAGGGTTCCTGGGGATTTGCATCCACCAGCACGATGACCAAGGAAGGAATTGGCCGCGCCGCGCAGGAAGCCGTTCGTCTTGCGAAAGCAGCGAACGCTGTTCAACGACGTCCTGTCGTTCTTGCGCCAGCAGCTCCTGTGAAAGGAACATGGCGCACTCCGGTCAAGCGCGATCCGGTTGACGTTCCGATGGAAGAAAAAGTTGCGCTCCTTCTCGCGGCAAACGAAGCAGCGCTCAAGGTTCCCAAGATCCGCTTTGTGAATTCCGGACTCCAGCTCCTGCGCGAGGAGAAAACTCTCGCTACGACCGACGGCACCCTCGTCACGCAGACGTACGTGCGAGTCGGACCGCAATTTTCCGCAACTGCCATCGGTGACGGTGACTTCCAGTCCTACAACGAAGAGCTCGCTCCGCGCGGTTCCGGCTGGGAGTACATCGAGTCGCTCAACATGCCGGGCAACGCCGAGAAGTGGGCGTCGCTCGCGGCGGAAAAGCTTTCTGCAAAATCAGTCGAGGTCGGCCGCTACGATCTCATTCTCGATCCGACCAACCTGTGGCTCACGATTCACGAATCGATTGGACATCCAACCGAGCTCGATCGCGCGATGGGCTACGAAGCGAATTACGCGGGAACATCGTTTGTCGCCCCGCCTGAGAAATTCCTCGGGAAGTTCAAATACGGTCCCGAGTTCATGAACATCCAGGGCGATCGCACTCAGCCGGAATCACTCTCACGCACGATGTGGGATGACGAGGGCGTCCCCGCTGACCAGTGGCTGATCATCAAGAAAGGAATTTTCAACGATTATCAGACAACGCGAGAGCAGGCATCGTGGATCGCTCCGCTCACCGGCGTGAAGAAATCTCACGGCTGCTCGTTCGCCGATTCATGGTCGAGCGTTCAGTTCCAGCGCATGCCGAACGTTTCACTGCTTCCTGGCGACAAACAAATCGGCATCGATGAAATCGTCGCTGCAACTGACAACGGAATCGTCGTGAAAAATCGCGGCTCGTGGTCGATCGATCACCAGCGCTACAACTTCCAGTTCTCCGGCCAGGTCTTCTATGAAGTGAAGAAAGGCAAGATCACCGGAATGCTGAAGGACGTCGCGTATCAGGCGCGCACGCCCGACTTCTGGAACTCGATGGACATGATCGGCGGGGAGAAGAGCTACTGGCTCGGTGGATCATTCGGTGATGGTAAAGGCGAGCCGTCGCAATCGAACTCGGTTAGTCACGGA
>DATEDH010000130.1:0-7442 GCA_035281765.1 Gemmatimonadaceae bacterium
GCACCGCCGAAACTGGCAGCAAGTCCGCTTCCCTTTCCAGACTGGAGCAATATCGCCGCGATCAGGACGATGGCGTCGATAATGAGGATTACAAGAAGGATTGAATAGAACATTGTGTCGAGTCAGTAGGACAGCCATTCAATATAAACCCGGATGCCCGGGATGCGAACTCCAATCTGGCTAGCCGCGGACTATCGCGAGCCATGAGCTCGCATCGAGACTGGCGCCCCCGACGAGCAATCCGTCCACATTCGGTGACTTGAGCAGGGACGGCGCATTTGCGGGGTTAACACTGCCTCCGTAAAGAATCGGTGTCAGCTTTCCACGATCACCGCAGATCACGTTCAGCTCGGCCCGAATGACCGCGTGCATCGCAGTCGCATCATCCGGCGTGGCAGTTCGCCCGGTACCGATTGCCCACACGGGCTCGTACGCGATCATGATGTCCTTCGTGGCGAGATGAGTCATCTGCGATAAACCGGCGCGAAGCTGACGCAGGACGACTTCCTCTGCCTGGCCGCCATCACGCTCTTCGATTTTTTCGCCGACGCAAAGCATCGGGACGAGTCCCGCGCGCTCGACCGCTGCGCATTTCAGGGCCGTCTGCTCATCAGTCTCTCCAAAAACATGACGGCGTTCCGAATGCCCTACCAGGATCACACGCGCACCTGCATCGCGAGCGATTGGAACAGAGATCTCTCCCGTAAACGCGCCTTGATCCGCCCAATGAACATTCTGCACGCCGAGCCAGAGATCACGACGCTCGCCGATTGCTGCTGCGACGGTCGCGCACGAAAGGGACGGAGGAAAAAACAGGATCGTCTTTTCATTCTGCCGCGGAAACTGGTCGACAAACGACTTCATGAATTCGCGAGCCATCGTTGGCCCGTTGTTCATTTTCCAGTTTGCGGCGAGTATCGGGCGATTCATCGTGTCTTCTCGTCGAGTGCTTCGACGCCGGGAAGATTTTTCCCCTCGAGAAATTCGAGCGCCGCGCCGCCGCCGGTCGATACGTGACTCATCTCACCCTCGAGCCCCGCCTGCGCTACCGCTGCAGCGGAATCTCCTCCTCCAACAATTGTCACTGCTCCTTTTCGTGTTGCCGCGGCCATTGCGACTGCAATTGCGCGCGTGCCGGCATCGAACGGCGGAGTCTCGAAGACACCCATCGGTCCATTCCATAGAACCGTTTTTGCGGATGCGATTGCGCGTCCGTACGATTCCGCCGTTCGCGGTCCGATATCGAGCATCGCTTCGTCGGAAGGGATCGCATCCCGCGAAACAGCGTGCGCGCGTGACGCTTCCTCGATCGAAGGCGCTACCATCGCGTCGTGCGGGAGCGTGATGCGACTCCCCCACTTGTCGATCAATAATTTCGCAAGATCGATCTTCTCCTCTTCGACAAGTGACTTCCCTGTGTTGAGGCCCATCGCGCGATAGAACGTGCACGCCATCGCGCCGCCGATGAGCATTCCATCGACCTTCGGGAGAAGCTGCTCGATGACGTCGATCTTGCCGGATATTTTCGATCCGCCCAGGATCGCGACGAACGGTTTTTCGGCATTGCTTATTGCGCGCCCGAGGTAGTCGAGCTCGCGCTCCATCAACAATCCAGCGACAGATGGACGAAGATGTGCCGCAATTCCGGCTGTCGAAGCGTGCGCGCGATGTGCAGCGCCAAACGCATCGTTGACAAACAAATCGCCCAGGCGAGCGAGGGATGCGGCGAGTGCAGCTTCGTTCTTCTCCTCGCCTGAAAGAAAGCGCGTGTTCTCGAGCAGAAGAATTTCATCGTCCCGGAGAGCGCGTGCCGCTTCGAGAGCTTCGTCGGAATCAGTCGATCCCACGAAGCGCACCTTCTTGTGCATCAGCTTCTCGAGATGCGCTGCAACGGGCTCGAGAGAATACTTTGCCTCCGGCTTCCCCTTCGGCCGGCCGAGGTGAGAGAGGACAATTACCTTTGCTCCGCGGTCGAGCAGCAGTCGAAGCGTCGGAAGTGCTGCCTTTATCCGCGTGTCGTCGGTAATCTCACGGTTGGAACCGAGCGGGACATTGAAGTCCACCCGTACCACGGCGCGCTTGCCGGCGAGCTCGCTCTTGTCGAGATCGCGTATCGTTCGCTTCTGCACGCTGCCCTACTGAAGCCGGGAGCCGATGAAGCGAAGCAGATCGACGCAGCGTGACGCGTATCCCCACTCGTTGTCGTACCAGCCGGAAACTTTCACGAGCGTTCCATCGACGACGTTGGTGACCTTCGAGTCGAGAATGCATGAGGCCGGGTCGCCGATGTAGTCGCACGACACGAGCTCGACATCGGTATACCGGAGAATTCCCTCGAGCGGACCCGATTCGGCAGCAGCCTTGAATGCTGCGTTTACCTCCGCAATCGTCGTTGGCTTCTCGACTTCGACAGTGAGGTCGGTGAACGAAACGTCGGGAGTCGGAACCCGGATCGCGATTCCGTCGATTTTGCCCTTCACTTCAGGAATTACGAGCGACGTCGCTTTTGCGGCGCCTGTCGTTGTCGGAATGATCGAGACTGCAGCGGCACGCGCCCGGCGCAGGTCCTTGTGAGGAAGATCGAGAATCTGCTGATCGTTGGTGTAGCTGTGCACTGTCACCATCGATCCGTGCTTGAATCCGAAGTTGTCGCGCACCACCTGGACCATCGGCACGAGACAGTTCGTCGTGCATGATGCGTTGGAGATGATGTGATGATTTGCAGGATCGTACTTGTCGCTGTTGATGCCGAGGACGATCGTGATGTCCTCGCCTTTGGCAGGCGCGGATATCAGAACTTTCTTTGCGCCGCCGTCGATATGCTTTCGCGCGTCTGATGCATTTGTGAATCGTCCCGTGGATTCGAGAACGACGTCGACGCCAAGATCTTTCCACGGAAGCGCAGCGGGATCCTTCTGGCTCAGGATTTTGATCTCGTCGCCGTCGACTGTGATCGAGTCACCTGATGCCTCCACGTCGCCCTGATACGTACGATGAACGGAGTCGTACTTGAAAAGATGAGCGAGAGTCTTCGTGTCAGTGAGGTCGTTGACTGCAACGAAATCGAGGTCCGCAACTCCCTGCTCTTTTGCCGCGCGGAGCACCTGGCGGCCGATTCTGCCAAATCCGTTGATGCCGATGCGAATTGCCATTTGGTGATTCTTCCTATGGAAATAGCCTGTCGCCGGAGGCCGGCGCCCGGCCGAAAGTCATGTAGCTGATTGTCCTGGCTCCTGCTGCAAAAAGCGCTTCAGCAGCAGCGCGAAGTGTCGCTCCCGTCGTTATGACGTCATCGACGAGCATCAGGTGCCTTCCCCTGATTCGTGATCGCACGTTGTTGGAGACAGAGAACGCCCCGGCAACATTGCTCAGTCGTTCCCCCGGAGTCAACTGCGTCTGGCTGCGGAGCGCCGATGCGCGGCAAAGCACGTCGCTCATCATCTCTGCATGACGCCACTTCATCACCGAAATCGCGAGAAGCTCGCTCTGATTGAAGCCGCGCTCGCGCTCTCGCGCCGTCGAAAGCGGAATCGGAATGAGCACCGGATGTTCCTCTTCGACATCCGGCGGAAAACGCACTCTCGACATTCGCTCACCCATTTTCTCAGCGGCGCGAGTCCAGCCTTCATACTTGAGCGCGTGAACGATGTCCTTGCCGGCTCCTGCGCCAATCCAGCAATACGACCTCGCCGATCGCACGAACGCGGGAAGATTGTCGCACCATTGGCACGCGTGCGGTCCCGATGGATGTCCGCAGCGAATGCATCGCGGGTTGGGGAGCTCCGACACGAGAGTCCAGCAACGTCCGCATACGACGCCTTCGTCAGATTGACTGAAGAGTCTGTCGCAGATGACACAGCTTACAGGAAGAAAAAAATCTCCAAACGCGCGAATCAGCCCGCGCGGCCAGTCTCCGACTTGAGCGCGCTCCACATCACATCCGCATCGGGGTCTTCCTTGAACCACAGCCGGAACGCAGCAACGCCCTGGTGAAGAAGCATTCTGAGTCCGTCGATCGCTTTGTGGCCCGCGTCCCGCGATTCACGCACGAAGCGAGTTTCCTGAGCGCTGTACACCATGTCGAGGACAGCGGCGCCGCTCCTGAGCTGACCCATATCGATTGGAATCTCATCGTTGCCCATCCCTATGGGCGTTGCGTTCACTATGAGATCTGCATCAGAGAGGCATGGATCGCGCATCGAACACACGCGCACGACAGCGGAATGACGCATCTGTGCTGACATCGCTCTCGCGAGATCGCGTGCATGCACGCTCGCACTTGCGGAGGGCCACGTATCGATCGCAGTGAGAGCAGCAGCCGCTGCACCACCGGTGCCGAGGACCGCGATGCGCAGGCCTGATGGAATGCCACCAAGCAAATCGCGCACTGACTCCTCGAACCCGGCGACATCGGTGTTGTCTCCGTCGAGAGCTCCGTAGCCGTCACCCCAGAACGTGTTCACCGCGCCGACCTTGTGCGCGATGTCAGACACGACGCGCATCGACGCGAGTGCTGTTCTCTTGTGAGGTATCGTGATGTTTCCGCCGCAGCGCGTTCTTGCGAGTGCGGCGAGCGCGTCAGCGAGACTTTCCGGGGCGACGTCGAGCCGCTCGTATCGGAGATCCCATCCTTTTGCGGCGAGCGCCGCGTTGTGCATGACTGGCGATAACGACTGAGAAACCGGATGACCGATTATCACCAGCCGATCGCGCTGTGTCACGGCGACGGCAACCGTTCGAGCAGACTCGTGAGCTCCTGCTCGAGCTCGTCGACGGTGGCGCGATAGCCAGCGAGATCGCCCCCGAAGGGATCCTGCACGGAGTGTCCTTCCTTGCCCGATGCGAATGCTCCGAGCAGGTGAGCGTTTGCTCCAGGCGAGAGATCCTTGATGCGCGAGAGATGAGACGGCGACATCGCAAGAACCAGGTCTGCGCCCTGAATGATCTCCGGAGTGAGGAGGCGAGACCGATGCTCCGACAAGTCGAGCCCGCGCTCCATCCCTACAAGCAGTGCTCCGTCACTAGCCGGCGATCCATCCCACGCACTTGTTCCCGCGCTCGACACTTCCAGGTCAGTGCGTCCCGCCGCGGCGATCAATTTCCGCGCTATTGCTTCAGCAAGAGGACTCCGGCACGTGTTGCCGCTGCACACGAATAGAATCTTCATGCTCAGTTGTCGCCTATCACGTCGGGCACGCTCGCACGAAGAGTGTCTGCGGAGATCGCACCTGGCCGGATCACTCGCGGGCGACGTCCCGTGCAATCCACAACGGTCGATGGTTGCGACTCGGAAAGCTGTCCCCCATCGAGCACGTTCAGTGCGCCGCGAGCGAGCGCATCACCCCATTGATCGACAATCTCCGATGCGGTCGTTGCCGGCGGCACACCGGGGCGATTTGCACTCGTCGACGTGATCGGCTCTCCATACGCCTGCACGAGCCTGGAGAGGCCGCGATGAGGGCTCCATCGCACGGCAATTCCTCCCTCCGGACCGCGAAGCTGCTCCGGCACTCTCTTTTCACCGCCAGGGAGAACGAGTGTAAGTGGACCAGGCCAGAATCGAGCGGCCAGCTGCGATGCGTAGCTCGTGAGATGCAGACCAAGTCGCGTGATCATGTCACTCGATGCAACGATCAAAAGAAATGGCTTGTTGGCGGGTCGCCCTTTTAGCTCGATGAGATTGCTCACCGATTCCCTGTCGACGGCACCACCGAAGCCGTAGACGGTCTCCGTGGGATAGGCGAGAACCTTGCGCGCATTGAGCCACGCAATTGCCCTCGGCAGTGCGAGCGCGATTTCTTCGTCCGACCAGAAAGGAACAGTGAATGGAGGTGCACTCATCCTCGCAAGATACTCATCGCTTCAGCGCGCGCGAAATCTTCTTCGCTCGTGATCTTCATCGCGAGCTCATTTCCCGGCACTACCATGACCTTCATTCCAAGCCGCTCGCAAAGCGCTGCATCGTCCGTTGCAGTAACACCTTCAGCGATTGCCTTTTGGTGCGCCTCCATGAGCATGTCGCGCGGAAATGCCTGCGGTGTCTGAATGCGCATTACTCCGGTGCGTTCCACTGTATCGATGATTCGTCCCGAATCATCCACCCGCTTGAGTGTATCCACTACAGGAATACCGGGAGCCGCTGCATTGCCGTTGCGTGCCTGCGTGATGACATCATCGATCATCTTCGCTGTTACGAGCGGCCTCGCAGCATCGTGAACAACGATTATGCCGAGATCGTTGGGTAAGTCTTCCAGACCATTCCTCACCGAATCGATCCGCTCCCTTCCACCGACTGAAAGCAACAGCCGCTCTGTATCCGATTGGAAGAGCCATACAGGTGGATCTCCGACATGCGCATGCGGAAGAACGACCACAACCATTCCAACATCGGTGCGTTCCTGAAATGCGTGCACGCTGTGCAGCAGCATAGGCTTGCCTGCGACCCAGCGGAATTGCTTGAGCTCGCTTCCACCTGCGCGAGATCCTTTTCCGCCGGCAACAATTACGACGCCGACATCAGGCTTCATTGAAATAGATGTGAGAACAGCTCGGCGATTGTTCTAACCCCGACGGGCTTGATGCCTTTTGCAAATCGATTCGGTATCGATCGTTTCGACATGAATGCTGTCTGCATGCCCATCTTTGCAGCCTCTGCGAGACGCCGCTCCGATTGCGACACCGGTCTGATCTCGCCGCCGAGGCCGACTTCGCCGAGAAATATTGCGGTGGTTTCGATCGGGCGATCATAAACGCTCGATGCAAGCGCAGCGGCAACGGCGAGATCTCCAACCGGCTCGGTCAATCGAACACCGCCGACGACGTTGAGAAAAACGTCGAGCTGCGAGAACGAAAGTCCTGCTCTCTTGTCGAGTACAGCGAGCAGCAGCGCAAGCCGTCTGTTGTCGAATCCTGTCGCCACGCGCTGCGGAGTTCCAAATCCGCTCTTTGCCGCAAGTCCCTGTATCTCGATGAGAACGGGACGTGACCCTTCGAGCAGTGCCGTCACTGCACTTCCTGATGCGTGATTGTCTCTATCGCCAAGGAACAACTCCGATGGATTCTCTACCGGATCGAGGCCGGCTTCCGTCATTCTGAAGACACCGATCTCATCCACACTTCCGAACCTGTTCTTGATTGCGCGAAGAATGCGGTGATCGAGCATGCCTTCGCCTTCGAAATAGAGAACAGTGTCGACGATGTGCTCGAGTGTCTTGGGTCCGGCGATTCCGCCTTCACGTGTTACGTGACCGACCACGAATACAGTGATCCCCGTTTCCTTTGCAAAGCGCATCAATCGCGCAGCGCATTCGCGAACCTGGCCAACACTTCCGGGCGCGCCCTCCAGATCACCCGTAAAAACAGTCTGTATCGAGTCGACGATCAGAACCGATGGTCCCGTTGCAGCCGCGGTCGCGATGATCGTCTCGAGAAGTGTCTCGCCG
>DATEDH010000131.1:0-9016 GCA_035281765.1 Gemmatimonadaceae bacterium
CCTCGCAAGGACAACTAGCTCCGTTCGCTTCTCAAAGAACAAAAACGAGGCGTTAACAGGGAGCGCAGTGAGCACAGTGAGGTTTTGAGGTTATTCCGAGTGGCTATATCGGCCGCCCCAACGGACGGCCACCGTCAGTGCGAGTGATAACCCTCCAAACCTCACTGTGCTCACTGCGCTCCCTGTTAACAAACTCAACAATCACTGCGCGTAAGGATTAATCACGATCGCGTGACGCTTTGACGCGTAACCGTCACGTATGACATCGGCTCAGTTACGGACGGGGTTCAGGCAGCGAGATTGTCTATATTTGACGGCTGCCTCTTAGACGAAAGAATGAATCTCGATCACATAAGAAATTTCTGTATCGTTGCACATATTGATCACGGCAAGTCAACGCTCGCTGACCGGCTCATCGAGGCCACCGGCATGCTCCAGAAAAGGGAGATGAAGGATCAGGTTCTCGATACGCTGGACCTCGAGCGCGAGCGCGGCATCACCATCAAGCTCAACGCCGTTCGCATGACGTATCGCGCGAAGGACGGGGGATCGTACGAGCTGAATCTCATCGACACCCCCGGTCACGTCGACTTCACCTATGAAGTCTCGCGCTCACTTGCTGCATGTGAAGGCGCGATTCTCGTCGTCGATGCTTCGCAGGGAATTCAGGCACAGACGCTCTCGAATCTGTTTCTCGCTCTCGATGCGGGACTCGAGATCATTCCAGTATTGAACAAGATCGACCTTCCCGGAGCTGAGCCCGAGAAGCGAAAAAAAGAAGTGCACGATCTTCTCGGCATCGACGAAGACGAGATTCTCATGGTGAGCGCAAAGGAAGGAATCGGTATTCCGGAGCTGCTCGAGGAAGTGATCCGCAAGGTTCCCGCTCCAAAGGGCAATCCGGAAGGCCCGCTGCGCGCGCTGATCTATGACTCCTACTACGATCGCTATCGCGGCGCGATTCCCAGCGTGCGTGTCGTCGATGGCACTATAAAGATCGGCACGAAGATCACATTCGGCGCAAGCGAATCGATCTACGAAGTCGCGGAAGTCGGCTACAATCAGCTCCGCCAGGTGAAGACCAACGCGCTTGGTCCCGGCGAAGTTGGTTATGTCGTTGCGAATGTGCGCTCGGTAAAAGAGACGCGCGCAGGTGATACGATTTTCGACGCCACCAATCGCGCTCCGTCACCGCTGCCGGGATATCGCGATGTGCGCTCGTTCGTGTTCGCCGGCATTTATCCGACAGACACGCAGCAGTACGAAACGCTTCGCGACGCTCTCGAAAAGCTTCAGCTCAACGACGCATCGCTTCATTACGAGCCCGAAACATCCACCGCCCTGGGCTTTGGTTTTCGCTGCGGATTCCTTGGCCTTCTCCACATGGAGATTGTCCAGGAAAGACTCGAGCGCGAATACGAGCTCGACCTCGTCACAACTGTGCCGAGCGTCGAATACAAAGTCTATAAGACCGACGCTGAGATGATTCTCATCGAGAATCCGTCGCTGATGCCTTCTGCTAGTGTAATCGAGTACATCGAGGAGCCGTATGTAAAAGCGCGCATCATGGCGCCCTCAGATTACATCGGGCCGATCATGACGCTGGGCACCGAGCGCCGCGGTGTGTACAAGAACATGACTTATCTCGATCAGTCGCGCGTGGAGTTCGACTGGGAATTTCCGCTTGCCGAGATCATCCTGGATTTTTTTGATCGACTGAAGACAATCTCGCGCGGATATGCATCGCTCGATTACGAGATGCTCGAGTACCGTGAAAGCGATCTCGTGCGCCTCGACATGCTGATCAACGGTGATCCGGTCGACGCATTCTCTGTCATCATCCATCGCGACAAGGCTTACGAGTGGGGCCGGAAGATCGCCGACAAGCTCAAGGAGCTGATTCCACGCCAGCTCTTCGAAGTCGCAATTCAGGCGGCGATTGGCCAGAAGGTAATCGCGCGCACGACGGTGAAGCCGCTGCGTAAGGACGTCCTCGCCAAGTGCTATGGCGGAGACATCACTCGAAAGCGCAAGCTTCTGGAGAAGCAGAAGGAAGGTAAGAAGCGCATGAAGCAGGTCGGTGCCGTCGAGATTCCTCAGGAGGCGTTCCTGGCAGTGCTCCAGGTGGACTAGTTGTGACATCGCTTGTTGTGCAGACAAGCTTTCTCGGGGACGTGGTCCTCACCACACCGCTCATCGCGGAGCTGGCGAAGCGCGGTCCGGTTGATGTTCTCACGACCCCCGAAGGCGCGACACTTCTGCGCAACAGTCCTGATGTCCGCAACATCATAGTCTACGATCGGCGCGACGGTGACAAAGGAATCGCGGGTTTCGCGCGGACCGTTGGACGCATTCGTCACACCGGCCTTTATGGTTCGCTCGATTCATCGCGCGCGCCAAGTCTCAATCATTTCTACGATGCGGCGTATCTCGCGCAGGGATCGTTTCGCAGCGCGCTGCTTGTCGCGTCGACTGGCGTAAAGAAGCGAATCGGATTCAACACATCCGAGGGTCGCCGCCTGTACACTGATCAAGTCGAGTACAGAGCCGACAAACATCACGCTGAGCGATTGTGGTGGCTTTCGATGAGCTCGTGTGCGGATCCGCCGACGGCCGAGCAGCTTCAGCCGCGACTTTATCCATCGCCTGACGATGAGAGAACCGCGGAAACATTACTCCTCGAAAATCTCACGCATCCCCGCCGCCCGTTTGTCGCAGTCGCTCCCGGCAGTGCGTGGGGAACAAAGCGATGGCCGTTCTATCCGGAGCTTGCCGTCAAGCTCGGCAGGGAATACAACATCGTCGTGGTCGGAGGCAATGCCGATGTCGAGCTGGGCAATACTATAGTTGCCCAGCTTCCCGAGGGCTGCGCCGCAAATGGAGCGGGCAAGCTCGGGATTCTTGCTTCGGCGGCGGTCATCGGCCGCGCCGCCGCGTTGATCACGAATGACTCTGCACCGCAGCATCTTGCCTCCGCGATGGGCACTCCGACTGTCGGCATCTTCGGCCCGACTGTGCCCGAGTTCGGATTTGGACCTCTCGCGCACGGATCGACGACAGCGGGCGTCGACGGACTCGCGTGCAGACCCTGCGATCGTCACGGTCCGCAGCAGTGCCCGCTTGGACATTGGCGCTGTATGCGCGAAGTTTCCTCAGACGAGGTGTTCGACCTCACCACGCAAACCCTTTCGCGCGCGAGCTGAGATTTGACGGTAAGGGAACAGTTCATCGTAGGCATCGATCTTGGCGGGACCAACATCGCGGCAGGCGTGATGCCGACCGACGGTACGCGCGAGATCGCGATGCGGATGGTATCGACTCATGCGGAAGAAGGGGCAGCCGCGGTCGTAGACAGAATTGCAGCGCTGATCGACGATGTAATCGCGCAGACGCAGCTCGAAACGGGCGCGGAGCGCAGCGATTTTCTCGGAGTTGGAATTGGATCGCCTGGTCCGCTCGATCGCGCACGCGGAGTTGTGATCGTCACACCGAATCTCGGGTGGAGGGACTTCCCTCTTCGCGACGAGGTCTCGCGACGCGTGAATCTTCCCGCGACACTCGACAACGATGCGAACTGCGCGACGATTGGTGAATGGTGGTGCGGCGCGGCGAAAGGCGGCCGCAATGTCGTGGGATTGACCATCGGCACGGGCATCGGTGGCGGTTTGATCCTCGATGGCAAGCTGTACCACGGAGCGTCCGACGCCGCCGGGGAGATCGGACACACTACAATCGATTCAACCGGCCGCCGCTGCAAATGCGGAAATTACGGCTGCCTCGAAGCGTACACATCGGGGCCCGCAATCGCAGAGCGTGCGAGAGAGACGCTCGATGTTGACTCTGATTCGATTCTTCCGTCGCTCGTCGACGGCGATCTCAGCCGCATTACCGCGCAGACCGTATTCGAGGCATCCAAGAAGGGAGATCGCATCGCGCTCGAAGTGGTACGCGACACAGCGCACTTTCTCGGTGTCGGCATTTCGAATCTGCTCAACGTTTTCAATCCCGACACTTTTGTAATCGCAGGCGGAGTGACGCAGGCGGGCGACCTGTTGTTCGAGCCGCTGCGCGCTGAAGTTCGTCGCCGCGCATTCAAGCCGGCGGTCGAAGCATGTCGCATTGTTCCCGGTGCCCTGCCGTTATCGGCAGGCGTAGTAGGTGCAGTTGCGACGTTCAGGGCGCAGACGCTCGGCGATCTCTAACGCGAGACAACATCCGGCAATACTCGTCCGTCTAGATCCGACGGATACTTTATCCCAAGTATCGCCGCAGCCGTCGGCGCAAAGTCGACGGTTCGCGCAGGAAATGTATCCTGCCCCGCAGAGATTCCTGCTCCCATGAAAATCAAAGGCACATGGCGATCGTACCAGTACACCGAGCCGTGCCCGCTACCGCGTGGCGGTCCGTAAAGTCCCGGCACAAATCGAATCTCGACTCCCTGCCTGCTGAAACGGCCTGACTCGCGGCCGGGATACATCGACCGCTGCATCAATACAGCAAGGCTGTCGGAAGTCGCAGCTGCCAGTTCTTCTTTTGTCCACGCATCGCCGATGATCGGCAATTTCTTGAGCGCGGCAGCAAGATCACGTGCGGCAGCCTTCTTGTCCGGGTTCGAATCTGCAATGGCGCGAAGGGAGTCGAGCGCCCTGATCTCCGCCGCCGTGGGACGGTGTCCAGCTTCGCCGCGGGCGATGAGGTCTTCCGGCGCGTCCATCGTTCCATGATCTGCCGAAAGGACAACGACGTATCTGCCTTTTCCAACTTTGTTGTCGAGGAACGTGAAAAATTCGCCGAGCTCGCGGTCGAGCCGGCGGAGATTGTCCATCTGCTCGAGACTCAGTGGCCCGAAGCGGTGTCCTACTCTATCGGTGACTGAAAGAGAAACATTCAGGAAATCAGGCGCGGCATCGCTGCCGAGCTTCAGTGAAGTCACCGCCTGCTCGGCCATGTCCAGTGTCAGCGCATCGGCCGCAGGGGTATTCTCGAACCACACCCAGTAATCGACCTTCGCGCCTTCCGGTGACGCAAAGCGGTGAGGAAACGCGATGTTGACTCCATCAGCTTCCCACTTCGAGCTGTCGCGATCAGCTCTGCTCCGCATCGCTTCCGGCACGGAGACGTTCCACACGCTGTCGGCGCGATACTTTGGAATCACCGTCGAATTGAATTGCGTCACCCACGATGGATCGCTGTCTCGATAATAGGTCGAAGTGACGAAGCGGCCGAACTCGCCCTCGAACCAGTAGACGTAGCCCTTCTTCGCGTGCGCGGCGGGCTGAATTGCACCGCGGTCCTTTCCTGAAACCGAGGCGACGATTGACGCGGGATTTGAAGCGGCGACCCATTCGGCCAACCCGCTGCGCATCAGATGAACCGGCGACGCGCCCTTTGCTTTGGGGAAACCAATGATCTTTACGGTCGTGTCGTCGATATTCTCGACAGGAACCCATTTACCGCCCGACTGCTCGTACCAGCCATTCGCAATTATCCCATGGCGACTGGGAAAGGAGCCCGTCGACAGCGTGGCATGTCCCGCAGCGGTGACGGTGACGCCATGCGCGTGGGAAGCATTGACGTATGAATGTCCTTCAGTGCGCAACCGCTTGAAACCTCCGGTGAACAGATCACCGTAGCGGTCCAGAAGATCCGCGCGCAGCTGATCGACGACAACGAGCACCACAAGACCAGGCTGCCCAGTGCTCTCAGCTGCTCCAGCGGATGAAGTGGTTGTCGTTCCGCTCGAGGCACATCCGAGAAGAGCCGCCGCAGCGGCAATACAAACAACGCTTTTCTTGAGAAGAGGCATAGTCGATCCACACAAATGAGAGTGAGTGCTGATTACGTTATAGCACGATGACGCAAGTAAAGAAACGCCTTGGCGTAATTGGAAGTTTCGTGTGGGATATCATCCACGGCCGCGATCCGCGCGAGCTGCCGGTGGAAGAATGGGGCGGGATCACCTACGCACTCGGCGCACTCGATGCTGCGCTGCCCGATGACTGGGAGATAGTTCCGATAATAAAGGTTGGATCTGACCTCGCGCGCCAATCGCGTGAGTTTCTCCATGGCCTTGGAAAAATCGCCCGGGACGGCGAGCCAATCGAGGTTCCGCAGCAGAACAATCGCGTGAATCTCTATTACATGAGCGCCGAGCGACGGTGCGAGAAGCTGACGGGCGGCGTGCCGCCGTGGTCATGGCTCGGACTCAAACCTCTGTTGAAGAACCTCGACGCGCTGCACATCAATCTCATCAGCGGCTTCGAGCTCGACCTCGAGGTTGCGCAGCACATTCGCGCGCACTTCAGCGGCCCGATCTACTGCGACATGCATTCGCTGCTGCTCGCAGTGCAGCCCGATGGCATGCGCACACTCCAACCGCTTCCGAATGCTCCCGCATGGTTCAGGTGCTTCGACATCGTGCAGGTAAACGAAGACGAAATGTCGATGATGGCGCCGGATCCCCTCGCGCTTGCGGCAATCGCAATGGCATCCGGGGTGAGTGTTCTAAACGTCACGCTTGGACAGAAGGGCGCCGTCTATTTCGCGGCTCCCGGATTCGAGAGACTTTCAGATCTGGATCGTGCTCCCCTGTCGTCCCGCACTGGCGCGTTGAGAACCGAGCTCATTCCTGCCGCGCCTTCAAGGGATCTCACCGGCGGCGACCCCACGGGTTGTGGCGATGTATGGGGCGCAACGTATTTCTCTCGCCTTCTCGCTGGTGACGACATTCGTTCCGCGATGATCTCCGCTGCCGCGGCCGCTGCGCGCAATGTCGATCACAGGGGGGCGACCGGGCTCTCGCAGCATCTGCGAGGAAAGCTGAGCCTTACATAGGCGCTACTGTCCCGCGGGATTAACTGGGAGCGCAGTGAGGTTTTGAGGTTCGATCAGTCGCGCCGACAGTAGCTGTCGGAATGGCGGGCCTCCATAGCCACTCAGACAACCCTCAAAACCTCACTGCGCTCACTGTGCTCCGTGTTAATGTTTTTTTTTGCGCGGGGTAATGAATACCCGGGCAAAAATCAACGGTGCGGTTATGGAGCGCGGGACGCATATTTCTAGCGCCCGACAGTCCGGAGTTTTACGTCGAATTCTTAGAGGGATACTGAGCGCCAGGTGACCACCGTAATCGATGTGCCGCACTCGCTCGACGACCGCTCATTCGAAGACATCTTCGATCAGCTCGCGCCCCTCTCACCCGACGAAAAAATTCTGCTCGACGCCAGAAGAACACGCTGGGCGTCGCCGTTCGGACTCACCGCGCTGCTCACCGTCGCTCAAACGCGCCTCGAGCGCGCGACTCTCGCAATCCCGGAGAACGAGGACACTGCGTCCTACTGGTCCCGCGCGAGCTTCTTCAAGCATGCGGATGGACTGTACGACATCACCGGCCGCGTGCCCAGAGCCCGTGCATCCGGCGAGTCGAGCGTATTGCTCGAGGTTACGCCAATCGTCCATACCCAGGATGTTCACACTGTCGTCGAAAACATCCAGCAGCGGGCTCAGGCAATTCTTCAGGAAAAACTTCACCTCGAGAGCAGAGTCACGATGCGCTTCACAATGGCTCTCTCGGAGATTTGCCAGAATGTCATCGAGCACGCGGGTACCGGCGGCTGGGTTGCCGTTCAGGCATATAAGTGGCAGCAGAGACTCGGGAGAAATGTCGTTGTGATTGCGGTTTGCGATGCGGGAATGGGATTTCGCAAATCGCTCGAGTCCGCACAGGGGCCGCGCCCCACAGATCGCTGGGGCGACGCGATGGCGCTCGAAGAAACTGTAATGCGCGGCGCGACGCGCTTCAGGGATCCGGGGCGCGGTCAGGGACTGCAGGGCGTAAAACGCTTCATCGGCAACTGGCACGGCAAGCTGAGCGTGCGCAGCGGCACGGCGCGAATCGCCATTGTTCCACCGTGGGACGAGGACGACGTCATGAAAGAAGATCTTGCTTCTTTCCCGGGCGCCCAGGTTCAGATAACTATTCCTGAAAGGATGCCCGACGCATGATCAGCCACATCGACGTGAGCTCCGTGCTCAAGCGGAGCGTGTGCGATCTCTATTCGAACCTCGTGACGCGCCCAACCGGCGCGGCGGTTCGCATCGGCATCGAGCATCATCTGGATGAAATCGGGGACAAGGCGCTCGCAGTTCTCGACTTTTCACACGTTGGCCTGCTCGACTTCTCCTGCGCCGACGAAATAGTTGCGAAGCTGCTTCAGCAGTACGTGAGCGATGACGTCGTGCGCCGCGAGGTTTATTTCGTATTCTACGGAATGAACGAGTCGCACATGGACGCAATCGAGGCAGTACTCGAGCGGCACGGACTCGCGCTGATCACACAGCTCGCCGACGGGGCACCTTGTCTCATCGGGCAGATCGAAGATGACCAGCGCAAAGCCTGGGAAAAAATCTGCGAGCTCGGCCATGCGCAGCCCGCAGATCTTGCGGACGCCATCGGGGTACCTCGAGAAAAGGCAGAGAGAACTCTTGATACTCTCTGGAGACGACGGCTCGTCATTCGCCAGGAAGGCGGATACGTGCCGGTGAGAGGGGTAATCGCATGAGAAAACTGAGACTCGAAAGCACCGGTGCATCGTTCTCACTCGGCAAGCGGTTTCAGCCCGAGCTCCGCGTGATCGAATACGTGTCGACGCAGAAAGGAGACGCTGAGCGCGGCCCGCAGGTGAGGATGAACAGCGGCGAGGCGAGGTTTCGCCTGCTGCTCGACGGCGAGCTCGTCTGGGTGCAGGGCCCTCGCAGGAACGAGATCGCGCAGCTCGTGATCGACGATGCAATTCCTCAGGGCAATGTTGCGCTCCGCGATGTTGCAGGCGTGACAGTTTCAGAATCGGTAGCCGTGAGCAAGCCGGATCTGGACACTCCGGCAGACAAGCGCCACTTCGGCTGATGGCATCTTCGCGGAAGCCGCGACAGGTTGGCCGATCGACTATTGCCGTGCACGGCGGAGCCGAGCACCGCACCGCCGGATCTCCGATTTCATCTCCGCTTACCCAATCAG
>DATEDH010000132.1:0-5302 GCA_035281765.1 Gemmatimonadaceae bacterium
CTTCGGCGATCATATCGCAGTCAACGACATCTCATTCGAAGTTCCATCAGGCCAGCTTCTCGCGCTGATTGGCGCATCTGGATCAGGAAAGACAACGACGCTGCGAATAGCAGCAGGTTATGAGACTCCCGACAGCGGCCGCGTTCTGTTCAACGGGCAAGACATAACGGCGCTGCCTCCGCAGAAGCGCGAGTTCGGCATGGTGTTCCAGCATTACGCGCTGTTTCCGCATATGCCAGTAGGAGAGAATGTTGCGTTCGGGCTCGAAGCTCGGGGTGTTTCGAAAGCACAGCGGCGGCAGAAGGCGCAGGGAGCGCTGGAATCGGTAGGACTCGCAAATTACGCTGATCGTACTATCCAGTCGTTATCGGGAGGCGAGCAACAGCGCGTCGCACTGGCACGCGCGCTCGTAATCGAGCCAAAAGTCCTTCTGATGGACGAGCCGCTGTCGAATCTCGATCCTACGCTTCGGCAGTCGACGCGCGATGAGCTGCGCGCGATGCTGCACCGCGTTGGCGTGCCAGCCCTGTTTGTCACTCACGATCAGGAGGATGCGTTTGCAATCGCTGATCGCATCGCACTGATACGAAAAGGAATTCTGCTTCAGATCGGGACTGCGGAAGATCTCTATGACCGGCCCGCGTCGCTCGGGGTCGCGAAGTTCATCGGGCGCTCGACGATCGTTCCTGCGGAAGACCTCGGCGACAGAGTTGCCGTCACGATAGGCGGAGTGCGGCGCGAGCTGGCTTCGACGCGTCCATCTGATGAGAAAATTGCGTCGCCGCTTGCAGTGCTCAGGCCTGATGCACTCGAGATCGCTTCCGATGATTCCAGTGCCTGGCGAGGCCAGGTCGTCAATCGGCGATTTACCGGTGGCAGCGCGGTTTATAAAGTGCGCACATCGGATAACGTCGAGCTCGAAGTTGCGTCGGCGAACATGAACCTGCGCGAGGGTGAGCTTGCAGGCGTGATCGTTTCGCGAGAGCCAGTGCCGGTAGTGAGCGCGGAATGAAGCGTGGCGGGAAGGAGACATGGACGCTCGCACTACCTGTCCTTGCTCTTCTCATGTGGACGGTCGTCTACCCCAACATCGCCGTCATAGCCGGCAGCTTTGAAAACGGACTTGGCCACTGGCGCGAGTTCATGGCGAGCCCGACAGATAGAGAGGCGCTGACGACAAGCATCGTGATCTCGATTGCATCCGTCGTCGCCTCCGTAATCATCGGTGTGCCGCTGGCGTTTCTATTGAGCCGCTTTGAATTCCCGGGCAGACGCATTCTCAAGGCGGTCGCAACGCTTCCTGCTGCGCTTCCTCCGCTCGTTGGCGTGATTGCATTTCTATTCCTGTATGGTGAAAGCGGGCTCGTAACGCGCGCGATCCAGAAATTGTTTGGAATGAGCGAGGCGCCGTGGAGGCTGACCGGCGTCTGGGCGATCATCTTCGTGCACGCGTACACGATGTACGTTTACGTGTTTCTTTTCGTATCGGCAGGACTCGACAGGTTCGATACGACTCTCGATGAAGCTGGAGCTGGACTAGGCGCAACATCATGGCAGAGGCTGCGTCGAGTAACGCTCCCGCTTCTCACTCCCGCACTCGCCGGCTCCATGCTGCTTGTGTTCATGACATCACTCGGCTCGTTCTCAGCCCCGTATATCTTCGGCGGCGGAATACGAGTGTTGTCGACGCAGATCGTGGCGTCCAAGCTGAACGGCTCGATGGGGCTGGCCTATGTCGAGACGACGGTTCTGGCGCTCAGCGCAGTGGCGGGACTGCTGGTGTTCCGGTGGCTGGAAGGAAAGCGAAAGTACACGTCGTCAGGGAAGGGCGCCGCAACACGAAAAGTTCTCAAGTCGCGCAAGACGCAGATAATAGCGGCGGTGCTGTCAATTATTACCGTTGTGATACTAATTCTACCGCATCTGATGGTCGTCCTCGTGTCTTTCGCGAGGGACGGGACCTGGACCACTCAGGTTCTGCCGCCCGACTACACGATGGACAATTACCGGCGGCTGTTCACCGAGGCGCAGCTCTGGAAGCCGATCATGAACAGCATCTGGATGTCGTTGATCGCAACCGCTGCGAACGTACTTGTGTGCTTCGTTGCTGCCTATCTCATCGTGATGCGAAAGTTCACGGGCAGGAAGCTCCTGGAAATTCTGACAGCGCTGCCGTGGGCAATTCCTGCAACTGCAATCGCGCTTGGGCTCGCAGCGACATTCAACAGGAATGACCTGCTGTCGCTGCGCGTGCTTCTCGTTGGATCGTTCTGGATTCTTCCTCTCGCATACTTCATTCGAAATATCCCGCTCGTGTCCACCGCGGTTGAAAGCTCCCTTCGACAGATGGACGCGTCGCTCGAGGATGCGGCCCGCGGACTTGGCGCAACATGGTGGCTTACGATGCGCCGCGTGATTCTGCCTGCTGCGCGGCCCGGGCTTATTGCCGGAGGATTGTTGGCCGCTGTAACCGCAGTTGGTGAGTTCGTTGCGAGCGTCGTGCTGTACACGCATGCCAACCGGCCCATATCACTCGAGATTCTCGCGCAGCTTCGCGCCCTCGCATTCGGAACGGCGGCTTCCTACAGCGTGCTCCTTATTCTTCTTGTCCTTGGAATGACGCTGACCGCCCGGAGTCTCGAGGAAAGGATCGCGTAGCTATTGCGAGACTGCAGCGACCTTCTGTCGACCGTCCTGCACGCCCAATCCGAGGAAGAGCGATCCAAGCACAAGCGCAGCGGAAGTGAGGAAGGGAATTCCGCGCCCGAAATGATCGTACGAGAATCCGGCCCAGAGTGGAACGACAACGCGTGACAGTCCGCCGTATGTCTGCTGAACTCCCATATATAGCCCGCGCTCACTCGATGGAATCACGCGCGAAAGCAGTGACGTTACACACGGGAACGTGAAAGCAGTGCCGAGTGGAACGAGAGCAATTGTCAGCGCGAGAAGCACGTAGCTGTGCACGAACGGATATGACGCGAGGCCAAGCGCAAGCATCACCAGTCCGATTCGTGAAAGCCGGGCCTCGCCGAATTTCTCGACCATCCTTCCCAGAAATCCAGCACGCGTGATCACTGATATCGCGCCGATGTAAGTGAAGAATATCCAGATCTTCTTCTCGCCGATTCCGAACTGATCTGCCAGGAACAACGGGAGAATCGCGGTGACGGCAGAAAATGCGCCCATCGCGATTGCATAGATCCAGATCAAGCGCGGGCCCGGCTCTGTTGCATGTGTTACAACTCGCGCAATTGCCTCGCGGGATGCGCCGCGTTTTCGAACCGCAACTCTCGCATCTTCCATGTCGCGTGATTCGCGAAGATATCGCCACGCAAACCCCATGTTGATCAGGCACAGCACCGCGGCGAACACTCCAGGCCCGCTGTGACCGAATATCAAAGCAAGGGATCCAAGCGGCGGACCAAGTGCGACACCAAGATTCGTTGCTGCCGACAGCCAGCCAAGTGCTTTCGCGCGATTGTCAGGCTCGGTGGAATCCGCAACGTACGCCTGAATTACTCCGACAGTTCCGCCGCCCGCGCCCTGCACGATACGCGATAAGAGAAGCAACCAGATTGAATTCGCGTATGCGAATACGACGTAAGCAACCGCGGCAGCACCAAGACCAACAAGAAGCGCGGGGCGACGTCCATACTTGTCGGAGAATCGTCCCCAGAGTGGCGCACTCAACAACTGCGCAGCGGTGAACGACACGACGAGAATTGTCACCATCAGCGAGCCCGCGCCGAGGTCGCGCGCGTAGAACGGCATCAGCGGGATCACCATAAGGAGTCCCACCATGTCCACGAACGCGGTCACGATAAGAACGAGCAGCTTCTTCAGCATGCGCTACTCGGCGGCTTTACCCAGCGCAGCCGGCGGCACAGCCCGGCCGACAACCCCCGCAAGAGCGATGATGGTCAGCAGATAAGGAATCATCTCGATGAACTGCGACGGAATGAGCTGATTGCCCTGAAGCTGGATCTGAAGTGTTTCTGCCGCTGCAAAGAGGAAGCACGCAAGCGCGGCACGCACGGGATCCCATCGTCCAAATATCACTGCTGCGACAGCAATGAATCCGCGGCCGGCTGTCATCTGATCGGTGAATTGATGCTGATCGAGTGCGAGAAAAACTCCACCCAGCCCAGCAAGAATTCCGGAGAGACCAACCGCGATGTAGCGAACCACATTAGTCTTGATTCCGAGACTCGCTGCAGCGTCAGGATGCTCGCCAACCGCGCGAACGCGTAAACCGTACGGCGTGCGATACATCAGGAACGCAAGAACGGGAACGATGAGCAATCCCAGCCACAGCAGGGGATTGTCAAAGCCGTGCCACGCCGGATCTCCACCAAAGCCCGCGATGCGCGGAGAATTCGACGAGCTTGCAAACGCGAGCTTGAGAAAGAATCGTGTTACGCCGATCGCGAGCAAGTTGATCGCGATTCCCGTCACGACCTGGTCAGCGCGATATCTGATTGAAGCAATGGCCTGAAGCAATCCGAAGATCAGTCCACCGAACATTCCGCATAGAACACCGATCCATGCGCTGCCCGTGTAATGCGCGCCGAGCGTTGCGCCGAACGCGCCGGAGAGCATGTAGCCTTCGAGGCCGAGGCTGATGATGCCTGAACGCTCCGCGATGACACCGCCGCTTGCCGCAAAGAGATACGGCACCGCAATGCGGATCATCTGCGTGATGAACGAGATCGGGTTCATGCAGCCACCGGCTTGCGAGCCCTGCGAAGGGCAGTGCGAACTTCGGGGACTGACATCGCAACAGCGAGAATGACGACACCCTGAAGGACTTCAACCATCTGCTTGGGCACGAACGCGTGAATCGCGAGTCCGCCCTGAGAAAGAGTTGCAAAGAACAACGCCGCGAGCACCACGCCGACAGGATGATTGCGACCAACGAGCGCGACAGCGATTCCAAGGAAGCCCGATCCACCTGCAAATCCTTCTTCGTAATAATTCTTGTAGCCGAGCACGTAGTTCACGCCGCCAAGTCCGGCGATTGCGCCGGATATGATCATCGCGCGCATCCACGTTGCACCGACGCTCACTCCACCATATTCCGCTGCTTCCGGCTGCATGCCGACAGCTCGCATCTCGTAGCCGCGGCGCATCCTGAACAGGTAGAACCAGGTGAGCCCGGCCGCGATCAGAGCAACGATGATCGTGAGATTCGCGGCCGACCCGTGGAACGCGGGAATGAACGAATCGAGGCGCGCGATTCCTCCATTCCTGATCTCAGGAGTATGCAGCGTTTCCGGCACATGCAGCCGCGCCGCAACTA